>DFDR01000097.1:0-10362 GCA_002369295.1 Desulfovibrionaceae bacterium UBA3823
GAAGCCAGGAGGCATGGCTCTCCCATGCCGTGGGCGTGACGCTCCAGCATCCAGAGGACCAGGTCTGGTACCGCAACAGCTTTGCCTGCATCCCCGACGACATGCCCTTCCGGCCCGAGCGCACGGCCGTGCGGGCCAAGGCGTCCGGCATGCTGACGGCCTTCATCGACGGATCCTCCGACTCGGCCGTGCCCGAACTCAACGAGAAGGGCTGCTACAAGGTCGTCTTCCCTCAGGATCTCTCCAGCCGCGCCAACGGCAAGTCCTCCTGCTGGATCAGGCGCATGCAGCCCCACGTGGGCCTGGGGCACGGCACCACCTTTCCGCTGACGCCGGGCGTCGAGGTGCTCGTCGCCTTCATCGACGGCAATCCCGACCGGCCCGTCATCGCCGGCGCCGTTGCCAACGCCGTGTCCGGCGCCACGGAGAACCAGGCCTCGGCCCAGACCACGGGCATGCGCACGGCAGGCGGCTCCGGGCTCGTCTTCAACGACAGGGAGACCAAGCAGGGCCTGCACCTCGGCACCGGCGGCCGAAGCGGCATGTTCATGAGCTCAGGCTCGCTCGATGCGACGGTGGTCTACACGGATTTCGCCAACAAGCTCTCCAGCGGCGCGGACACCACCTTCGCCGGACTCGCCAAGCACGCCGTCAGCGGCTTTTCCAACAAGCTCGAGGCCAACCACAAGGGCTTCGGCCTCTGGACCGGCGCGCTCGAGATCATGAAGGGCCTGAGCCAGGCCACGTCGGTCTGCGACGAGGCCTTCTGGCATACGGTCTTCGCCAGCAATGAAAAGGAAAAGGACAGAAAGCTCTCCCAGACGCTCGCCTCGGTCAGCGACGGCCTCACCAACGTCCTCAAGGCCATACCCGCCACCGCCGAAGCCGTCATCGGCGCCGGCGCCCTCGCCGCGGCGGCGCCCTTCTACGGCGCCTCGATCACGGCCAAGCAAAGCCAGGCCAAGGTCGCCCTGACGACGCCCATGAGCAGGAGCCACATGGCAGGCTACCTCGCCTTCGCAACGCTCTCCTACATCGCAAGCCTCGGCGCCGAAGGCACCAAGGCCCTTGCTTCCTGGCTCAGCGCCAAAAAGGACATCCAGGAAGTGCAGAAGAAGCTGCTCGTGGTCTATCTCAGGGATCAGTATGAAGCGGAGATGCGCAAGCAGCATCCCGACTGGTCGGATCAGAAAATCAAGGCAGAGGCCACGACCAAGGCCACCGTCGAGGTGGAGGCCAATGGCGGCGTCCTGCTTGCAGAAAACCAGGCTGCCATCGACACGATGGTGCAGGACGCCGGCGTCGACTTCTCGGTGCTGGAGCGTGCCAAATGGCACAGGATGGGCCGCTCCATCGCCCAGTCCCTGGCCACCAAGCTCATTCCCGAAGCCGTGGCCTTCATCGCCGTCTGCACGAAGACCGGCAAGTTCACCAGCGCCAGCCGCATCGGCGGCCTCCTCCTCAACGCCCAGGACAGCAACACGGTCGTTGCCGGCCACGAGGAGACGAGAGTCGCCTCGGACAAGAACCTCTTCCTGACGGCCGGCATCGGGCACTCCGTCTATGCCCGCTACACGCCGGGCGACACGCTGAAGAAGAACCTCAAATCGGCCTTCGGCCTGAGCGACAGCTACAATTCCCTCGTCCAGCGCGCCGACTTCCTCCGTTCGATGGCGCTCAAGGACAGTTCCCTCACGGCGCTCGAAAAGATCTCGGCCCAGGCCGTCGATTCGATTGCCCTCACGACAAAGTACGACCATGCGGCCATAGGGAAGATCATCGACGGCTGCCTTGCCGAACTTACCGAGGCCCAGGCGAAGCTCGCCCTGAATGCCAAGGAGTACGGCACCGATGCCGCAGCCCTCGGGACCGAGATGGGGAATGCCATTGGGGCGCTCACTGGGCTGAAGGCAAAGTTTCTGAACGCGCCCACGGCGCACGCGACCCTCGAGCTCGGCAAGAGCGGGGCCGCCGGCCAGCAGCTGGCCAAGCTGGACTGCCAGGGGCCCGGCTGCAAGATCTCGCTGTCCGGCACGGCGTCGGACACCGCCGGCGTCTTCGAGGCGAAGATGACCAATTCGGGCGGCGCCGAGTCCAGCCTCGAGCTCAAGAACGACAGCGCGCAGATGAAGGCAGCCAAGGGCGGCGACAGCTCCAGCCTCAGCCTTGCCAGCAAGAAGGCCACGCTGGCCAGCAAGGAGGTCAAGCTCGACCTCGACGGACAGGGCAAGAAGGCCACCCTGACGGCAGGCAGCCAGAAAGTCGAGATCAACGACCAGAACGGCTATGCCTTCAAAACCAAGCAGGGCTTCTACGTCAACGCCCAGACCAGCGTGCAGCTCAACGGCCAGTCCATTTCCCTGCTCAAGGGCAAGATCAAGTTCTCCGACGCCAGCATCGAAGCCAAGGCCTCGGGCAGCGTCTCGATCTCAGCCGGCATGATCAAGATAGGATAGCGCCATGCACATGCACATCTTCGCGTATCCCGACCTGCTCCTCACCTCCTCCACCCTGCCGGTGCGGGGACAGCTGCGGCGCCTCTTCACGGCATCGCTCTCCTTCAGCCTCAAACCCGGCGAAGCCGGCCGCGTCCTGCCCGCGCAGGACGGCTGGACCGCCTGCCTTGCCTCGCTGGAAGAAGGCCTCTCTCCCGATCTCGGCATCCCCAAAACCCAGGCCGAATGGCTCATGGCCGGCTCCGCCTGCGCGCCCAGGGGAACGCTGACGACAGGCCTTCCCGTCGAAGTCTCGGTAGGGTCCCTGAAGAGGTCCTTCATGGTCTCTGGCGAGGCCGTCGCAGGCGGCCTTAAGCCCATGCCCCCGACACCCTTCGACGAGATGCCGCTCGACTGGAAGCATGCCTACGGCGGCGAGGCCCTGCCCGAGAATCCCCGCGGCAGGGGCTTTGCGCCACTCCCGGGATCCCTGCGTCCCTGCGTGCACGAGATGGCGGCCGCGGCCGTCCTCTCCGAGCCCTCGCCCGTTCCCGCCTGCCCCTCGGCCATGCATCTCGACGCCCGGCGCTTTTCCAGGCTCGGCACCTTCGACCAGGCCTGGCTCGGACGGCGCTGGCCAGGCCCTCCGGACGACTTCGACTGGTCCTGGTACAGCCTGGCCCAGCCCGCCCAGCGCCAAGCCACGCCCTTCACGGGGCTGGAGACGGTTTCCGTCACCAACATGCACCCGGACTACGCCCGCATCGAAGGGCGTCTGCCGGGCCTGAGGATGCGGCTCTTCCTCGACTACGGCATGCCCGACGCGCCCGACTGGCGCGAAGTCCAGACCCAGGCCGACACGGTCTGGCTCTTCCCCAACCAGCTCTGCGGCCTTGTGCTCTGGCACGCCTCGGCGCCGACGGCAGACGAGCGCAGCTTCGACATCCTGCGCGTGGCGGCCTGCCTCGAGCCGGCCGGCCAGGCCCCGCAGGATGCCGCCGTCCTCATCGCCCAGGCGCTCGCCTTCCAGCAGGAGGCGCAGGAGACTGAAGAGGCGGCGTCGCCGGCAGTATCACCCGCCGAGGCGCCGGAAGAAGCGCCTGCCACCGTGCAGGCGCCTGCCATGACGGCGCCGCCTGCGCCGCCCGTGCCGCCCGTGCCGAAGGCGCCTGCGGCGCCGAAGCCCGAAACGCCCGAGGAGACCTGCGCCCGCATCGCCAGCGAGGCCAAGAAGGACGTGCCCGAGCTGACGGAGGAGGCCAACAAGGTGCTGAAGTCCATGGGGATGGGCCCCATCGACCCCAAGCAGGTCGAGGCGCAGATCGACAGGCAGACCCAGCAGATGCTGTCGGCCATGAAGAAAAGCCAGCCTGACTTCCACAAGACCATGGCGCTGGCCGGCTACACGCCCGAACAGGCCGACAGGCTGGTCGAGGCCAGCCTGATGACGCCGCCCTCGCCCCAGGCCTTCCCCAGCCCCCTGGAGTACGACAAGGCGCTTGCCCGCTACGCGGACCGCTTCGCCGAGCTGACGGGCGCCTCCAAAGACCAGTGCGGCGCCCTCATCGGCCGGCTCAGGCACATCGATGCCCTGGAGGCCGAGCAGGCGGCCCTGGCCAAGAACGCGGCGGCGCTGGAAGACACAATTCCCCAGGCCTCCCTCGACATCCTCGCCAAGGCCGGCTTCAAGGCCGATCCCAAGGCCTACGGCGCGGCGCTGGACGGGCTTGCCGGATCCGGACGATCCGATGCGGAGCTGCTGGGTTCGATCACGAAACTCGGCACGGCCCTCGGACTGGATCCAGGCGCCATGAAGGGCGCCATGGCAAAGGTCTTCGGCGCCGTCCGCACGCAGGCCTACACGACCCCCGACGTCCAGGGCGCGCTCACGCTGGCAGGCGCAGGCTTCCCCGCCCAGCAGGGCGCCATGGACCGGCTGCAGGCGCTGGTGAAGAGCCCGCCCCAGGGAGAGCTCTACGACCTCGCCTCGCTCGCCCGCAAGGCAGGCGTCAGCGACCCCGGGCTCATCTCGCTCATCGAAGCGGCCGACCCCCTGCCCATGGGCAAGCCCGAAGCGCCCACGCCGCAGGCGCCGGAGCCCAAGGAGCCGGAGCCCAAGGAGCCGGAACCCGAAGCGCCCGCAGCCGCGGAAGCGGAGCCGGCCCCGGAGGCTGCGCCCGAAGCGCCCCTGCCCGAGGCTGAAGAGCCGGCCCCGGAGGCGCCGCCCCTGCTCGACGGCCAGCATCTGGCAGGCGCCAACCTGGCGGGCCTTGCCCTGGCAGGCGCCCAGCTGGCAGGCGCCGACCTGACAGGCGCCGACCTCTCGGGCGCGGATCTCGAGGGCGCCGACTTCTCGGGCGCAAAGCTCCAGGGCGCCAGGCTTGCCGGCGCCAAGCTCGATGCCTGCGAATTCACGGGAGCCGACCTGACGGGCGCGGACCTGTCAGGCGCCCATGCGCACGACGCCGTCTTCGACAGGGCCGTCTTCTCAGGCACGGCCGTCCAGGGCTTCGATGCCAGGGGCTCCCGCTTCCAGGCGACGCGTTTCACGGAGCAGGAGCTTGCCGGCGCCAGCCTCAGGGAAGCCGTGCTCAGCCAGACGCGGCTGGAGAGCCAGGCGCTGGCGGGCTGCGATCTCACGGGCGCCTCGCTCGAAGAGGTCTTGCTCGACGGCTGCGGCTTCGAGCAGGGCCAGCTTGCCATGGCGCGCTTCGACCGCTGCAGCGTGAACGGCGCCTCCTTCCGGCACGCCAGCCTGGCAGGCAGCTCCTGGACGCGGACCAGCGGCGTAGAGGCGGACTTTCGCAACGCCCAGCTGGCTAACGCCCTCTTCGAGGAATGCACCTTCACCATCTCCCGCTTCACCTGCATGTCTGCCCGGGGCTGCCGCATGCTCTCCTGCGACCTGTGGGGCTCGGATCTCAAGCGGGCCGACATGCTCGGCGGGAGCCTGCGCGGCACGAAGCTCGGCAAGTGCGACCTGACCGAGGCCAGCCTCTTCGACTGCGACCTCTACCTTGCCGGTGTCAACGGCGAAACAAGCTTTGCGGGCGCCGATCTGGCGAGAACCTGCCTCGCCCTGGGAGAAAAGCCATGAGCCAGGAAGCGGCACAGACCATCCGGAACCAGAGCTTTGCCGGACAGAACCTTGCCGGACAGAGCCTTGCCAACGTCCACTTCGCCAGCTGCGACTTCTCGGGCTGCGACTTCGCACAGGCCGACGTCAGCCAGTGCACCTTCGCGTCCTGCGTCTTTGCCCGGGCCTGCCTTGGCCAGGCCGAGCTGTCGGACTGCGCCTTCGAGGGCTGCGCTTTCGAGCAAGCCTCCTTCGAGGCTGCCAACGTGGCCGGGACGAGCTTTGGCCAGTGCAGCTTTGCGGGCGCCTCCTTTGCCGACGCCTCCCTCGCCCGCTCGAGCTTCGATGCCTGCGGACTGGCAGACGCCGTCTTCAGCAAGGCCGTGTTCGCAGCCTGCGCCTTCGCGGGCGCCGTCTTCGAGCGGGCGGAACTTTCCTCCTGCACCTTCCTTTCCTGCCAGCTTGCCGGCGCAGCCTTCCAGGGCTGCCAGGGCAGGCTCTGCGTCTTCCGCCAGTCCGACCTGACGGGCGCGCGCTTCGTGCAATGCCAGATACCCCAGCTCCTGGCCTTCGAGAGCCTCCTCGAAGGCGCCGTCTTCCAGGAATGCCAGTTCGCCAATGCGGGCTTTCCCGGCTGCCGGCTCAAAGGGGCCGTCTTTGCGGCCTGCGATCTAGCCGGCCTCTCCTGCCGCGGAACCGATCTCTCGGGAGCCCGCCTCGACGGCCTCAATCTCGACAAGGCCCAGCTGCAGGGCGCCAGCCTGCGCCTCGCCTCCCTGGCAGGCTGCTCGCTCAAGATGGCAGACCTCTCCCACGCCGACCTGGCAGGCGCCAGCCTGGCCAATGCCTCCCTTGCCCTTGCCAACCTCCACTGTGCTGATGCAGACTCCTGCGTTACGACAGGCTGCGACATGACCGGCGCCCGCCCCACGGACCAGGCCCTGCTCCGCGCCGAGCGCTTCGCCCCGGGCGAAGCCCGCTAGGACAGCCTTTCAAGGAGCCTCCCCATGCTTGACTTTGCACGCAACAACGACCCCCTCCAGCCGGCCCTTGCCTCGGGCCGCGTCCAGCAGGCTGACCGCGGAGCCTGCCTTGTCGCAGGGCCCTTCGGCCTTATCCGCGCCCAGCGGGCCGCAGGCTGCCTGCTCGAACCGAAGGCCGGCGACACGGTGGCGCTCTTCCTCACGGCCCAGGAAGCCTGGATCATCTCGGTGCTGGCCAGAACCCCGGGCGAAGGCGAGCTTGTCCTGCCGGCCAGAACGGCCGTCCGCGCCCGCGAGCTCCAGATCAGCGCAGAAAGCGAAGTCGCCCTCCAGGCGCCCTCGGTGCGCATCGCGGGCGGCGTCCTCGTGCAGGCCGTCGAGTCCGTCAGGACCCTTGCCTCGAAAATCTTCGAGAAGGCCAGCCTTCGCTTCGGCCTCTTCGGCAAGCTGGCCGAGCAGGTCTCGGGACTCAAGGAGACCAAGGCCTCCCGCATGCGCGTCAGCCTCGACGAGAACCTCCGCGTGCGCTCCGCCTCCGCCGACCTCAAGGCCAGGGAGAGCATGCGCATCGACGGCGGACACATCAACATCGGCTAGCGCCCTTTCTGCGAGGACCCATTCCATGTTTTGCGCAACCAACGCCAAAGGCACCTTCACGGCCATCGTGCCCGACACCTGCAACACGCCGTCTCCCACGGGCGTGACGCCCATACCCTATCCCAACATCGCCCAGGCAACGACCACGGATCCCTCCTCGGCCTGCTCCAAGATCATGGTCAGCGGCGGCCTTGCCCTCAACCTCGGCTCCAAGACGCTGCTCTCCAACGGCGACGAGGCCGGCACCGCCGGCGGCGTGGCCAGCGGCAGGTTCATCGGCGAGTGCGCCTTCACCAAGGGCAGCATGAAGGTCCAGCTCCAGGGCAAGGGGGCCATACGCATGGGCGATTCCACCACGCACAACGCCAGGAACACGACGGGCATGGTATCCGTGCCCTCCCAGTCCAAAGTGCAGATGTCATGAGCGCCTCCTTCCCTCCGTCGCGGCGCAGAGCCGGACAGACCAGACAGGCCAGGGGCCCGCTGGCCGCCATGGCGCTGCTGGCCTGCCTCGCCCTCGCCCACGGCTGCGGCGGCAGCCCGCCGCCTCCAGGCGCCGTGCCCCCGCCTGCGCCTGCCGAAAGCACGGACAAGGTGGCCTGGGCCTTCGAGGCCGGCGCCATACGCCTTGCCATCGACGCCGACTCCAAGCTCAACGCCGTGGGGGGCGTGCCCCACGCCCTTTCCCTGTGCGTCATCCAGGCAGCCTCGCCGGACAAGCTGGCAGCCCAGGGTGCCACGAAGGAGGGCCTTAGGAAGCTGCTGGAGTGCAAGGCGAACCCGCCGGACAGCATCTCCGCCGTCCAGTTCTACATTCAGCCCGGCGAGCGCAAGGTCGTTCCGCTCGACAGGAGCGAAGGCGCACGCTACATCGCCATCGTGGCCGGCTACGACGCGCTCAATCCCAAGCAGTGCTTCCGCACGGCGCAGATGCCCGTGCACACGGACTCGCACCACAAGTTCCTGTTCTTCGGCAAGGTCATGGACTACACGGCGGCCAAGATGAACCTCAACGTCAACCTGGGCCAGGACACGCTCGACTGCGCCAGCGGCGAGCAGCCCCAGCCCTAGCGGCATGCCGGACCGAGGGCCGGCGCTTCCGGCAGGCCTTCCTGCGCGCAGCCCCGAGCCGCAGGCCAGGGCGCCCGGCGGCATCGGGGTCTGGCGAATCAGGACCGGAGGCCTGCGCCAGTACTGCGAACGATTTGCAACGGCACGATTTGTAAGGAGGACGAATGCACACCACACCCCTGCTCTTCTGGGAGCACGGCACCCTGCTGCAGCCCCAGCACTTCCAGATCTCGGACAGGCGGCTGCTGGAGGAAACAGGCCTTCTGCGCTCGTTCCTCTGCCCCCACGCCTGGGGCGTCAGGCAGCTCGAGATAGACGAGGATGCGCTGGCGGTCGGCATTTTCCAGGTGAAGCGGCTGGACATGCTCCTGCCCCAGGGCGAGCATCTCGTGCTCGGCGAAAACGCCGTCCTGCCGTCCAGAGGCTTTGCGGAGTTCTGGACCGATCCCCAGGCCCAGCTCGAGTGCCGCATCAGCCTGCCGCTGGCCGAGGAGAACACCCCCAACGTTGCCGAGGTGCCCAGCTTCCAGCCGGGCGACCTGGAAGGCGCGGCCACGCGCTACGTGGCCACCGAGATGCCCGACGCCGTGCGCGACGCCTATGCCGCCGGCCCCGAGGCGGACGTGCGCTTCATGCGCTACAACGCCTGCATCGTCTTCTCCACCGAAAAGGACAGGCTCGGCAAGACGCCCTCCTGGCCACTGGCAAGGCTGGTCCGCGAAGGCAACGAGGTGCGCCTCTCCCCCTCGTACGCGGCCCCCTGCCTCGACATCGATGCCTCCCCCCTGCTGCAGGGCTCGCTTCTTGCCGTGCGCAACGCCGTGTGCGCCAGGGCGGGGCAGCTGGAGGACTTCAAGCTCCTCCCGGGCTCCGTCGGCGCCGGACCTGCCGGCATGGGCGCCGTCACGGCCCAGACGCTGCTGATGTACTCCATGCTTGGCGTGCTCTCGCGCTGGGCGCCCCTGCTGGAGCACCTCTGCGAGACCGTCCACGTCCATCCCTGGCTGGTCTACGGCGCGCTGCGCCAGCTTGCCGGCGAGCTCTCCCTCTTCTCGCCCGACCTCTCGGCCCTGTGCACCACCCGCCAGGGCGCCTGCGCGCTCCCGCCCTACGACCACGAAGATCCCGGCACATGCTTCGCCTCGGCGCGCATCGTGATCTCGAGGCTCATCGATCTGCTGGCCACCGGCCCTGCGCACTCCTTCCCCATGGAGCGCAGGGAGGGTGTCTTCGCCTGCGAGCTGCCGGCCTACGCCCGCACGGGCTTCGACTTCTGGCTCCAGATCCGCGGCGCGGGCGAAGGAGCAGAGATCCTGGAAGCGGCCAGGCAGGCCAAGTTCGCGCCTGCGGGCTACATCCGCGCCCTGGTCGGCAAGTCGCTGCCCGGCATCCCGCTCATCCGCTCCGACGTGCCCCCGCCGGGACTTCCCAAGCGCGCCGACACCAGCTACTTCGCCCTGGACAGCCGCGACCCCCTCTGGACGCCCCTCCTCGAAAACGGAGCCTGCGCCCTCTTCCTGCCGGGCGTGCCTGAGGAATGCACCGTCAACCTTGTCCTAATCAATTCGGGCCGGACGGCCGATAAGGCGTAACGGAGCCCTCTGCTTTCGCAGACGCGCTCTTCGCAGCACGCATCTCCCCCCAAAGGCTTTGAACGCCATGCCGAACGCCAGCACCATCATCGAGCCGCCTGCGGGCACCCCCTTCGTCAATCCGGCCTTCGCGCCCCTGTGCCGCCGCTTCGAGCCCCTTGCCGCCTTCGCCCTGAAGGCAGCCTCGGGCAAAGGCGCGCGCACCCTTTCCTGGGACGACTGCCAGGCGCGCCTCGACGCGCTGGCTGACGAGGAGCAGGCGCTGCCCGTCCCCGAAGACATGCTCCCCGAGGACATGGCCGCCTGCCGCATGGCCTGCTACACGCTGGTCGACGAGCTGCTCAACGCAAGTCCCCGTCCCGGCGAAGCGGTGCCCGGCTGGGCAGCCCGCAGCATGCAGGCAAGACGCCTCGGGACCAGCACGGGCGGCGCCGACTTCTTCGCCACGCTCGAGGAACTCCTCGGCCGGGCCTTCGACGAGACGCCGGACATGCCAGGCGGCGAACTCACCATGAGCCCGCACGGCAGCGCGCAGGCCCCGGCTGCAGGCCTTCCCCGGGCAGGCGCCGCGCCCCTTTCCCAGCAGGCCGGCGGCATGGGCGGCATGG
>DFDR01000097.1:10416-25543 GCA_002369295.1 Desulfovibrionaceae bacterium UBA3823
GGCGGCATGGGCGGCATGGACTTCCTTGGCATTCAGCGCCGGCCCCGCATCCAAGGCGCAGCGGCCATGGCCTCCGCCATGGCGGCCCTTGCCCAGGGAGGCGGGAGCGGCGCCCCGGCGCGCTCGGCGGCCCTTGCCAGCGGCTTCTTCGCCCTCTGCCTGCTCCTCGGCTTGCGGGGGAAGTACTACGGCGAGTCCCGCGACACCGAGATGCGGCGCCTGCGCGAGGCTGCAGGAACCCTGCTGGTGGGCTGGACAGGCCCCGAAAGCCAGCAGCTGCCCGAGGCCCAGAGCCAAGCCTCCGCCCAGGACGCCGATGCCGGCGCACACGCCCCGCGCCGGGGCCTCCTTGGCAGGACGCTGGGCGCGCTCGGCGGCGCCGGCGCGCTCTTCATCGTGCTCCCCTTCATCCTGACCGGGCTGTGGTATCTGGTCTGCGCGTCCATCGTGGCGCGCATACCCCTGCCCTGAGGTTCCCGCCATGCTCAAGCTCCTCAAAGGCATCTTCAAAGGACTGCTCCTGCTCCTGCTGGCCTGCCTCCTGCTGGGCGGGCTCGCCCTGCTCGCATGGTGGGCCGGCTGGCCCATCCTCTCCGTGCTTGCCGTGCCCGTGCTCCTGGCTGCCGCCGTTGTCCTGTTCTGGGGACTGCGCCGGCTCTGGCTCTGGGGCAAGCGCAGGCTCTACGTGAAGACCGTGCTGACCGAGGATCCCTCGCGCCGGCAGACAGCCGAAGACAGGGACTCGCCGCTTTCCCGCGCCTGGCGCCGCGGCATGCAGGTCTTCTCGCGCTCGAGGGTGCTTGGCGGAAGCCAGCTCGCCGGGCGCAATCCCTGGGTCATCCTGCTTGGCGCGGAAAAGGGCGCCGACTGGGGCGCCGTGCACGCCGGCCAGGCTGCCCAGCCCGAGCCAGGCGCTCCCCTCGACTGGCATTTTCTGCAGGACCTCGTCCTGCTCGAGCCCTCCGCAGACATGCTCGAGGCCCACACTCCCGAGCAGCGCGCCATGTGGGAGGAATTCCTCGCCGAGATCTCCCAGGCGCGGGCCAAGGAGCCGGTCAACGGCTTCGCCGTCTGCATCGACGCCAGCCTGCTGCTAGGCGGCGAGCCCGCACAGGCCGACGCCGTCCGCAGGCGCGCCCTGCTCTACCGCTCCCGCATCGAGGACGTTCTGGCCGTGGTGCCGGCACGCACGCCCGTGCGCGTGGCCGTGACCGGCATGGAGCGCCTGCCGGGGGCAGCCCGCCTCCTGCGCAGGCTTCCGCCCGACTCGCGCCAGGTCATGATCGGCGCGCAGTTTGCCGTCCCCGACGCCTCCCTCGCCCGCCAGGGGGCCGTGGACACGGCCGCCCAGGCGAGCCTTGCCACGGCATGCGCGACCGACTCCCTGCGGGCGCTCATCCTCGACGAAGCCTCGCACGGCAGGAATCCCCGCGGCGGGGAGCTTGCCCTCATGGCATCCATGCACCAGCTCGAGGCAGGCCTCGCCCTCTTCCTGGAAACCCTGTTCCGCCCGGGCCCGATGGACGCGGCCCCCTTCCTGCGCGCCGTCCACTTCGCGTGCACAGGAGCGGCTCCCGAACAGCTGAGCACTGGACTGCTGAGCACTGGCCAGACGACTGCCCCGCTTGCTGGCCAGGCTTCTGGGCAAGCTTCTGGCCTGACGGCGCCGGCAGCCCCCCGGGCAGCCGACTCGGCCCAGCCGCTCGAATCGCCTGCCGCTGCCGCCATGCCTGCGGGCGGAGCCGGAGCCAGCCTAGGCACAGGCATGGGCATGGGCATGGGCATGCCGGCCGCCATGCCCATCGATCCTGTGCCTGCCGCCACGACGCCCCTCCAGCCGCAGGCCCCGGCATCCGGCCTTTCCGCAGATGCCGGCAAGCCCGAGGAGCCCGTTCCCCCCTGCTTCACCCACCGCCTGCTGGCAGGCCTCGCCCAGGACCGCGGCCTTGTTCGGCCCTGCAGCCAGCCCACGCCCAAGGACGGCCCCTGGGCAGCCGTCTACGCGGGCTGCTGCCTTGCGCTCATCAGCGGCTGCGCCCTCTTCGCCTCGTCGACCATCTACAACCACCAGGTGCTCACGGAAGCCTCCGCCAAGCTCGAGGAGGCGAAGAAGGCAGGCACGCCCAAGGCGAACGCCGAGAGCGCCTGCGCGCGCCTGCTGGAAAAGGCCTCCGCCCGCTGGTGGCTGCCCGCATTCGGCCTCACCCGTCTCCAGGAGGCCCTCGGCCGCCACAGGGACGCCTTCACGGCAGAGATGCAGGCCTCCGTCCTTCCCGGCGCGCTCAACGACATCTCCGGCGCCCTCGCCTCGGCGTCCGCAGGGACGTCCGGCTCCGGCTTCCCCTACGCGGCCCTCCAGCGCGCGCTCTGGCTCAAGGAGTGCCTAGACAAGCGCAAAAACGGCGACACGAACTACGATCCCTTCCCCGTTGACCAGTCGTCGGGCGGCCCCGGCGCCGTCAGCGCACAGGGCCAGCCCCTCTGGAACACCGAGTTCGCCTCCCTCTACCTCGACTACCTGCACTTCGCCTCTGACGACCAGCTGCGGCGCCTTGACCAGGAACTTGCCTGGCGCACCCAGACCCTGACCGGCGGCGACCAGGAGACCGTCTTCAACCGCCTCGTGGAGCTCGTCAACTCCCGCACCCCGCAGTGGGACATTCCCCTCTCCCGCTTCTGGCCCAATACGCCGCGCGGATCCAAGCGCTTTGCCAGCGTGCCGCCGGCCTACACGGCCAGGGGCTACGCCGAAATCACCGAAGGCCTCGAGCGCCTGGATGCCGACACGGGCGCACCCTCCTTCCGCGACAGCGCATGGTGGAAGATGTACCTTGAGCGCTACGCCTCGGTGTGGGCCGACTTCGTCATGAAGAGCGACGACGCCTGGCGCAAGGCCGAGCGCGTCGAGGAGCTCAGGCGCACGAACGCCGGCGCCGGCGGGCGCCAGGCGCCCCAGATGAAGCTGCTCGCCGAGATGGCGGTCCAGCTGGAGCCCCTGAGGAAGGAGAAGACCCTGCCTGCCTGGGGCGAGGAGATCTTCCTGATCGACGCCGTCTCGCGCATCGCCGAAGCCTCTCAGGCGACCAGGGACAAGGAGAAGAAGGGCGTGTTCGACCTCGTCCTGAGCAGCCGGGATCTGTCCAGGGAAGAGATTGCCTCCATGAAGGATCTCTTCGCCACGCCCGCCAGAGCCAAGGATCTGGCCCAGGCCGTGGAGGCCTGGGGCAGGTACGAGGGCGCCCTGGCTGAGCTCGGCGCAACGGCCCTCAATCCCGACGGCGCCATGGAACTCGCCAGCATCGAGTTCGGCGGCAAGGACTACGGCGATCCCAAGGCCTCGGCGCCCGCCAAGGCCAGCGATGCCATGACGGAGCTCTTTCAGGCCCTCGGCACGCCCGGCTCCGCCGATGCCATCAAGGGGCGCGCCGGCGTCGCCTCGACGCCGGGACGCCAGCTCCTGCTCGGCCGCATCCAGCTCGGCTGCCAGACCGCCGTCTACACGGCAGCCCTCCAGCTGCAGGCAGCCTGGGAAAGCCAGGTGCTTCCCCAGGCCGACGTCCTGCCCGAGCACGCCGCCCCCGAGCTCTTCTTCGGCAAGGACGGCATCGTGACCAAGTTCGCCGAAGGCCCGGCCAAGCCCTTCCTCCAGCGGGAGGTCGGAAGCTTCAAGGCGCGGACGAAGAACGGCGTGGCCTTCCCCTTCACCAAGAACTTCCTCTCCTGCCTGCAGAAGGGCCAGGAGGCTGGCGCCAAGCCCCCCAAGGACAAGTACGAGACCACCGTCTCCACGCGCACGGCCGACGTCAATCCCGAATCCGCCGAGCGCCTCCAGTTCTACGAGATCACCCTGACCTGCAAGGGCGGCCCCCTGACCGTGCGCAACAGCAACTATCCCGCCGACGCCGTCTTCAGCTACGAGCCGGCAAACTGCCAGGGCGTCGATCTGCACATCAGCTTCCCGACCCTCGAGCTCGCCTACCAGTACAGCGACTTCAACGCCTTCCTGGAGGCCTTCCGCGCCGGCGAGCACAAGTTCACGGCCGCCGACTTCCCGGCCCAGAAGGAGTCCTTCGAACGCATCCGCCTCGACTGGATGCTCCTCAGGGTGCTGGTCGACCAGTCCGACGACATCCTCGAGGCCTTCACAGGAGAAATCCAGATTCCCGACCGCATTTCGGAGGTGTGGCCATGAACCAGCGCCGCCTTCGCCTCTGCCGGGGGATCTTCCTCGTCTGGCTGCTCGCCTTCGTCCTCGTCGTCGCCTTTTCCCTCAGCGACACGGGCTGGGACGGCAGATCCCCCTCCATCCTCTCCCTCTTCATTCAGCCCCCAGCGGCGGCGCCGGCCGCGCCGGTGGCAACCACGGCCATCGCCGAGCCCCAGCCCGAGCCCAAGCCCGCTGCAACGCCGGCGCCCAAGCCCGAACCTGTCAGGAACGTCCTTGCCCGGGGCAGGAAGACCGGCTCCGGCTCCCTCGGCATCCCGCATGCGACCAACGCCCAGAACGCGGCGACCATCGCCATCCCCTACCGGGGCACCCTTGGCGAGTACCAGGCCTTCAGGGCCCACAACGTCAACTCCTGGTGCATCGACCTGCAGGGCGACTGGAAGCCCTGGGAAGGCACGGTGCGTCCCAGCGGGAGCGGCATCGCCACCTCGGTGCAGGTCGGCCGCCACAAGGGCTGGGCGCGCATCTCCATGGTGGCGTCGGATCCCCGCGCGGTCCTCAAGGAGGAAATCACCTACACCGCCGACACCCTCTTCATCCGCATCGCCAAGGACCAGGGCCAGGGCCAGGCGGCTTCCGCCCCCGCGGCAGCGCCGCAGGCAGGTGCCCAGCGGCACAGGAGGTAGGCATGGGCGGCACCAGACTTCTGGAGCGCATCCGCGAAATGACCTCGGAGCAGGACCAGCTCAAGGGCAAGGGCAAGGCCAAGGACAAGCCCAGCCTCGAGAGCTCCGTGCTCGCGCACCTGTCCAAGCTCCTCAACACCCGGCAGGGATCCACCATCATCTCGCCCGACTTCGGCGTGCCCGATCTCGCGGCCATGACCACCTCCCCCAGCGCGGAGAACGTGGCGCGCATCGAGAGCATCCTCGCCTCCGTGGTCGAGCGCTTCGAGCCGAGACTCACGGGCGTCAAGGTTGTCTTCTCGCCGTCGGACGACGATCCGCTGAAAATGAGCTTTTCCCTGCAGGGAACCCTTGCCGGACAGGAAGCGGATGCGGCAGTCTTCTTTCAGACCGTGCTCTCCCCCTCGGGACGCATCAGCATCCAGCGCGCCCGCGAGGCCCAGTAGCGGCACGGCGCAGCGCGAAGCCCGAGGTTCGGCTCCGCGCCTTTTCCCCAGCACCCAGGCCTTGCCAGACAAGGCGGAACACGGCCAGCCAAGGCGGACCATGAACATCACCTTGAACAACCCCGGGAGCCCCGTTCCCGAATTCACCGTCGACGGTGCCATCGACACCCTCGAGGCGCCGAAATTCCAGGAGACCGTGCTTGCCGGCATCGCGGCCGTGCAGGCCAAGGACGTCGTCATCGACTGCACGGCCATGCCCTACCTGACGAGCACGGGCCTGCGCGCCTTCATGACCATAGGCAAGACCATGAAGGCCGCCGGCGGCCGCATGGTGCCCTGCGGGCTCTCCGGGCTCGCGCTCGAAATCTACACCTCCTCGGGCTTCGCCCAGGTCTTTCCTCCTGCGGAAACGCTCGACGATGCCCGCAGGATGCTCGGCGGGTAGCGTCATGAAAGAGTACGAGTGCCCCGCCGTGCCGGACAACCTCAGGCCCGTCCTTGCCGTTGCGGCCGAGGAGCTCATCGCCAGCGGAACCGAGACGCCCCTGCGCCAGCGCTTCTTCGTCGTGCTGGAAGAGCTCTTCAACAACGTTGCCCTCCACGCCTACAAGGACCAGCTGGAAGCCGGCACCGTGCGCCTTGCCATCAAGGCGTCCCAGGACTACGTCGAGCTCACGGTCATGGACCAGGGCCCCCCCTTCGACCTCACGACCTACGACGACGCCAACCGCCTGCAGCGGCTGGAAAACTTCCAGCCGGGCGGCGCCGGCATCTTCCTCGTGAAGACCCTCTCCAGCGCCCTGGCCTACCGCCGCGAGAACGGCTGGAACATCGTGACGTCCGTGATGGAGCTCCCGCCGGGCGAGGCGTAGCAGGCCCGGAGCAGGAGCGCAGCACAAGCCCCCAGGACAGGGGCGCATGTCAGATGCGCCTGTCAGGGACGCAGATCCTGCCAGTCCTCCTCCACGGCCGCCTTGGCGTCTCTGGCTCCGCCTATGCGCATGGCGGCGCCGAGCCTCCCGGCCCCCTGTTGCCTGGCGCCTGGCGCCGTGCCTGCGGGCAGCCCCGAAGCCGAGGGGAAGCGAAGCGGCCGCGCCCGGCGTCGAACCGGCTTTCTCCGGCATCCGGGAATCCAGGAGTCTGGGCAGCCGGGGCTCAGCGGTCGAGCTTGCCCGTCAGCGCCAGTGTGAAGTGCATGCCCATGTAGCGGAAGTGGGGCCGCACCCGCAGACGCACCGTGTACCAGCCGGCCGAGCCGTCCTCGCCCGTGACCTCGACCTGTGCGTAGTTGAAGGGCCTGCGCCCGCGGGTCTCCTTGTCGGGATCGTTCATGACGGTGACATACTGGGCAAGCCAGGCGTTGATCTCGCGCTCGAGCTCCTTGGCGCTCTTCCATGTGCCGATGTTCTCGCGCTGGATGACCTTGATGTAGTGGGCGATGCGCGTGATGAGGAACATGTAGGGCAGCTGCCGCGAAAGGTTCCAGCTGAGGACCAGCTCGGAGTTCTCGCCTGCGCGGTCCTCCATGGAACGCTGGCAGGAGCTGGCCGAGAGGAAGGCCGCGCTGTCCGCGCCCTTGAGCATGGCGAGGGCGCAGAAGCCGAGCTGGGAGAGCTCGAACTCCCTGTGCTCCGAGACGATGACCTCGAGGGGAATCTTCTTCTGGATGACATCCATGCTCTCGAAGGCGTAGGTGGGCAGGTTCCGCACGGCGCCGTCCTCGGGGCCGACGATGTTCACGCACCAGCGGTATTTGGCGAAGCTCTCGCCGAGCCGGTCTCCCAGCGCCAGGCAGGGACTGCCCCAGCAGGAGAGTTCCGGTTCCGAGGTATCCTCGGTGAAGCTGAAGGATTCGACCGTGGAGCTGGCGGGGGTGTAGGGGGCGCGCAGGAGGAACCGGGGCAGGAGCAGGGCGCAGTAGCGGGCATCCTCGCTTTCGCGGAAGGATCGCCAGGCGGCGAACTTCGGCATGTCGTAGACGAAGCCCAGATCCTTGATGTTCGGCAGCTCCTCCCAGGAGGTGACGCTGAAGAAGCTCTTGCCGGCCGAGCCCAGGAAAGGGGCGTGGGCCATGGCTGCGACGGCGGAGATGCGGGTAAGCAGGCGCATGTCCTGCGGCGTGACGCCGAACTCGTAGAGCCCCAGCATGGCGCCCACGGGCGTGCCGCCGTACTGGCCGTACTGCTCCACGTAGATGTGCCGGTAGAGGCCGGAGTAGATTATCTCCGAAGCGTCCTCGAAGTCGTCCAGCAGATCCTGCTTCGAGGCGTTGAGCAGAAAGACGACGATGTTCTCCGAGAAGCGGAGCCGCGAGACCAGGAAGTGCATGCCCCGCCAGGCACTCTCCAGGCTTCTGAAGTCCTTGTAGTGCATGATGGCATTCATCTGGTCCGAAAGGCGCGCGTCTATCTCGGCGATGACCTGCTCCACGAGGCTGGCGTCCACCTCCATGGCAGACGGCGCGAAGCTGAGCGCGTGGACAAGCGCCTCCAGGCCGAGCGCCACGCGCTCTCTGGAAAAGCCCTTGAGCGAGGCGGCAAGCCCATCGACGAGCTCGGACCAGGAGCCTGCGCCCGCCTCCTCCAGCACCTCCCGCCCTGCGGAAATCTGCTCCATCTGCATCCCCGTCTGCTCCCTGCGCTCCTCTCCCCAAATGCCGCCAGCACGCAGCCGGCGGAAGCTGCGAACCACAATCCGCAAGCGGAGCATCCTACTGGAAGGAGTCGGTCTTTTCAAGCAATGCGACTGCCGTCAATTCCGGCAACGCGCACAGGTTTCCACCCGCGGCGTATTCTGCTACACCTTGAGGCGTCGCCCGCGAGGCGCCCACTCCCTACCGCCCTCTCCGGACTCCATCCGCCATGGACAAGAACGCCGGCACCACGCTCCGCACCAAGCTCATCTTCTTCATCTACCTCATTCTGACCGTTGCCATGCTGCCGCTCATGGCGCACGACCTTTTCCTCGCCCAGCAGGATGCCCGGGAACTTTTGTCCAACATGGCACGCGCCACGCTGACGGCGGCCCGCGAGCACATCGCGCAGCACTTCAGGCAAACCATCGCCATCGAGGCCGGCATCATCCTGTCCACCAAGCGCGAGATGCGCAGGGCCGCCATGGTAGCCGCCCAGACGCTCTCCTTCGTCCCCCCTGAGCATCTTGCCAAGGCAATAGCCGACATTGCGGGCCAGCATTCCAGCTCGCCCATCATCCTCTTCCATACAGGCCGGGACGTCGTGCCCGGTCCCGGCGCCGAGAAGGCCGAGCCTGCTCTGCTGGCGACGCTGACGGAGCGGGCCCGCTCCGCGGTCATCCTCGGGGAGCCCGACGACGTTGCCGTCACCGATTCCTCAGGGCGGGACCACCTTGCCTGCTTCGTTCCCTTCAAGGACGCCCCCTGGCTGATCTGCGCGCTCTATCCGCTGGACGAGGCGACGGACTTCGCCCGGCTTGTGAAGGAGACGCACCGCGAAGGCATCAACGCCTATCTCAACGCCCTGTCCATCTATCCCGCAGGCAACATCTACGTCATCCACGAACGCACCCTCGAGGACTTCCACACCGAGAAAACCCCTCTCGAGCCCAGTTCGCGATTCCTGATCCAGCAGGCCGTGCAAAGCGACCTCGACTACGTGGAGATCCCCACGTCGGGCGGCAAGCTCCACTGCTTTGTCACCACCGTGCCTGGCGCCCCCTGGATCATCGCCCTGACGATTCCCCAATCGGCTGTGACCCAGCCCCACTGGCGCATGATGACAAGGCAGCTCGCCATGTTCGCAGGCATCGCGGTTCTCGCCTTTGCGGTCGCGTTCAGGCTCGCGGCAGCGCAGTTCGGTCCGCTTGGCGAGATCATCGCCTGCGTGCGGTCCTTCCCGCACCAGGACTTCACCAAGCCCCTCGCCTTTGGCGACAGTCTCCCTCTCAAGCGCAACGACGAGATCGGCGTGCTCGCCCGCGCCCTCATGGAAATGGGCCGAATGCTGCAGGAAACCCTCGACGGCATGCTCAAGGCCACGGCGGCCAAGGAGCGCATGGAGAGCGAGCTGGACATGGCAAGGCGCATCCAGGAAGGCCTTCTGCCGGCATTGACGCCGGACATTGCGGATCATCCCGCCTTCGAGCTCTCCGCCTCCGTGACGCCGGCCAAGGTTGTCGGCGGCGACCTCTACGACTTCTTCTTCGTCTCCGAAACGAAGCTCTGCATCGCCCTCGGCGACGTCTCCGGCAAGGGCGTGCCGGCGGCCCTCTTCATGAGCTCCGCTGTCACCCTCCTGCGCGGGCTCGCCCGCGGCATGGAAAGTCCGGCTGCCGTCCTTTCCGCCATCAACAGGGAGCTGGCAGCCAGAAATCCCGAGAACATGTTCGTCACACTGGCCATCGGGCTCTACGACACCGAAAGCGCGCTCTTCACCTACAGCCTGGCTGGCCACCCCGCTCCGGTCCTCGTCCCCGGCAGCGACGCCCCCTGCCGCATGCTCGGAGGCTTTTCCCCAGACCTCGTGGCAGGCGTCATGGAGGATGCCTGCTACCACGACCATGCCTTCAAGCTGGAGCCCGGCGACGCCCTCTTCTTCTTTACCGACGGCATCTCCGAGGCGCCCAGCGCGCAGGGCGGCTTCTTCGGCATGGAGGGCATACTCGCAGGCCTGGAGAGCCTGCGGACCAAGCCGCTCGGCGAACTCTGCCAGGGCATGCTCAAGCTTGCGGAAGACTTCGGCCAGGGACTGCCGCAGGCGGACGATGCCACGATGCTTGCGCTCAGGCGCAAAGGAGGCCCCCATGCCGGCTGACACGCCTTCCCTTCTCCAGCGCCTCGGACGCAAAGCCAGCCTCCTGTCCGCCGGCATGGCGCTGTCTGCCTGCCTGCTTCTGCCCGGAGCGGGAGCCGCAATGGAGCCCCCCTCGTTTGCCATTGCCATTGCCGGTCTCAAGGAAAACCTGGAAGACGCGCCCTGCGTTGCCGACACCCGGGCCATACTCAGCCTGCTTGCCTCGAAGAACATCGCAGAACACACCGGCCTTGCCTGGCGGCTCTCGACATCCGAGCACCTTGCCGCCGATTTCGCCGAGGCGGACCAGACGGCCCGGCAGGCCCTTGCCGGCAAGCCCAGCCTTGTCATCTGCACCAGCGACATCATGCTCAAGAGGGTGCTGATGGCCCGCACCGATGCCACGCCCGTCTTCGTGCCTGAGGGAGTGCCGGTGGCAGAAACGACGCTCGACGGCATTCCCGGCGAAAAGCTGAAGAACATCTACTTCCACTCGTCCAGCCCCGACTCCAACCCCAAGCTGGGCACGCTTATCGACTATCTCGGCGCAAAGCGAATCGGCCTGCTGCATGTGGACACGGTGGACGACATCCGGGATCTGCTCCCCACCCGCGCGGCCTATGCAGCCGCAAAGCGCGGCTGCGAAACCGTTGCCGTCGGCATTGCCCAAGACAGCTACGACGAATGCCTCAAGGGCATGCGCAGGCTGGCCGCCCTCAAGCCCGACGCCGTCTATCTCGGGCATTTGCGCTGCACCTCCGCGGAAACGCTTAACGGGCTGCTCCAGCCGCTCCTCGACGCGGGCATTCCCGCCGTTGGCACCGAGTCCCTCGGCGAAGCCTCTGCCGGCGCGCTGATGGCCTTCTACCAGCGTGCCGGCACCATGGAGCGGCGCAACGCCTACCACTTGCTGCGCATCCTCTTCGCCGGCAGGAAGGAGGTTCTACCGCCGCTGGAAGCGGCTGGAGAACTCGCTGTCAACATGGAGACGGCCTCCACGCTTGGCATACGCCTGCCGATGAGCGTGCTGGCCGATGCCGAATACATCATCTGGAAGACGCGCAAATCGCCGGCCCCCTAATCCCCCTTCCTCAGCCAGGGGTGCAGTCGCGTCAGCGCTCCTCCTCTGGGAGCCAGAGCTGAAGGAGCCGGTGCAGATCTTGCGATTGCCGCAGGCGATCCAGCATCTTGGCAAAGCGCGCACGTCCGGCGACATCGTCCTCCCTGAAGACAGGCACGAGCATCCCCAGCCCCCAGTCCTGCAGCGGCCCCGACACGGCGACGCCCCCGGCGACGGCCTTCAGCGTGCCCGCCGTGCAGGCCGGCACGAGAGCGCTGGCGATCCTGCGCCGGGAGAGCTCATTGATCAGGGCATCCCTCGAAGGGTAGGACCGCACGCGGCAGCGGCCGTGAAGGCGCGTCCGCATGGCGGAAATGACCTGCTCCTCCCAGCTCCCTTCGACGACACCGACTGTCCTGGGCGAGAAGACAACGGCATCGCCGGCAAGCTTCCCGTCCCAGGACACGACGGCAAGAGGACTCTCCAGCACCGCCTCGCCGAAGGCCAGTCCCTTGGGCGGCACGGCACCGGCCTCGACGAAGCTGAAATACAGATCGACAATGCCGGCGCGCAGAAAGTCCTGAGCCATCTCCTGGCGCAGGGGCATGTGGGGCGCCTTCGTCCTTGCCACTCCGGCCAGCGCGTCCATAAGCGCCGGACACAGGCCCTCGGGGCCGCCGTCGGCCTTCAGCCGCGAGAAGGGCGTCTGCCCGGCAAAGAAGCCGTGAACAAAGAAGGCATCGACGCCGCAGGACGCAGCCCCCGGCGCCAGCAAAGCCAGCAGCAGGGCGAACGCCAAGGCAACGTGCCGTCCCGCTACCAGCATTTCTCGAACCTGCCTTCGCGGAAGCGGTAAACTGTCGTCTCCACGCCCGTTGGATTGCCGTTTTCGTCAAAGCCGATCTTGCCGAGCGACGTCTTCCATGTGCCTTCCCGCAGGACTCTGGCAATGTCGCCCGGCGCAAGGCTGTCCGCGGCGTCCAGCGCGCCGAGCAGGACCTGCATGGCTGCATAGGAGCTGTAGAAGTAGGGTCCGGGAGGCATGCCGAACCAGTTCCTGTGCAGCTCCGCCAGCGAGGCGCTCATGCTCCGGGAGCGGCTCTCGTCCGTGAAGACCGCGTATACCTTGACGCCTTGCAGCTTGAGGGAGCCGACGGTCTCCACGTTGTGGAGCACGTCGGGACAGACCACATTCACGGTCGTCCTGTTGGCCTCGAGGAGCATAAGGACGCGCTCGCACACTTCCTTGTAGGCGCCAATGAAGAGCGTGTCTGCGCCGGAGCGCTCAAGCGCCCGGACAGAGGCCGAGAAGTCGAGGGAAACGGGGTTGAGCCTGTCGCAGAGCACCGTTGCAACGCCCTTCTTCTCCAGCTGGTCCCGCACCTCCAAGGCGAAATCCCGGCCGAAGGCCGTGCCGTCGTGCAGAAAGGCCGCCCGCTTGACGCCGAGCTTGCTCTTGGCAAACTTCGCCGCGACCCGCCCCTCCTCCCGCAGGGGATTGATGGTCCTAAAGAACCAGGGATTGCGCTTGGCATTCCCCATGTCGTCCTTGGTGACCGAGGGCGAGACGGCAACAATGCCGGCCTTCGTGTAGACGGGAAGCGCGACCTCCATGGCGTCCGTGCAGGTGTGCCCGAAGACGGCCGCCACCCGCTTTGCGACCAGCTGCTCTGCAGCCCCCACGGCCTTGCCGCGGGTGCACTGGTCGTCCACCTCTTCCAGCACCACGCGCATGCCCCGCACGCCGCCCCTGTCGTTGATCTGCGCAACGGCTATCCGCGCGGCCCGGCCTATGGAAGCGCTGTCCTTGGCAAAGGGGCCTGTGAGCGCATCGGCCACGCCGATGCGCAACACCGCCTGCTCCCCGCAGACGGCGGCACCTGGGGCCAGCGCCAGGAGAAGGCAGGCGAAGGCGGAGGCGAGGGCTCTGGCGAGAGGCATCCCTGCACGGTGCAGAAGGCGGCCATCTGGATGTCTTGCGCGTTGCTGCATGGCGAAGGCTCCTTGAAGGTGGGGTGGACGCAGTGCCGTGCGGGCGCCTGCGCTTCAGGGAAAGAAAGTCCGGAAACAGGGTGCTTGTCAACTGGGACGGCAGCTTCCCTAGGGATACGCTGATTAATTCAGCATCGGCTCAACAACCCTTCGATAATTCAATGGGTTAGTTCGGCCTTGTCGCTGAAAGATGCCTTTAATCAGCGCTTCCCTAGAGAAAAAACTCAGGCTCCCGGCGATCCCGGCAGACAGCCTCAAGCCAGGTTCGGATCGCTTCCTGGCGCTCGTCCAGAAAGGCCTTGGCACCCTGGGGGCAGAACTTCACGCAAGCGCAGCAGCGCAGGCACCCCCCGCCCACGAGGGAGGGGTCGTCCCTGCCGACGATGCCAAGGGGGCAGACCTGGGCGCAGGCGCCGCAGCGGGTGCAGGAGGCAAGCGTCGAAGGCCTCGCCGGCGCAGAGGGCGGCAGTGTTTTGTAGGGGCGTACGCCCGGAAGCCGGCCTGCAACGTTCCGGCCCTCTGCAGCTGCCTGGGCGGCGCTGGCCGCAAAGGCCGCAAGCAGCTCCAGATCGCTGGCGTCCGGCCTGCCTGCGGCCACGGCCGGCGCGATGCAGTGCTCGGCGATCACAGCACCAGCGGCTGCCACCGTGAAGCCCTGCGCCGCCAGCATGTCGCCTGCCTCCAGCAGCGCGTCGTCGTAGTGGCGGTTGCCATAGACGGCAAGGACGACGGCTTGCCTGCCAGCCCCCTCAAGCGCCTGCAGGCAGGGCAGGCAGATCTCGGGAACGCGACCGCCGTAGACAGGAAAGCCAAAGACAAGGACATCTCCGCCCGCCAGGCGGACCGGCCTCTCCCTCCCTGCCGGGAGGGTCCAGTCGTGCAGCTCGACGCCTGCCTGCAGGGCCTTGGCCATGCCTTCTGCCAGCAGGAGCGCCATGCGCTTCGAAGAACCGGTGGGGCTGAAAACGGCCGCGTGGATACGTCTGCTCATGCGCTGCTCCTTTGCCCCGGCGCCGGCGCGCCAAGGCCTCGCTCTCTGCCTGCCACCTCCTTATGCCACGTCTGGGCGCGCTTCGCCAGCCAGATGCCGGGCTCCCGGTTCCGCCGCTCCCGGCCAAGGCGCCAGGCGCATTGCCGGTCAAGGACTGCGCCGCGAAACCGCCTGCCTGCTGGCAGCAATGCCGCTTGCCGGCGAAAGCACGAAGCGGTCATCGAGCCTGAAGCGAGAGTCCCTCGAGCCCTTCGAGATGGACAGCGGTGCCGCCCCATCAGGTCAAGGGAAGCGCGCTGATGCAGCGACGCATTCTACCGCTGACCCGCGGTGCTGACGCACTGGCAGAATCCAAGCGCCAAGCCCGCAGGCTCGCCTTCACCGGCAGACAGCAAGCTGCAGGTCCAGTAGCTGGGATGTCTTGGCCCTGCAGGGACGTTTACAGTACACGTTCCGCAAATTTCTAGTACAGTTTGTACTATAAATTAAATGGGCATCCGACTCTGCTGCCGGATGCCCGAAATTCCTGGTGGGTCGTGCGGGGATCGAACCTGCGACTCTCTGCTTAAAAGGCAGATACTCTACCTACTGAGTTAACGACCCAGCCACGAGGGGTTGTGTAGACCTCAAACCATCTGCCTGTCAAGAAAAACATGCAGATATGCATGGGGCTGGATGCCGGGCCTTAGCCCTTCTTCTCGATCTTGGCCCAGCTGTCGCGCAGCGTCGCCGTGCGGTTGAACACGGCAAGCGCCTCCGTGCTGTCCTTGTCCTTGCAGAAGTAGCCGACCCGCTCGAACTGCACGGCCTCGCCCACCTTGACGCCGGCCATGGCCGGCTCGAGGCGGGCATGAACCGTCTTCATGGAGTTGGGATTGACAAGGTCCAGGAAGGTTTTGCCTTCCGGCACGTCATTGGGATCGTCGGCAAGGAAGAGGTGGTCGTAGAGCCGCACCTCAGCCGGGATGGCGTGTTTGGCGCTCACCCAGTGGATGGTGCCCTTGACCTTGCGGCC
>DFDR01000178.1 GCA_002369295.1 Desulfovibrionaceae bacterium UBA3823
CAAGGGCTTCGGCCTCTGGACCGGCATCTTCGAGCTCCTGAAGGACGTGAGCCAGCTCACGTCGGTCTCCAGCGAGGCCTTCTGGCACGAGGCCCTCATCGACAGCAAATACGAGCAGGACAGGACCCTCTCCCAGTCCCTGGCTTCGGCCTTCTCCGGCCTGACCGACGCCCTCAAGCTCGTCCCCGCCACCTACGAAGCCGTGCTGGGGGCAGGGGCCCTGGGCGCGACGGCCCCCTTCTACGGCGCCTCCATCACGGCCAGGCAGAGCAAGGCCTCGGTGGCCCTGACCACGCCCATGGGCAAGCTCCAGATGGCGGCCTACCTCACCTTCGCCACGCTCTCCTACCTGGCGAGCTTCGGCACCGAGGGCCTCAAGGCCTTCTCAGCCTACCTCAGTGCCGAGAAGGAGGTGCAGACGCAGGAAAAGAAGGTGCTCACCATCTATCTCGCGGACCAGTACGAGGTCCAGATGAAGGTCGTCCACCCCGACTGGCCCCCAGAAAAGGTCAGGGAGGAGGCCATGGCCAAGGCGTCCATGACGGTGGCCGCCAAGGGCGGCTCGCTGCTCGAGGACGATGACAACCGGGCCGCCGTCGACCAGATCCTCAAGGACGCAGGCATCGACTTCAGCATGCTGGAGCACGCCAAGTGGCACAGGATGGGGCGCTCCATCTCCCAGTCCCTGGCCTCCACCCTCATCCCCGAACTCGCGGCTACATCGCCGTCTGGACCAAGGCCGGCAAGTTCACCAAGGCCAGCCGCATCGGCGGCCTCTTTCTCAACGCCCAGGACAGCAACACGGTCCTCTCCGGACACGAGGAGACCCGCGTCTCCTCGGACAGGAACCTCTTCCTCGCCGCCGGCCCCGAGCAGTCCGTCCATTCGCGCTACCCCCAGAGCGACAAGCTCAAGAAGGATCTCCAGGAGGACTTCGGCCTGAGCGGCGACGACAGCAGCCTCGCCGCGCGCGCAGACAACTTCGCCTCGCTGGCGCTCAAAAAGAGCCGGCTGACGGCGCTCGAGACCATCACGGCCGAGGCCGGAAGCGCCATCTCGCTCACTACCAGATACGATCAGGCCGCCATTGCCAAGGCGCTCGACGGCTGCGTCCGGGACATTGTCGCGGCCACGGAGGACGCCCTCCTCCATGCCGGAGAATTCGGCGCCGAGCTGCTCTCCATCCAGAAGTCCCTGGCGAAGGCCTCGGAAAAGGTGGGCGTCCTGGTGGCCAAGTACGCGACGCCGCCGCTGGAGCACACGACGCTCGACCTCGGCAAGGACGGCAATGGCAGGCAGCAGGCTGCGCTTTCCTGCCAGGGCGCCGGCTGCAGGATCTCGCTTGCCGGCACGGCAACGGACGCAGCCGGCGTTTTCGAGGCGAAGATGTCAAACTCAACCGGCGCCAGCGTCTCGAGCCTCGAGCTCAAGAACAACGACGCCCTGCTGAAGGCGGCCGAGGGCCAGACCTCGTCCAGCCTCGATCTGTCCAGCGCCAAGGCGGATCTGGCGAGCCAGGACGCCAAGCTCGAACTTGACGGGCAAAACAGGCAGATCACCCTGAAGACCGGCGGGCATGAGGTCAACATCAAGGACAGCTCAGGCTTCAGCTTCAACACCTCAGAGAACTTCTGCGTCGATGCCGACAAGAACATGCAGCTCAACGCCAAGAGCATCTCGATGATCAATGGCAAGTTCAAGCTCAGCGAGTCGTCCTTCGAGGTCAGCGCCTCGGGCAGCGTCAAGATCGCGGGCGGCATGATCAAGATTGGCTAGCGCCGGAAGTCCTTCCGCCTGCCGCAACATCCCTGTCCAGCTCCCCGGCATGATCTACGCTTCCCCCGCGCAAGCGGAGAAGGTTCGGCCCCGCAGGTTCCGCCTGCGGGGCCTTTTCCCTGCAGGCCCCTGCAGTCCAGACTGCCGGGGCGGCCGCAGGGCGGGAAAACGCTGAAGCAGCCGCTTCCCAGCCTCTGCCGGAGGCGATCCTTGAAGATGGCAGCTGCATGAAGACGGCAGCTGACGCCGATGGCACCCTCCACCCCGCAGGCCGCAAGCCTTCGACAGGCTACCATCCGCCTCCGCCGCCGGAGCTGGAGCCGCCGCCATCGCCGCCGCTGGAGCTGGAGCCGCCGTCAAAGCCGAAATCGCCGCCGTCGCGCTGCGACGCGCCGTAGGCGGCTGCGATGGCAGCGGCCGCTTCCAGAGCTGCTTCGTATCCGCCGCCGGCAGGCGGAATCTCGCCGCCCGTTCCGGAAACGCTCTCGCCTGGCATGTCGCCTGCCAGGCCGCCGGCGCAGCCAGGCACGCGGGCAAAGCGCTTCGCCCAGGCTTCGGCCATGCCTAGCGCCGCGGCGTAGGGCAGCATCTGCCCGTACTGCTCCGGCGTGTCGCCGGGAGCGCCGGCAAGCGCCAGCCTGTCCTTTTCCGCGGCCCCGATATACATGGCAAGGCCCTTGACGGCCGCCTCTGCAGCCAGCCCCCGAGCCCGCGGCCACCGTGGGCAGCGCAGCCAGAACAGCAGGGGGGCGAAGGTGCAGCTTGCCGAAGCAGCCCACCACGGCCATTCCCACTGCGTCGTCCAGCCAAGCGCCAGCAAGGCGAGCAGACTGAAGAACGTGGCAGCCGCTGTCTTGAGCACGCCGTGCCCGCCGCGCAGCTTCATCATGGGCCACAAGCCCGCAAGGCCGAAGACGAGGACAATCCAAAGGAAAAAGTCGTTGAGGTTTTCCCCGTCGTAGATGCCGGGCCAGCCGCCAGCGTACATGGCCCCGTAAAGCAGGGCCGCGTTGACGGCAAAGCCTGCCAGCGCCAGAGGCCAGGCAGGCGCGTAGAAGGCCTTCATCTGCGCCCTGCAGCCGCTCTGCAGGCCTGCCAGCACGCGGGCGATGCGATCGCCCTCGTCAGGGCCTGCCGGGCGCCAGTCGCCGGGCATGCCGGCATCAAGCCGCAGGGCTCCTCCCGGCGTCCTGTCGGCAAAGAGGCCGTCGGCAATGGCGAAGCAGGCCTCGTCCTGCCACCCGCCCGGCCTGCGCTTCGGCCATGCGGGGAAGATGCGCAGATCCGAGGCCGCTCCCGTCAGGCGCGCGAAGCCGCGCACGGCCGTCCACAGCAGATCGGCGCGCCCTGCACTGCCCTCCATGCCGGCAACATGGGCCGCGAGACCCGGCGAAAGGCCTTCTGGCGGCGCAAAGAGGGGAACGACGGGGGGCTTCCTGAGCCTGGCATGGCAAATCCAGAGCAGGACAAGGCACAGGAGAGGGGCGAGACCGGCGACAGCAAGGAGCTGCGGACCGAAGGCTGCCAGCCGCTCGCGCAGCGAAGGCGCAGGAAGCGTCATCCCGCCGCCCCGCCAGGAAGCCTCCACGACAAGCGACTCGCCAGATTCGAGCCGGCCCTCTGCAGCAAAGGTCAGCGGAGCAGGCTGGCCGCACGCCTCCCGGCTTCCGCCCTTGGCGAGGAAGCCGGACGACGCCTCCAGCTCAGTTCCGTCGGGGAGGCTCAGCACGGCCGCCGCCTCCTCGATGGGGAGGCTCCACTGATTTCCCGTCGCATCGAGACGAAGGGAGAAGCCGTCCCCGTTCCGGCGCACATGTCCCGTCAGGCGGTAGACAAGGACTACCTCGTGCTCGCCATGGACAAGCTCTTTGTCCGGATCGCCGACGATAAAGGTGGTCATGACATCCTTGCGGTCCGTCCGGCAGGGCACAGGCTCGCCGTCCATGCGGGCCTCCACCAGCTCGACGCCGAAGCGGCGAAGCCGCCTTCCATGCCAGGAGAGCGAAGGCACGGCCCGGAAGATGCCGTGCTTGACAGCTTCGCCCTCGGCGCTCACCTGCATGGTTTCCGTCACCAGCAGGGAAGCGTCGGCCTGCACGGCAATCTCGGAGACAAAGCTTTCGATGGCTTCCTGCGCGCTGGCGCCCTGCGCCTGGCACAGCAGGCAGAGCAGGACTGCGGCCAGAAAGCCTGCCGCGCGGCGCCAAGGAAAGCAGCGCTTCATGCACCATTCCCGGTTTGACATCAGATCTCCTCCCTGAAGTCCTTCGTGCAGGCCGGCACTGCCGGCGCCGCAGATCTGCAGACTATCCTCCCCGCCGCCGGGGAGCAACAGCGGCAGGCAGGCGGACGGGCATGCCCGTCTCCCGTGCAGACGGGCGTGCAGACGGGCGCTCGCCGCGCCCTGCCCTGCGGCTTTTCGGCAAGGTCCGCCGGCACTGCGGAGGCTGAAGCACCCGGCGCCGCCAGCAGCGGCAGCTGGAACCTGAAGCGCGTCTCCGTTCCCTTCACGGCACCGGCGGGAACAGGCGCCTGCCTTAGACGGCCGGCCACGGACCTGGGAGCGCCGGCAGGGGCCTGCGCACTTGCCCGGCATCCGCGCATCCGCTGGCAGCTTGTTCTGCGTATGAGAGGGATCTATCTTCCTTGCATGCACGGAGGCAGCGCATGGCAAGGGTGAACCAAGGGTGAACTCTGGACGGCAATGGCAGTCTGATCGCATGACGGATTCATTCCAGCGTCTGGGGGCAAGACTCGCTCTGGCAAGGAAGGCTCACGGAGAAACGCTGGAAGAGATGGCAGCCAAGCTCGGCGTGTCGAGCGCCGCCCTGCGTCGCTTCGAATCCGGTGCGCCTGGCACGTCCCTGGAAATGCTGTTCAACGTACTCCGCCATTTTGGCATGGAGAGCGACATCGACAAACTTGCCCCTCTCGATGAACGTCGCCTGCTTGCTCTTGACATTAGCGTTCGATGACACCCAGATGAAGAATTAACTGAATTTACTAGAGACAATTATTGATGAAAACAAAAGATATTGTGTGT
>DFDR01000072.1:0-6417 GCA_002369295.1 Desulfovibrionaceae bacterium UBA3823
CTGGCCGTCTCTGGCATCGTCGATCCGGCCAAGATTGCCCAGAACAGCGGCCTTGCGCCCGGCATGCGGCTCGTCCTGACCAAGCCCATCGGCAGCGGCATCCTCGCCACCGGCCTCAAGGCCGCCTGGGAGGGCTGGGAGGAGGCAGACGCCCAGATCCGGCGCTGGTGCGGCCGGCTGAACCGCGTTGCCGGCGAGGCCATCGCCAGGTTCGGCATACGGGGCGCCACCGACATTACGGGCTTCGGTCTGGCCGGGCACGCCATGGAGCTGGCCAGGGCTTCGCGCACGACCGTCAGGATCAAGGCCGAGGCCGTGCCGCTCATGGACCATGTGCTCGACTACGCCGGCGACGGCCTGGTTCCCGCCGGCACCATCGGCAACCGCAAGTTCTGCGCCTGCAGGACCAGGTGGGAGCGCCCCAAGGACGAGGACCTCGAGAACGCCCTCTTCGACACCCAGACCTCGGGCGGACTTCTGCTCGGCGTGGAGCCGGACAGGCTTGCCGAAGTTCAGGCCTTCCTGACGGCAGGCGGCGATCTTGCCTGCGTCGTCGGCGAGGTGCTCGAGCAGGGCGATGCGCTGCTGCTTGTCGCCTAGACCTGCTCTGCCTGGGGAAAAGCCCCCCGGGCCCTGGCTCAAGGGCGGCGCGGATCCCCTGTGGGGGCTGCGATGCAGGCACGAGGGCTTGCGACAAGGCGCACGTGCGTTCAGCAGGCAGCTGACCGCCCCTCCTCTGCCGGGTGTCCAAGGATTCCGGAGGACGCAGAGCCCCCGACTGGCGAGCCGGCTTGATTTTTGCCTGATTTCAAGGCGCTTGGGCTATCAAGACTGTGACGTCAGCAGCGCCTGCCCCTGCTGGGCGCGAGGTCGGAACCGGCATTTTGGCATTCACATTTGCGGCGAATGGGCATATTCCTGCAGCTTCCAGTACGCCAGCAATGCACGGCATCTCCTGTTGCGCCTTCCGGCGCCAGGGGGAGCCGCGGCATATTCACCCATAAGGAACGTCCCATGCCCACCAACGACTATCTCAAGCGCATCCTGCTGAGCCGCGTGTACGACATCTGCCTCGAGACAGCTCTCGAGCCGGCAGTCGGCCTCTCCAAGCGCCTTGGCAACCGCGTCCTCCTGAAGCGCGAGGACACCCAGCCCGTCTTTTCCTTCAAGCTGCGCGGCGCCTACAACAAGATGGTGCAGCTCTCCGACGAGCAGCTGCGTCGCGGCGTCATTGCCGCCTCCGCCGGCAACCATGCCCAGGGAGTCGCCCTGTCCGCCAGGCATCTCGGCTGCGAGGCCACCATCGTCATGCCCGAAACCAGCCCTGCCATCAAGGTGGCGGCCGTGCGGCGCCTCGGCGGCACCGTGGTGCTGTCCGGCGAGTCCTTCTCCGACTGCGCCAAGAAGACCCAGGAGCTCATCGCCGAGACGGGCGCCGTCTTCATTCCGCCCTTCGACGACGAGGACGTCATTGCCGGCCAGGGCACCATCGGCATGGAGATTCTCCGCCAGAACCCCGGCCCCCTTGACGCGGTCTTCGTGCCCATCGGCGGCGGCGGCCTGGCTGCCGGCGTTGCCGTCTACATCAAGCAGCTCCGTCCCGAGGTCAAGGTCATCGGCGTCGAGCCGGCGGACTCCGACGACATGCGCCGCTCCATCGCTGCCGGCCGTCCCGTCGAGATGCGCGAGGTGGGCCTCTTCGCCGACGGCGTGGCCGTCAAGCGCGTGGGCGACCTCACCTTCGAGCTCTGCCGCGAGTGCCTGGACGACATCATCCTCGTGAGCACCGACCAGATCTGCGGCGCCATCAAGGACATCTTCGAGGACACCCGCGTCGTGGCCGAGCCCGCCGGCGCGCTCTCCCTGGCGGGCCTGCGCGCCTACGCCAGGAAGCACGGCCTGAAGGACAAGACCCTGGTCGCCATCGTCTCCGGCGCCAACATGAACTTCGACCGCCTGGGCTACGTCGCCGACCGCGCCGAGATAGGCTCCCAGCGCGAAGCTCTCATCTCCGTGGACATCCCCGAGCAGGTGGGCTCCTTCCGCACCCTGGTCAAGAGCATAGGCAAGCGTAGCATCACCGAGATCTGCACCCGCTCCATTGATCCCCAGCAGGCCCACGTGCTCGTCGGCCTCAAGATCAAGGACAAGGAGGACGGCGAGCAGATCGTGGCCTCCCTGCGCGCGGACGGCTTCGGCGTCACGGACCTGAGCGACAACGAGCTCGCCAAGGTCCACATCCGCCACCTCGTGGGCGGCAACTCCCCCATCGCCCACGACGAGCGCCTCTACCGCTTTGCCTTCCCCGAGCGCCCTGGCGCTCTGCAGAACTTCCTCGACGCCATGCACGTCGACTTCAACATCACTCTCTTCCAGTACCGCTACCACGGCGCCGACTTCGGCCGCGTGCTGGTGGGCATCGAAGTGCCGCCGGAAAAGGACAAGGCTTTCGGCGAGTTCCTGGACCGCGTCGAAGGCATGGGCTACCCCTACATCGACGAGACCGGCAACGACGCCTACCGCCTCTTCCTCGGCTGGCACAGCGCCAAGTAGCCTGGCTGGCATCATGGGCTTTTGCGCCGGGGCCGCGGAACATCTGCGGTCCCGGCGTCTTGTTTCGTGGCGCAACTTAGCGGGGCTTTGGCAGTAGAGATAGTGTAAAATCGGGCAGTTGCCTGTCGCCACAGGCGAGAGGTGTCCTGACCCGACTCTGCCCGTCAGTCTACTTGGAAGTAGCCTTTGAAAGTAGCCTTAGCGGGGCTTTGGCAGTAGAGATAGTGTAAAATCGGGCAGTTGCCTGTCGCCACAGGCGAGAGGTGTCCTGACCCGATTCTGCCCGTTAGTCTACCCGGAAGTAGCCTTTGAAAGTAGCCTTTGCGGTACGAAGTCTTTTCGCAAAAATCGTTACTTGCACACGGTGGGTAAATCGGTGACTCGGAAAGATTCCTATTGATTTTATTGAAGTTTTTGACCGCTGTTTCTTGCCGGGGACGAAAACGAACATTGCCGATGCTTGTTTTTGGCTCTACGACATGCTTAACATACTGATTTTAAAGAGCACATCACCCACCGTGTGCAAGTACGGATTTTTTTCGCAATCATGAGCGTTAGGCCGTTGGCAAGTAGCAAGCGCAGTGGCTGCTGAAAGGGGCGCACGAGGCCGGTCGCGGCACAGCTCAGCGGCCGTCTGTCAGGCCAAAAGACAAGGAGGCCTTCCGGCTTGCGTCCGGAAGGCCTCCTCTTGGGGTGTGCTGTGCTGGAAAGGCGGATGGCAGGTTTAGGCCTGGCGCTCGAAGGCATTGTCGGGCATGGTGCGGCCGCGCAGGAGGAAGAGGACGAGGAAGACGGCCGCAAAGCCGGCGCCGATGGCGGTGGCCGTGTCCATGGGCAGGCCGAAGCCTATCTTGGCATTGCAGATGAAGGTGATGCACACGGCGGTCATGAAGCAGGCCGGCAGCGAGCATATCCAGTGGAAGCGCTTCCTGCGGGCGAGGTAGACGGCGCAGGCCCAGAGGCAGACGCAGGCCATGGTCTGGTTGGCCCAGCCGAAGTAGCGCCAGATGACGTTGAAGTCGATGAGGGTGAGGCCAATGCCTGCGGCGAAGAGGGGCAGGGACAGCAGGATGCGGTTCTTGATGGGGCGCTGATCGAGCTGGAACCTGTCGGCCAGGAGCATGCGGGCGGAGCGGAAGGCCGTGTCGCCCGTGGAGATGGGCAGGACCACGACGCCGAGGATGGCGAGCAGGCCGCCGGCGGGGCCAAGCAGCTCCACGGAGATCTTCTTGACCACGACGGCGGGCGTGCCGGCAGCGGCCAGCGCTTCGGGAGAATTGTAGAAGGAGAGGCCAAGGGTCACCCACACGAGGCCGATGACGCCCTCGGCGATCATGGCGCCGTAGAAGACCTTGCGGCCCTGGCCTTCGCTGGTCATGCAGCGGGCCATCATGGGCGACTGGGTGGCGTGGAAGCCGGAGATGGCGCCGCAGGCGATCACGATGAAGAGGCCGGGCCATATGGGAAGGCCCTTGGGATGCTGGGTATGGAGCATCGTGTCGAGGTTCACGGTGGGCAGCACCTGGTAGCCCTGGCTGAAGAGGGCCACCATGAGGCCGATGGCCATGAAGATGAGCAGGGCGCCGAAGAAGGGGTAGATGCGACCAATGAGCGTGTTGATGGGCAGCACCGTGGCGCACATGTAGTAGGCAAAGATGAGGCAGGCCCAGCCCCAGAACGGGATGTCGCTCAAGATCGGCACTTCCTTGATGCTGGCGAGCAGGCCGGCCGGCCCGGAGGTGAAGACCGCGCCCACCATGACGAGCAGGGCGAGGCAGAAGAGCACGGTGAAGGCCATGACGTAATGGCCGAGATTGCGGGCGATGACTTCGGGATAGGAGGCGCCCCGGTAGCGCAGGCTGATCATGCCGGCAACGAAGTCGTGCACGGCGCCGGCGAAGATGCACCCGAAGACGACCCAGAGCAGGGCTGCCGGGCCGTACTGGGCGCCGAGGATGGGGCCGAAGACCGGGCCAAGTCCGGCGATGTTGAGGAACTGGATGAGGTAGATCTTCCACATGGGCATGGCCACGTAGTCCATGCCGTCGGCGATGGTCTGGGCGGGCGTGGGACGGCTGCGGTCGATCCCGAAGATTTTCTCCGCCGCAAGGCCGTAGACGGCGTAGCCCGCAACGAGCAGGGCAAGGCAGAGGAAAAAGTAGGCAGTGCCGGACATAGTGAGCGTACCTTTGACAAGTTGAGGGGAGGTGAAGCCTGCGGCCTGGCCGCAGGACGGTGGAAAGCGCCCCGTCCCTGCAGCATGGATGCCTGGCAGGCGTGTGGGGCGAAACGGCTTCGGAGTAGCACTTCAGCCTGTCTAAAACAACAGCATGCCGTCTGCCGCAGGCCTTGGCATGCAGGCGCCCTGGCTACACGCGCAGGCACGCCCGGAAGAGCACGAGCAGGACGGGCAGGAGCGCGAGAAAGAGGGCGTGGCGGCGGGGTCTGGCAAAGAGCATGCCCCAGCAGGCGATGCTGAGGCCCGTGACGCAGACGGGCGTGTACTGGGCGAGGGCGGACCTGAGGCCCTGCCCCATGGCGGCAGAGTAGCTGAAGGCGATGAAGCTCGCGCCCAGAAACTGGAAGACCGCGCCGGCGATGGCGAAGGCGAGGCCCATGCGGACGCTCTGGGCCTCCTGCTGGGGCAGGAGCGGGGCCCTTGCCTCGCCGCTGCGGCCGCCGCGCTTGCGCGCCTCCTTTTCCTCGGCGCTTTCGGGCACCCTGGCCAGCAGCATCTGCAGGGCGAACACGGCGATGGCGCCGGCCGGCATGAGCGAGGCGCAGGACGTGCGCCAGGCGTGGGACAAAAGCACCTCGAAGGCCCGCTGCTGGGTCATGCCTTCGGGAAGTCCCATGAAGGGCCAGTTGCGGGAGACGATGGAGGCAAAGCAGCAGAGGAAGGCCGCAAAGGCCGCGGCTGCGGCCAGATCTGCGCGCAGGCGGATCCGCCGCCCGCGGGTCTGGTTCTGGAAGACGGGCCGCATGAGGCCGCCTGCCAGCCAGAGCAGGGCCGCTGCGGCGAGCAGGAGCAGGAAGGTCGTCGTACTGGCGAGCCAGGGGGCGGCGAAGGGCTGGAAGGGAACCGGAACCAGGTGGTCCATGCTCATGGGGAAGAAGCGCAGATCCACGGCGGCTCTGGCAGCGACGAGGGCAAGGCCCACTGCCAGGCAGCCAAGGCCAAGGGCGCGGTAGAGCCTGGCCGGCGTCGCCAGGAAAGCCCCCTTGGCGCTCCGGGAAAGGATCAGGCAGAGTCCGAGCATGAAGGGGAGGACGGTGGCGGCGTCCAGGGCGAGGGAGAGCACGCCGTCGCAGGCGCGCCAGGCGCTAAGCCAGAAGGGTTGCGACATGGGCAGGACCGGGCGGTTGAAAGGTTGCAGGAGCTGGCTAGTGTACGGCCTGGCCCTGGCCGGCGCAAGCTCTGGAACGCATTGCGGCACGGGCGGCTGGAAGGCTGGAAGGCATGCATGAAAGGCTGGAAAAGTGATGCCGATCGGGGTAGTAATTGTTCTTTCCTATGCAATGAAGCGTCGCCGTCCGGAACTCTTCCTGCCAGCGTCGCAACCGATACCCTTGTGGAGAAGCGCATGCCTGAATCCAAGCCAGTCGCGCCTGCGGCACCCGGCACTCCGTCAGCGGCACCCGGCACCCCGCCTGCGGCGCCGTCTGCCCCTGCTGCGGGAGCAGCGTCCAAGCCCCTGCCCCGGCAGGAGAAGGCGCCCGCAGGGGCGAAGTCCTTCAGGGCCAAGCCCGAGCGCATACCCCTGACCGGCAGGGACGACCTCGCCGTCAAACCCGTCCAGCCCCAGGATGCCAAGCCTGCCGGCAAGACCAAGCAGGTTCCCACGCCCCAGGCGACCCCGGCCG
>DFDR01000072.1:6494-20499 GCA_002369295.1 Desulfovibrionaceae bacterium UBA3823
CGCCCAGGCAGGGCCAGTTCCTCCGTCCCGGCTTCGTGCCGGGACGCCAGCAGGTGCCGGGCTCCGAAGGCGCCCAGACGCCTGCGGCCGCGTCCGCGGCCGCCAAGCCTGCCGTGTCCGCACCCGGCGATCGACGCCCCGCCGAGCAGCAGATTACCCAGGAGCCCCTGCGCCCCTCGGACGTCGACTTCATGCCCGGCATCCTGCGCAGCCTCTCCATCCTGCTGCGCCTCAAGGGCGTGAGCGTCTCGCCCCAGTTCCTGCGCGCCGGCCTCACCGGCAGCAAGGTGACTCCCGAGGGCTGCCTGCGCGTGGCGCGCAAGGCCGGCCTTTCCGGACGCATCCTCTACCGCCCCAAGGTGGAGGACATTCCCAAGCTGACACTGCCCTGCCTCATGCTGCTCACCGGCGACCGCACCTGCGTGCTCGTCTCGAGGACCGACGAGGAGGCCGAGGTCATCTTCCCGGAGACCGACAACACGGCCCAGCACGTCCCCCTGGAGGAGCTCGCCAAGGAGTACTCGGGCTACGTGCTCTTCGCCTCCGTGGACGCCAAGCCCGACGAGCGCACCGAGAGCTTCACCATCTCCAAGGGCAAGCGCTGGTTCTGGGACGTTTTGAGCTACTTCTCGCCCATCTACCGGCACGTGGCCCTGGCCAGCATCGTGACCAACCTCATCGCCGTGGCGACCCCGCTCTTCGTCATGAACGTGTATGACCGCGTGGTGCCGAACGCGGCCTATGAGACCCTCTGGGTGCTCGCCGTCGGCGTCTTCATCTCCTACGCCTTCGACTTCGGCCTGCGCAACCTGCGCACCTACTTCGTCGACGTGGCGGGCCGCAACGCGGACGTGGTCATCTCGAGCGCCCTGGTCAACAAGGTGCTCTCCATGCGCCTCGACGCCAAGCCCGAATCCACGGGCGCGCTCACCAACAACCTGCGCGAGTTCGACCAGCTGCGCGAGTTCTTCTCCTCGTCCACGCTGCTCGCCTGCATCGACGTGCCCTTCCTCGTCGTCTTCGTGGCGCTCATCGGCTTTATCGCCGGCCCCCTGTGCATCCTGCCCATCCTCGCCATCCCGGCGCTGGTGGGCATAGGCGTGCTCATCCAGAAGATATCCAAGAAGTCCGCCGAGGCAGGCTACAAGCAGAACATGCAGAAGAACGCGCTGCTCGTGGAAATCGTCAACGGCCTCGAGACCATCAAGTCCTGCCAGGCGGAGAGCCGCATGCAGCGCCTCTGGGAATCCGTGGTCGGCCTCTCGGCCAAGACCAACTCCGACTCCAGGCGCTACAACAATCTGGCCATCAACTCCTCCCTGCTCATCACACAGCTGCTCTCGGTCATCCTGGTCATCTGGGGCGTGTACCGCATCGAGGAAGGCCTCATGACCATGGGCGCGCTCATCGGCTCCAACATCCTGCTCGGCCGCACCATGGCGCCGCTCATGCAGGTGGCGAGCCTCCTGACCCGCTTTCAGAACTCCCACGTGGCCCTCAAGGCCCTGGACATGCTCATGGCCCTGCCCAGCGAGAACGAGGCCGAGAAGACGCCCATGGACTTCGGCCTGCTGCGCCCCTCCTTCTCCCTCGAGAGCGTCTCCTTCTCCTATCCGCGCGCCAAGCGCCTCGCCCTGGACGGCGTGAACATCCACATCGAGCCCGGCGAGCACGTGGGCATCATCGGCCCTATGGGCTCCGGCAAGAGCACGCTCTCCAAGCTCATGGCCGGCCTCTACCAGCCCAAGGAGGGCGCCGTGAAGTTCGGCGGCGTGGACATACGCCAGTTCGCCACCACGGAGCTGCGGAGCCGCATCGGCATCCTGCCCCAGGACGTGGTGCTCTTCTACGGCACCGTGCGCGAGAACATCTCCCTGGGCGACCCGACCATCAACGACCACCTCATCCTGCGCGCCGCCGAAATCGCCGGCGTCACCGAATTCCTCAAGGACAACCCGGCGGGCTTCGCGGCCCAGGTGGGCGAAGGCGGCAAGGAGCTCTCCGGCGGCCAGCGCCAGGCCGTGGCCCTGGCCAGGGCCCTGGTGCACGACCCGGAAATCCTCATCCTCGACGAGCCCACCAGCAACATGGACACCGAATCCGAGCTCAAGCTGCAGCGCAGGCTGCTCTCCGTCGCCAGGGGCCGCACCCTCATCCTTGTCACGCACAGGCTCAGCATGCTGCGCGTGGTCGAGCGCATCGTCGTCATGGACAAGGGCAAGGTGCTCTACGACGGTCCCAAGGACGCCTGCGACTTCATTCCCAAGGAGGAGCAGATGCCGGTGGCGGCCAGGGGCCGGCCGAGGCCTCAGCCCGGAGCCGCCCAGCAGCGCGTTGCAAGGGGAGAGTAGGACATGAGCGAGACAGCAAGGAAAGCCGAAGGCCCCGAAGCCGGGGCCCCGCGGCAGGATGTATCCGGGGCCGGCGCCAAGGCGCCCGAAGCCCCGCAGGCCAGCGTCCCGGCTGAAGCCCCGGCCCCGCAGGGGAGCCAGGGCCAGGCTGGTGCCAAGGCCGTCGATGCCGAGCCCGAAGGCGAGGCCGTTGCCCGCATCCAGCCTGCCAGGCAGCAGGTGGCCCTGACGCCCGAGATGCTCCAGCAGCTGGCCAAGGCCGGCGTGAAGCCGGGCGAGGCGGGAAGCCAGCAGATTCCGCCGGAGCTGCTCAAGCAGATTCTGGCGGGCCAGGCAGGCCAGGCGGGCGTCCCCGCGCAGGCCGGCGGACTGCCTGCCGGCATGCCCCTGGGCATGGCTGCCCAGGGCCCCCAGAAGCCCGAAGACCTCACCCTGGACCAGGCCCGCGCCATTGCCGGCCGCCAGGGCGCGCCGACCAGGCGCCGCGTCGAGCGCGACCCCTCGCGCATGGACAAGTCGCTGGCCCTCGAGGAAGTGGACAAGGGCGTGAGCGCCTCCAACGCGGCCGGCTTTGCCAGCTTCCTGAAAAGCATCTTCCTCGGCGGCAGGCTCGAGCAGAGTCCGGACAAGGATCTGGGCACCATGCTCCAGCAGGCCATGGCGGGACAGGGCCAGCCCGGCAAGCGCAGCACCACCATGGGCGGCATGGGCCTCTTTGCGGCCATGGACGCGCCCCTGCGCGGACTCACGCCCGACGACGTCAAGTACGCCAGCGACGTGGACGCGGCCTATTCCCGCAGGCCCAAGTTCGGCGCGCGCTTCCTCTCGGTCTTCATCTTCATCTTCTTCGGCGTCCTGCTCGTGTGGTCGGCCTTTGCCGAAATAGACGAGGTCACCCACTCCGAGGGCTCGGTCGTCGGCTCCCGCAAGACCCAGAGCATCTCCAACCTCGAAGGCGGCATCCTGCGCTCCATGCTGGTGCGCGAAGGGCAGGAAGTGTCCAAGGGCGACGTCATCGCCCAGCTCGACAACGAAATGGCGGCCTCCGCCTACCGCGACGCCGTCAACCGCACCATGGACGACTCCATCGCTCTCATCCGTCTGGAGGCCGAGCTCAAGGGCGTCAAGCCCTCCTTCCCCACCGACCTCAAGGCCTGGGCCAGGGAGCTGCTCGGCCGCGACCCCGAACCCGAGGCCCTGGCCGGCCTGCAGCAGAAGATGCGCGACCAGCAGACGGCCTACGAGTCGCGCCTGGCCAAGTACAAGGCCGACGAGGCCGTGCTCCAGGCCCAGATAGCCCAGCGCCAGAAGGACGTGCAGGAGCAGAAGGCCCACCGCGACCAGCTCAGCGGCAGCCTCAGCCTGGCCTCCCAGCAGCGCGACGCGGCCCAGGGCCTGCTCAGCCGCCGCAACTTCTCGCGCATCGAGTTCCTCAACCTCGAGCAGAAGGTGGTAGAGCTCAGGGGCCAGCTGGACATGCTCAACGCCAGCATTCCCCGCGCCGAGGCCTCGGCCGCCGAGGCCCAGCACCGCATCGCCTCGCACAAGGCCGAGTACGAAAGCGGCATCACCGAAGAGATCAACAAGCGCCGCGCCGAGCAGGCATCCCTGCGCGAGACCCTTTCCGCCGGCAGCGACCGCGTGACCAGAACGGACGTGCGCTCGCCCGTCAGAGGCATAGTCAAGCAGATCTACGTCAACACCATCGGCGGCACCGTCAAGCCCGGCGAGCCCATTCTGGACATCACGCCCCTTGACGACACCCTGCTGGTGGAGGCCAGGGTCAAGCCGCAGGACGTGGCCTTCCTCAGGCCCGGCCAGGACGTCATGGTCAAGATCACGGCCTACGACTTCTCCATCTACGGCGGCCTGGACGGCAAGCTGGAGCAGATCTCCGCCGACACCATCGAGGACAAGCGCGGCGAATTCTACTACCTCGTCAAGGTGCGCACCAAGAAGACCGCCCTCGTCTACCACAACGAGGTGCTTCCCATCATCCCCGGCATGATGGTGCAGGCCGACATTCTCATCGGCAAGAAGACCGTCCTGCAGTACATGCTCAAGCCCATTCTCAAGGCCAAGCAGAACGCGCTGACGGAGCGATAGGGAGGGAATGCCATGACTCGGAAACCGCCTGCAAGCCGCACGAGCCCCCTGCTCGTGCTCCTCTTGACCATGCTCGTGTGGGGCGTTCTTTCCTGGATCTACATCGACCGCGTCTACAAGTTCGTCGAAGACCGCACGATAAGCATCCTCAACCTCGAGACCGAGGCGCTGGTGGACGTGGACGCCGTGGAGACCAAGATCTGGGGCGGCCTCTTCGGCCATTTCCTGGAGCGCCTTGCCGAAATCCCGGGCATCGAGGACCTGGCGCGCGATGTCTCGCTGCTTGGCCTGCCCATCGACAACCTGCGCGGCCTCGCCAACAAGCCCGAGATGCGCGAGGACTTCATGCGCAGCACCAAGGGCGTGCTCGGCGACATCGAAGCCGTCAGACTCGCCAGCTACTGCCGGAGCGTGGACAGCGTGCGCAGGGATCTGCGCGAGCGCGCCCACAAGAGCGGCTTCATGCGCGTCTCCATGCTCACCGTCATGGGCGAGCCCTATCTGGTCACCGACGGCGAAACCCGCGCCTACACGCCCCAGGACATGAAGGTCATCGACCGCTGCATCAAGACAAGCACCCTGCTGACGCTGGCCTCCTACCGCGTCAAGGACCGCGTGCTGGTAGACGTGTGCGCCCCCGTGCTCGACTACCGTTCGGCGCCGCCAGGCCAGGACGCCCCCTGCATCGGCGCCCTCGTGGCCACCGTCGACGTCAACACCCTGCTCGACGCCCTCAAGGTGGCGCTCGGCGACACCAGGCGCGCCGGCGTCCTCGCCGAGGAGCAGCCCGACGGCTCCCTGCTCATGCTCACGCCTGCCGTGAAGCAGGGCACGGGCCTCGTCCTGCGCGGCTGGAGTCCCAACGAGGAAGGCCTCCTTCCGTTCGGCCAGCGCACCTTCCCCACGCTCGACGGCAAGAACCAGGGGCCTGTCAACTACACTCTCGGCCGGCGCATCGGCGAAACCACGCTCTACGGCATCGTCGCCGTGGAGGCCTCGTCCGCCGCGCTGCAGGCCGACGACAAGGCCGACGTCCTCGGCGTGGGCTCGAAGATCGCGGCCTTCGGCGCCAAGGCGGCGCTCTACGGCGCAGGCCCCGCCCTGTGCTTCGTGACGCTGCTCGCCTGGTTCCTCTTCTTCAAGGGGCGCGAGCGCAAGGTTCTGCGGCGCCGCAAGGTCGAGCTCGAGCGCCAGAACCAGCGCGTCCAGATCGATGCCGACATCGACGAGCGCCTCGGCCTCGGCGTGGTGTGCACCGACTTCGACGAGCACGTGCTCTTCGCCAACGAGAGCTTTGCCAAGATTGCGGGTGCGACCAGCGCCAGCGACCTCATCGGCCAGAAGACCGCCGTGCTGCCCCAGGATCTCTGCGTCAACATCGGCCAGCACGCCTCCGAGGTCTGGCACAACGGCAAGCCCATCGAGACCGAGGACAAGCTCTCGGCCAACGGCATCTGGCACAGCTACCGCATCCACACCAGCCCCTACGTCGACAATTCGAGCTATCTCACCGGCATCATCAGCCTCTACCAGGACATCACGCCCATGGTGAAGGCAGCCGAGCGCGAGGACGAGCTCATCCTGCAGAGCGTCACCACCCTGCACCGCGCCGTGCTTGCGGCCGACCGCTACACCGGCGTGCTCTCGCGCAGCCTCGTGCGCGTGGCCAAGGCGCTGGTGGACGTGGCCGACGGCAGAACGCCCGAAATGGAGCGCCTCGTCACCCTGACGGCCTACGTCTGCAAGCTCGGCCTCATACAGCAGATGAAGAAGTACCCCCAGAGCGAGGACCTCGGCACGGCAGAGAAGCTGGCTGAGCTGGCCTCCATCTCCCAGGGCATGCTCGGCGGCTTCGACTTCGGCAAGTACCCGGTGCCCCGGCTCATCGCCGAGATGAACGAGCGCCTGGACGGCTCCGGCCCCAGAGGCCTCAAGGACGAGGAGATCTCGATGCCGGCCCGCATCCTCGCCATCGCGGACGTGTACTGCCGCCTGCTCAAGCCCGTCTCGGGCCAGCCCATGCCGCTGGAGGCCCTCTTCAAGGACGTGCTCTTCGCCGAGCCGCACCGCTTCGATCAGGGGCTGGTGCGCCGCTTCCTCGAGTACCTGCGCGCCACCCGCAAGCGGCAGATGCAGAAGGAAATGATGCGCTAGCAGCTAGCGGCAATGCTGTGCAGCGACGCGGGACTGGGCCCAGACAGGCCCGGTCCCGCGTCTTTTATTTCCTGCAGGAATGGGATAGAAGGGCAAAAATTTCAGGAGGGGCATATGCCAGCCATAGCAAAGCTGTCCGATGAGGACGTGAAATTCTTGGAAACGGTCTTTCCGGGCGCGCTCATTACCAGGCCCGAGGAACTCAACGTCTACGCGTCCGACGCCAGCCTGCAGAGCGGCAGTCCCCTGTGCTGCGTGCTGCCGGAGCGCGTCGAGCAGGTGCAGGCCCTCTTTGCCTGGGCCGACGAGAAGCGCATCCCCATCTACGTGCGCGGCCACGGCACCAACCTCGTGGGCGACTGCGTGGCCTTCAAGCCCGGCATCGTGGTCTCCACGGCGCGAATGGACCATATCCTCGAGATCAACAAGGGCGACTTCGTGGCCGTGGTCGAGCCCGGCGTCAACACCGCCCAGTTCCAGGCTGCCTGCGAGGCCCAGGGGCTCTACTATCCGCCGGATCCGGCGTCCGTGAAGGGCTCCACCGTCGGCGGCAACGTCGTGACCTGCGCCGGCGGCATGCGCGCCGTGAAGTACGGCGTGACCCGCGACTTCGTGCTCGGCTGCGAAGTTGTGCTGCCTGGCGGCGATCTCGTGAAGTTCGGCGGCCGCGCCCACAAGAACGTGGTGGGCCTTGATCTGGCCCGCCTCATGGTCGGCAGCGAAGGCACGCTCGGCTTCATTTCCAAGCTCTACCTCAAGCTCATCCCCAAGCCCGAGGCCTCGGCCACGGTCATGGCCGGCTTCGGCTCCTACCAGGAGGCCCTCGGCGCCGTGGGCGGCGTCTTCGACAAGGGCATTCTTCCCTGCACCATGGAGTATATCGGCGAGCGCATCGTCAAGCTCATGAACGAGGAGGGCAACGTGCCCTGGCCAGCCGACAAGGTCCGCTCCGTGCTCCTCATCCAGGTGGACGGCAGCCGCGAGACCCTGCCCATCGAGATGCGCCGGCTCGAGGAAAGCCTGCCGACAGCCGTGTGGACCACCCGGGGCCTCGGCAAGGAAGAGGAGGAGCCGCTCTGGGAGATCCGTCGCCGCATCAACCCCGTGGTCTTCGCCCTCGCCCCCAACAAGCACGGCGACGACGCCGTGGTGCCGAGAGGCTCGCTCGTCAAGGCCGTGGACGAATTTGCCCGCATCTCCAGGGAATACAACGTCATCATGGTGACCTACGGCCACGTGGGCGACGGCAACATCCACGTCAACGTGCTCTACAACGCCGAGGATCCCGACGAGAAGAAGCGCGCCGACGAGGCCATCCACGCCGTCAGCCGGGCAGCCGTCGCCATGGGCGGCTCCGAGTCCGGCGAGCACGGCATTGGCGTGGTCAAGGACGTGCTCCTGCAGATCTCGAAGCGCGAGCGCGACCTCATGCGCCAGGTCAAGGCCTGCTTCGACCCGCACGGCATCATGAATCCGGGCAAGGGGTACTAGCCATGGCGAAACGCGGCTGCACCCAGTGCGGAAACTGCTTCAACGTCTGTCCCGTCTACAGCCTCATCCGGCGCGAGGAAGTGAGCCCCAAGGCCAAGCACGGCCTCATGGACGAAGGCTGGAAGGAGCACTCCAGACTGAACTGGAGCAGCATGCTCCGCCTTGCCAACTTCTGCGCCAGCTGCGGGCGCTGCGCCAGCATCTGCCCCCGGCACCTCTCCGTGCCGGAGCGCCTCAACCAGACCCGTGCCCGCCGTCCCGGCTGGCAGCAGCGCTTCTGGAAGCTGTGGATAGGCGGGCGCAAGGTCTTCTGGCCGGCGGCCAAGTACGCTGCGCCTCTCTGGCCCCACAGCCTCCTGCCCGAAAAGCTCGCCTGCATGCAGAACTCCGCCCTGGCCATGAAGGAGCCGGCCAGGACCGCTCCCTGGCTCAAGCTGGCCGACGCCTCCAGGCCCCTTGAGGGCCTCTCCGTCGTCCTCTTCGGCGGCTGCACGGCAGAGCGCCTGCGCCCTGTCTGGATAGAGAAGGCCAGCGCCCTGCTTGCCCGCCTGGGCGCCCATGTGCTCTCCGCCAAGGGCTTCGGTTGCTGCGGCGGCACCTTCAACCATGCCGGCCTTCCCGAGGCCGCTTCGGAGGCTGCCTCGGCCAACGCCGAGGTCTGGCGTACGCTGGGCCGTCCCGTGGTGGCCACCATCTGCGCCTCCTGTCTGCACGGTCTTAAGGACTATCCCCATCTCGGGGGCGTGCTCGCGGAAGCCGAAGTCGCGGACTGGACGGCCAAGGTCGTGCCGCTCTCCAGCCTGCTCGGCAAGGCGGCCTTCGAGCCCTGCGCCGCGGCGCCTGCGGCCTATGCCTACCATTCGCCCTGCCACTGGCTGCCCGGCAAGGACGAGGACATGGCCTGGCTGAAGCGCGTTCTGCCCGGCATGCGCAAGGGCTCGGCCCTCTGCTGCGGCTTTGGTGGCGTGCTCCAGATCATGAATCCCGGGCTCAGCCGCGATCTGGCTGCCAAGTGCTGGGACGGCCTTGACGACGCTGTCGAGGTGATCACCGGCTGCAGCGGCTGCACCCTTCAGCTGGCCTCCCATGCGCCCCAGGGCGCCAGCGTGCGCCACTGGCTTGACGTCGTGGACGTGTAGCAGAGCAGACCCGCAGACGAACTCAAGGCGCCGCCTTCCGCTCCCGCTGGGGATGCCGGAAGGCGGCGCTTCGCGTCTGGCCGGCCCTGCGTGGCTGGACGGCAGGCCTGGGCCTGCCAGGGAGCAGGCAAGCAGAAGGGCGGCCCCCCTTCGGCAAGGGAGACCGCCCCAGATGCGTTTGAGCGATCAAGTTTCCGGCTGGCAGGGAGTTGGACTCCCTAACTTCCTCGCTTTTATACCCTCAGTCGTAAAAACTTTCAAAATTTCAGCATATTGGGGAGAATCAGCCTTGGTTTGGCGAGGGTATAATATACCCTCATCGTATCCTCATTGACCTTGCAGAAAAGCTTAATGATTTCCAACTGTTAGCTACCATAATTTGAGAAGAGGGTATAAAGTTTGGGAAGTTAGGGTGGACTATTCCTCTTCCTCGTCGCCTTCCCACTTGATGAAGCCGGGCTTGACGTCGACCATGGCGTTGACGATGAGTTCGACCAGGCCGCCGTAAGCGAAGCTGTTCTTGATGTAGAGGCCGTTCTCTTCAAGAATGTCGCGGATCTGGCCCTTGCAGTTGGAGCAGGGCGCGCAGATGTACTTCTTGGTTTCGGGGCCAAGGCATTCCTTGAAGGCTTCGCTGATCTGCCAGAACTTTTTGCGTCCGGTGATGTTGCCGCGCCAGGCGTCGATGTTGTTGCGGGTCATGATGGCGAAGCCGGAGCCGCCGCCGCAGCAGTAGTTGTTGACGCCGTGGCAGGGCATTTCGCGGAACTGCGGCGCGATGGCGCGGAGCACTTCGCGCTGGGGCTCGACGATGCCCATGAGGCGGACGATGTTGCACGGATCGTGCAGGGTGACCGGGAAGTTGTTGCGGGAAGGATCCAGCTTGAGACGGCCTTCCTTGAGGATCTGGTTCAGGGTCACGTAGCAGGACTCGCGCGGTACCTGCAGATCGTAGGGGATGGCGCGGTCGGCGATGACGGTCATGGCCTTGTGGGCGTGGCCGCATTCGCCGATGACGATCTTCTTGCAGCCGAGCTCCTTGGCCGCCATCATGTGCTGAAGCGCGATGCGGGCGGTCTGGGGATCGTCGTAGAAGACGCCGTAGTTGACGCCGTCGTAGCCCACCTGCTTGCTGGACATGGTCCAGGACAGGCCGGCCGCGTTGAAGATGATGGTGAAGGCCGCGACGTTTTCGGGCCATGCCATGATTTCGCCGGCGTTGTGGATGAGCAGGATGTCGGCGCCCTTCTTGTCGAAGGGGGTCTCCACGCCGATGCCCGTGATTTCGCTGTAGTCCTCGTCAATGAATTCGACGTTGTCCTTGACGATGTCGGGGGTCATGCCGGTGGAGGAGCCGCGGTTCATCTGCAGCTCGGTGCCCTTCTCGTGCAGTTCCTTGGGAGCGAAGCCAAGCTCCTGGCTGAAGAGCTTGCGGATTTCGCGGGCGATGAGGCCGTTGTCGACGCCGATGGGGCAGACCTGGGCGCAGCGGCGGCAGAGGTTGCAGCGGTAGGCCAGCTCGCCGAGGCGGACGACGGTTTTCCAGTTCAGCGGGAAGTCGCCGTAGCGCCATTTGGCGAAGGGCTCCTTCTTGATGTACTGGTGGTAGATGCGGCGGAAGATCTCGGAGCGGAAGTTGGGGCGGTACATCTCGTTCTGGCCGCTCATCTCGTAGAGGTGGCAGGCCGCGGAACAGGAGTTGCACTGCGCGCAGCAGTCCATGTTCGCTTCGAGCATGTTGCAGAAGAGCCAGTTGTTCTCGGTCTGGAAGAGCTTGCGGAAGCCGTCCAGGAAGCGGTTCACCAGGTCTTCTTCTTCCTGCGGGGTCTTGGGACGGGGGATGTTGAGCACGGAGACGCCGTCGAGCAGGTCGCAGGCGAAGGCTTCCCTGTCCTTGTCGGAGAAGGGCTTGCAGGGCTTCTTTTTGACGTCGAGGGGAAGATCCGGGATGGCGTTCAGATCATATTCGATGAGCTGGCCTTCGACGGTGGAGATGTCGGTGAGCTTGGTGGGTTCTTTCAGCATGGTGCGCCTCGCTACTTGTCTTCTTCGGTCTTGGGCTTCTGGCATTCGTAGCCGGAGGTGGCCATTTCGACCCAGGTCATGCTCTTGCCCTCGGGATTGAGGTGGGGCGCCTTCCAGGTGAGATGGAACTGGAGACCCTTGAGGATGGCGTCCTGGTTCTTCTTGCTTTCGGGCGTGGCAACGTCTTCCCAGCGCACGTCGTGGTAGAAGAAGTACTTGAGCAGAATGTGGCTCATGAAGGTGAGCGGGATGATGAGCATCAGCACGACGCCGATGATCATGTGCAGGCAGAAGCCGCCGGTGAGGGCGAGGGACGTGTTGAAGGTCAGCAGGCCGTAGACGTAGTCGCCGGCGATCTTGGAGAAGGTGCCGTTGAGGCCGCCGTTGGAGAACCAGACGGCGAGGCCGGTGAGGCCAAAGAGCACGAAGGCGCCGATGTCGAAGAAGTGCTCGGGCGTGGAGACCATCTTCAGGCCCTTGTCGGTGAGGCGGCGCTGGATGAGGCCGATGCCGCCGCCCACGAGGCCGAGCATGCCGACGACGGCCATGAGGTTGAGAACCCAGTACAGGAAGCCGAAGAAGGCGTTCTGGTCGCCGGTGGCGAGGCGGATGATGGCCATCAGGAAGAGGAGGATGGCGCCGCCCATGAGCATGTAGAGGCCGAAGTGGAAGGGATAGGTGCGGATCCACAGGGGCTTGTTGTGGTGGAACGTGGCCTCGAGGAAGAAGACTTCCATGATGAGAGCCTTGAGATCGCCCAGATGATCGATGTGGCGCTTCTCTTTCCACCATTCAAATTCTTCGAGGTAGCTGCCGCCGTGCTTGGCGCGCTCGCCTTCATGCGGAACAGGGTAGAGTTCCCAGCGGACGTGGAGCGGGGTGGACTTCACGTATTTCATGATTTTCATGATCGACGTAACGGCAAAGCCGAGCACGCCGAGATACCCCAGGAGGTAAACCAGTGTAGTCATGCATGTTCTCCCATTCAGGTGTGCCTGCACCTGGATTGTCCGCGCAGGATACGCTGCCCGCGCGTGAGGCAGGTGAATGCATGCCCTGCCTCTGTCAAAAGTGAACCGAAAACGCATCTAGGTGTGCCTGCACCCAGACTGCCGCCAGACGGACCTGCCAGAGTCCGTGCTGTGACAAGGGGAGAGCCCCGTGTCCGGTTTCACGAATGTATAGGCGAATGACGGAAAAAGCAATGTTCCAGACCGGTTTGGTCTGCTTTGCGGGCTTGGCCGGTCCAGACAAGAAAGGCCCCCCGGCGCGGAGCGCGCCGGGGGGCCTGGTGCTTGCTGGTGAAGGTGGCTAGTAGGACGGACCTCTCGGGATGTCGGCGAGGATGGGATCCTGCTCGAGCACCTCGAGGAACTTGCCGGGACGCTCCTTCTGCTCCGGCACGAGGATGTCGGAGTTGATGTACTGGCGCAGGCCCGTGCCGGCCGGGATGAGGCGGCCGACGATGACGTTCTCCTTCAGGCCGGAGAGGTAGTCCACCTTGCCCTTGAGGGAGGCTTCGGTGAGCACCTTGGTGGTCTCCTGGAAGGAGGCCGCGGAGATGAAGGAGGAGGTGGTCAGGGACGCCTGGGTGATGCCGAGCACCATGGGCTCCGCGGTGGCGGGCTTGCGGCCTTCGGCAATGGCCTTGGCGTTGATGGCGTGGAACTCGTTCTTGTCGACCTGCTCGCCCTCGAGGAGGGTGGTGCCGCCGGCGTCGATGATGCTGACCTTGCGGAGCATCTGGCGCACGATGGTCTCGAAGTGCTTGTCGTCGATGCCGACGCCCTGGTTGCGGTAGATGTCCTGAATCTCGTTGACGAGGTAGTTGGCCAGGAACTTTTCGCCCTTGGTCTTCAGGATGTCGTGCAGCTCGGGGCTGCCTTCGGTGAGCGGATCGCCGGCCTCCACGTAGTCGCCGTCGGCTGCCGTGATGTGCTTGCCGCGCGGAACCAGGTATTCCTTGGGATCGCCGAACTCGGGCGTGACGATGAGCTTGCGCTTGCCCTTGGACTCGCCGGCGTAGGAGACGGCACCCGCGATTTCGGAGACCACGGCCATTTCCTTGGGCTTGCGGACTTCGAAGAGCTCGGCGACGCGGGGAAGGCCGCCGACGATGTCCTTGGTCTTGGAGGATTCGCGGGGACGGCGGGCGATGATGTCGCCCTGCCTGACCTCGTCGCCGTCCTTGACCATGACGATGGCGCCCACGGGCAGGTTGTACACGGCGTCCGCATTGGAGTTGGGACGCTTGAGCACGTCGCCCGTCGCGGGATCGACCACGGAGATGGAGGGCTTGAAGTTGGTGGTGCGGTATTCCTGAATGGTGAGGGACGTCTGCTGGGTGGCTGCGTCCGTCTTCTCCTGGACCGTCTTGCCTTCGATGAGGTCGGTGAACTTGATGGCGCCGTCCTCTTCGCAGATGAAGGGGTCGAAGGAGGGATCCCAGCTGGCGAGGGTTTCGCCCTTCGCCACCTGCTGGCCGTCTTCGGCGAGGAGGTTGGCGCCGGAGGGGATGTTCTCCTTCTGGATTTCCCTGCCCTGGGCATCGACGATGGACACCTGGCCGGACTTGCCGAGCACGATCTTCTGGCCCTGGCGGTTCTCGACGAAGTGCACGCGGTTGAGAATGACGCGACCGGGGTTCATGGCCTCCAGCTTGTTCTTCTCGATGGTGCTCGACGCCGTGCCGCCGATGTGGAAGGTGCGCATGGTGAGCTGGGTGCCGGGCTCGCCGAT
>DFDR01000072.1:20549-21914 GCA_002369295.1 Desulfovibrionaceae bacterium UBA3823
CCGGGCTCGCCGATGGACTGGGCAGCAATGATGCCGACGGTCTCGCCGATGTTGACGAGGTGGCCTCTGGCCAGATCCCTGCCGTAGCAGAGGGCGCAGATGCCGTGGTCGGAATGGCAGGTGAGGGGCGAGCGGACCATGATGTTGTTCACGCCGCGGTCCTTGAGCAGCTCCGCCTCCTTGATGCCGATGAGCGTGTTCTCGGGCAGGAGCACCTGCTGGGTTTGGGGATCGAGCACCGGGTAGAGGAGGACGCGGCCGAGGGCGCGCTCGTAGACCGGGGTGACGATCTCGCCGCCCTTCATCACGTTGGTGAGCTCGATGCCGTCCACGGTGTGGCAGTCGTACTCGGAGACGACCACGTCCTGCACGACGTCGACCAGACGGCGGGTGAGGTAGCCCGAGTTGGCCGTCTTCAGGGCGGTGTCGGCGAGGCCCTTGCGGGCGCCGTGGGTGGAGGTGAAGTACTGGAGCACCGAGAGGCCTTCGCGGAAGGACGCGGTGATGGGCGTTTCGATGATTTCGCCGTTGGGCTTGGCCATGAGGCCGCGCATGCCGGCGAGCTGGCGCATCTGGTCGGCGTTGCCGCGGGCGCCCGAGTTGGACATCATGTACACGGAGTTGAAGCTCACGTCCTCCACCTGCTCGCCGGTGGCGGGATTGGTGCGGTACTCGCGGCTGATCTCCTTGTTCATCTCGGCCGAGACGGCCTGGGTCGCCTTGGTCCAGACGTCGACGACCTTGTTGTACTTCTCGGTCTTGGTGATGACGCCTTCGCGGTACTGGTTCTCGATTTCGTCCACGTCGTTCTGGCTCTTGTCGAGAATCTCCTGCTTGCGGCCGGGGACGAGCATGTCCTTGAGGCCGATGGAGATGCCGGAGCGCGTGGCGTACTCGTAGCCCATGTTCTTGATCTTGTCGCAGAGAATGACCGTGGTCTTGGTGCCGCAGGTCTTGTAGGTGGTGTCGACGAGCTTCGCGATGGCCTTCTTGGTGAGCACGTGGTTCACGGTCTCGAAGGGCAGCTCAGGCGGCAGGATGCCGCCCACGAGCACGCGGCCGGGCGTGGTGTCGTAGATCTTGCCGTCGGGCATGCGCACCTTGACCATGGCCTGCAGGCTGACGATGCCCTGGTCGTAGGCGCTCTCCACTTCCCAGGGGGCGCAGAACGTCATGCCTTCGCCGGGCTCGAAGCGGCGGGCGCTCGTCATGTAGTAGAGGCCGAGCACCATGTCCTGTGAGGGCACGATGATGGGGCCGCCGTTGGCCGGGGAAAGGATGTTGTTGGTGCTCATCATGAGCACGCGGCACTCGATCTGCGCCTCCACGGAGAGGGGGATGTGCACGGCCATCTGGTCGCCGTCG
>DFDR01000072.1:21981-22319 GCA_002369295.1 Desulfovibrionaceae bacterium UBA3823
CGGCGTTGTAGGCGGTGCAGACCAGGGGGTGCAGGCGGATGGCCTTGCCTTCGACCAGCAGCGGCTCGAAGGCCTGGATGCCCAGCCTGTGCAGGGTCGGCGCGCGGTTGAGCATGACCGGGTATTCCTTGACCACGTCGGAGAGGATGTCCCAGACCACCACTTCCTCGCGCTCCACCATCTTCTTGGCGCTCTTGATGGTCGAGGCCAGGCCCCTCTTCTCGAGCTCGGAGTAGATGAAGGGCTTGAAGAGCTCGAGGGCCATCTTCTTCGGCAGGCCGCACTGGTGCAGCTTGAGGTAGGGGCCGACGCAGATGACCGAACGGCCGGAGTAGTCG
>DFDR01000242.1 GCA_002369295.1 Desulfovibrionaceae bacterium UBA3823
CGCGTCCGAATCAGGGGAGCTGCCGTCCGCGAGATTCGCCTCGGACACAGACACGCCGTCGATGGACGCTTCCGCGTCGCTTCCGCTCCTCACCGTGACGCCGTTGTCCTTGCCGTTGATCGTGATGGTCAGCGTTGCGTTCGAGACGTCGCCGTCGGCGTCCTTGATAGCGTAGTGGAACACCTCCGTCAGCGTCTCGCCCTGCGGCAGGGCGCGCACGGCGGCGTTCGAGCCGTCCAGCTCGTAGCTGTACGTGCCGTTCTCGTTCAGGGTGATCGTGCCGTACTTCGCGTCTGCCGGCGTGCTCGTCCAGGCGAAGGCCTCGGTCGCATGCTCGCCGTCCGCGTAGTAGTGGTCGTTGGCGAGCACGTCGCCCTCGACAGCCGCGGTCGATCCTTCGTCGATGCTGTTCTTGTCCGCCGTCGCCGCGGGCGCGTCGTCCTTCACGTTCACCTGCAGGGTGCCCGTTTCCGTCGTGCCGTCGTTGTCCGTTACGGTCACAGCATACTCGTGGCTCAGCTTTTCGCCGTCGTCGCCCGTGTGGCCGGCATTCGCGTCCGAGAGCTCAAACTTGTAGGTCAGGGTCGCCGTGCCCGTCGCGTCATCGTATGCGTAGCCCGTGATAGAGAGCGTGCCGTCGCCCGTGTCGATCGTCTGATCCTTCACGAACTCGCCGGCTTCGACCACCGTCACGGCGCCGTTGCCCTCGCCGATCACGACGGTCTGCACGCCGTCCTGCGCCGTGATGGTGAAGCTGCCCGCCTGCGTCAGTTCAGCCGCATCGGGATCGCTGCCCGCGACCAGGTTCGCCTCGTCCACCGTCACGCTGTCCGTGCCGCTCGACGCATCGGCGCCGCTCGTCACGGCAACCGCGTTGTCGGCGCCGTTGATCGTGATGGTCAGCGTTGCCGTCGAAACGTCGCCGTCGGCGTCCTTGATAGCGTAGTGGAACTCCTCAGTCAGCGTTTCGCCCTCGGTCAGGGCGCGCACCTCGGCGTTCGCGCCGTCCAGCTTGTAGCTGTACGTGCCGTCCTCGTTCAGGGTGATCGTGCCGTACTTCGCCGAGCTCGCCTGGCTGGTCCACGCAAAGGCTTCTGCAGCATCGCTGTTCGGACCGTCTGCATAGTAGTGGTCGTTGTCGAGCACGCTGCCCTCGACAGGCGCGTCCGCGCCTTCGGCGATGCTCTTCCCGTCGATCTCCGCCTCGGGCGCATCGTCCTCGAACTGCAGCTGGAGCGGACTCTCCGCCGTGTCCACGTCGCCGTCGGCGTCCGTGACCTTGAGATGAACCCTGATGCCCTCGAAGGGCTGCGCCAGCTCGTCGCCGGCATCCTCGCCCTCCGGCTGGGGGTGCTTCAGCGAGCCGTTGCCCGTCAGCTTGAGCGCCACGGTGCCGTCCTCGTTCAGCGTCACGGCGAAGAGCGCCGTCTGGCCGGCGAAGCCTGTAATCTCCGTGCCGATCTCGTTCGCGCTCAGCGTAATGTCGTACTCGACGCCGTCGACGATGCCCACAAGGCCGGTTTCCGCCTCGGCGTCGAAGGTCAGCGTATACTCGTACCTGGCATCCGCAACGCCGTCGGCGCCCTCGGCCACCGTGAAGAGGCTCGACACCGGGGCTTCGGACACGTCTGCGGGATGGGGCTCGGAAGGCGTCCCTGCAGCCTTTTCGGCCACCGTCAGCGCTATGGCGACATCAGTTCTGGACGCAACGGGCGCATCGTCCTCGAACTGCAGGTTCAGCGCGCTCGTGGCCGTGCTTTGGTCGCCGTCGGCGTCCGTCACCGTCAACTGGACCTTGACGCCCCGGAAGGCCCCGCTCAGCTCGTTGTCGGCTCCCTGGCCTTCCGGGTGCTTCAGCGAACCCTGGCCCGTCAGCTCGAGCGCCACCGTGCCGTCCTCGTTCAGCGTCACGGTGAAGATCGGCGTCGTGCCGGCGAGGCCGGTCACCACGGTGCCGGCCGGATTCGCGCTCAGCGTGATGTCGTGCTCGGCGTCGTCGACGACGCCCACAAGGCCGGTTTCCGCCTCGGCGTCGAAGGTCAGCGCGTACTTGTAGTCGGCATCTGCAACGCCGTCGGCGCCCTCGGCCACAGTGAAGAGATCCGCCACCGCGAGGGCCGAGGACGCGGCCAGCGCCTGACCCGCCGCCGTTTCGTCCACCGTCAGCGCTATGGCGGCGTCAGTCTTGGCGGAGGCGGCAGGCCCGTCGTCCCTGACGGCAAGTTCCAGCAGCACGGCGGCAGAGCTCACGTCGCCGTCCGAATCCGTTGCCGTGCAGCGCACGCGCAGTCCCCCGATGGCCTGCACGCCGTCGTGGTCCGCGCCGTCGGCGTGCCGGAGCGTGCCCGCGCCTGTCATGGCGAAGGTCACCAGGCCGTTCCCGTCCACGGAGACGGTGAAAATGTCCAGCCCGTTGGCCGACGCGGTCAGGGTGTCCGTGCCGTGGCCGGAAAGCTCCAGCGCATAGGCCTCGCCGCCGACGAGGGCGGCCAGGCCCTCCAGGGCAGACGCGTCGCCGATTTCCAGCGTGTACTCGGGCGCGGCCGCGTCCGCTCCCTGGGCTATGGCGAACGAGGTCTGGGCGGTGCCGGCAGCGGCCTGCAGGCCGCCCGCGCCTTCCCAGCCCTCTTCGCCGGCCGCGCGCACCATGTCCGTCTCGTCGAGCACGACGGCTTCCGGCGCCCCGCCGGCCTGGACGTCAGGCCCGTCGTCGCGCACGGAAAGCGCCAGCCTGACGCTGCCGGCGCTCGTGTCGCCGTCGGCGTCCGTGGCCGTGCACGCGACGCTGAGGCCCTCTATGGCCTGCACGTCGTCGCGGTCCGTGCCTTCGGCGTGGCGCAGCGTTCCCTGGCCCGTCATGGCAAAGGTCACCAGGCCGTTCCCGTCCACGGAGACGGTGAAGATGTCGAGGCCGTTGGCGGAACCCGTCACGGAATCCGTGCCAAGGCCGCTGAGCTCGACGGCATAGGCCTCGCCGCCGACGAGGGCGGTCAGGGAAGACAGGGCAGAGAGGTCGGCCGCTTCCACGGTGTAGGAAAGCTGCGCCCCGTCCGCGCCTTCGGCAACGGCAAAGTGCGTCTGCACCGTGCCGGCCGTGCCCGCAAGGCCGTCCCCGCCCGCCATGGAGCTCTCGTCGAGCTCGACGGCGGCCGAGGCTTCGGCGGCCGCCACGCTGGGGCCGTCGTCCTTGATCTCCAGGGTCAGCGCCATGGCCGCGGAGCTCGTGTCGCCGTCGGCGTCCGTGGCCGTGCAGCGCACGCGCACGCCGGCAATGGCAAGGGCCTCGTCATGGGAGCCTGCGCCGGGATGCCTGAGCGAGCCTTCGCCCGTGAGCTTCAGGGTCACCAGGCCGTTTCCGTCCACGGCAACGGTGAAGACGGCCAGGCCGTTGGCGGAGCCCGTCAGGGTGTCCGTGCCCTGGCCGGCGATCGTCACGGCGTATTCCTGGCCGTCGATGATGGCCGTCAGATGCGAGGCCTCGCCGCCTTCCAGGGTGTAGGCCACGGCCGCCGTGTCCGCGCCTTCGGCAATGCCGAACTCCGTCTGCACCGAGCCGGCCTTCCCCATGTCGCTCTCGTCGACCGCAACGGCCTTGGGCTGGGGCCCTTCGCTGACGATGGGCGCATCGTCTTCGAACTGCAGGCGCAGGGGGCTCAGAGCCGTGCTCGTGTCGCCGTCGGCGTCGGTCGCGACCAGCTTCACCTGGATGCCCGCAAAGGCCGAGGCAAGGGCGTTGTCGCCGCCCTGCCCTTCGGGGTGCTTCAGCGATCCCTCGCCGGTGAGCTTCAGGGCCACCGTGCCGTCGGGGTTGAGGGTCACGGTGAAGATGGCCCTGCCGCCGGCGAGGCCGGCCACCACGGTGCCGGCCTGGTTGGCGCTCAGGCTGACGGGATGCTCCGCGCCGCCGACAAGGGCGGCAAGCCCCGTGCCGGCGCCGGCGTCGAAGACCAGCGAGTACTGGAGGCCGGACTCGGCCAGGCCGTCCGCGCCGGCGTCCACCGTGAAGAGGCTCGACACCTTGGCCGAGGACACGGCCTCGAGGGCGCCTTCTGCGGGCGACTCGTCCACCGCGAGCTCGATGGCGGAGCCCTCGGCGACCGCGGCGGGCACGTCGTCCATGACGCCGATGGTCACCTTCACGGCGCCCTTGAGGACGGTCCCGTCCTCCAGGATGACGTCGAGCGGCTGCTCGACGGTGTCCATGCCGGCGCCGTCGTCGCGCCACTCGCCGCGGTAGGCCTCCGTCTGCGTGAAGTGCATGGTGCCGTCGGCGTCCACGCGCAGCTCGCCTATGAGGCGTCCGGCCTTGTCCTCGATGCCGTAGACGCCGGCCGCAAGCCTCGCCCCTGCGGGCAGGCCCACGGCGCCGTAGCTTGAGGAAGAGCCGCCGCCGGCCGTCTCGTCGTCCCGCGAAGACAGGCCGAGCCCGCTTGTGTAGCCAAGCCCTGCGGGAATCTTCGGCAGCAGAGCGACGCCCCCATCGTCCTGCAGGCCGAAGCCTTCGATGGTCTTTTCCAGCGGCCGTTCGCCCTGCCAGCCTATGTCCAGGGGACCGATGCGGTTGACGCCGTCGAGCAGCTCCATGGCATCGAGCGACCTCGCGTGCAGCGCGGCTTCAGGCAGGGATTCGGTGGCGCCGTGGTCTCTGGATCCGGACACCGGCGAAAGCCTGGGGCTGCCGACGGCCTTGAAGAATTCCGGGCCCGTGAAGGCCTCGTTCTCAAGCTCGAACTGGGGCAGGGTCTTCTCGTCGAAAATGCTGTAGAAATCGACGATGTCGATGCGGGAGTCGTCGTCGAAAAGGAAGACGAGGTTGCCGCCCTCCTTGAAGAAGGTTGCGTCGGCGGGGATGAAGTTGACCTGAAGGACATCACCTTCGCCACACTTGATCTCTAGGGTCTTGCCGGCTTCGGGCTTGGCGATAGCGATCTTTGACATGGCGCAAACTCCTGCCGTGGCGACGCACGGGCGTTTGATTTATAACTAATTGATATTATTGAATTTTTTTCGTATTTTTCAGATTAAAGGACATGAGTGACCAGATAAAATCTACAAACACACGTTTACAGAAGAATGAGCAGGCCTGTCAAGAAAATTTGCCGATTTTCAGATTTTTTCTTCAACTAATTCAAGCTGTTGTTGAAGCCCCGCAGTCTCAGCCCGATCCCCCCCGCCACCCGGCACCCTGCTTCCAGGATGCCTGCCTCCAGAGGCCAGGCCGGAGCGCATCCCCACGCATCCCCAGGTCCGCTGAATACCTGCGGAACCGCCTGAGCACCTGTGCACACACAGCATTGCCTGCCCCGCGGCCGGCATGCCCCGTCCGGCAAGCTCCAGCTCGGCGTGCCTTGCCTCCAGACAAGCTCAGGGGGACCGTCCTTGCGGACGATCCCCCCTGCAGATTGCGGCTGAGAGCCAGGCAAGGCGCTACACGCCCGAAGTTTCAGCTCTCAGTATGAGATGGAACTGAGCCTCCGCAGCAGGATCTTCGCTGACGCTGCTGCTGTCGATCGTCAGCGTCAGGTGGCATTCCTCGTTCGTATAGACGCCGTTGGAACCTGTCCATCCTTCTTCCGGATCCAGCGTAACGGTATCGCCTTCAACGGTAATGCCCTTGGCTGCAAGATCGCTCATGCTGGTCAGGCTGGCCGTGCCGTCGCCCTCAAGGGCAAACTCGACGTTCGCAAGCTTCGCGTCGTGCTGCGAGAGAAGCTGTCCGCTTCCAGGACCGACGAGGAAGTCGATGCCGTCCCCGCCGTCGATCAGGATATCGTCTGTATCGCTGTAGCGCAGGATGTCGCTGCCGGCGCCACCGTACAGCCTGTCAGCACCGGCACCACCGTCGAGATAGTCGTCGCCGGAACCGCCATGCAGGATATCGTTGCCGAGGCCACCCTTCAGCGTGTCGTTGCCCTTGCCGCCGAATGTTAGCCGCCATGCTAAAAGGGCCACTGACGTCAGGTTAGAAAAACCAACGTCAGGAGGTGACAATGCTCGACAAAGAGCAGACAGTGGCAACTCCCCCAACCTCAACCACAGGAGTTGTCCGCGTGTACGGAATAAAAGAGATCAAGGAAGTCCTTGAGTACAGGGACAAAGGCTATTCCCAGAGGGAGACGGCCCAGGAACTGGGGTACTCCCGCAACTTTGTCAGGAAATTCTGGAAGCAGAACCTGGCGGACGTAGTCGTCAAAAGAAGGGAGTACGCCAGCAAGCTCGACCCATACGTTAATGAAATCAGCGAGCTCTATGAGATGAGCGAGAACAACTGCGACGTTGTCAGACGGGAGCTGATGAAGAGGCATCCCGGGCTGAGCGTGTCGCTGCGCACGATGGAGCGCTACACGGAGGCGCTCCGGCACCAGAAGAAGATCGAGGAGGCGAAGTGCAGGGAATGCCGGCGGTTTGAAACCCGGCCCGGTGAATTCATGCAGATAGACTACGGCTCGAAGACAGTCGACTTTATAGACCACAAGGAGAAGGTGAACCTGTTTGTGGCGGTCCTGGCGTATTCCCGCCGGATCTTTGTCAAAGTGACGGAGGGGCAGACCCAGGAGGAATGGCTGTCGTCCATGGACGACGCATTCATCTACTTCGGGGGGCTCCCGCATACGCTGGTGTGCGACAACGCGAAGCCTCTTGTCGCGAAGCCGGCAAGCCGCGAAGACGGGGAGCGCACGTGCGAGTTCAGCTCCGGCCTGGAGGCGTACTGCAGGTACTGGGGAATACAGGCAAAAGCCTGCTATCCCTACCATCCGCAAAGCAAGGGGAAGGTCGAGTCGGCAGTCAAGTACGTGAAGATGAACGGGATCGCCGGGCTGAAGTTTGCCTCGAAGGAGGCGCTTCAGGAGCATCTCGCCGACTGGGCGGTGAACTGGGCGGACTGGAAGCCGAAGCGCCTGGCCGGAAGCAGGGAGAGCGTGCCGGCCAGGCGCTTTGAAGAGGAAAAGCCGTTCCTGAGGCCCATCGAAAAGCCGCGCTTCTACGAATGCAGGGAGGAAGTGCGGCAAGTGCGGCAGGACGGCGTCATCCAGGTAGAGAACGCCTTCTACCAGCTTCCCGTCAGATACGCAAAGACCGAGGTCAGGCTGCTGGTCCGCCCCCACGCCGTCGAGGTCTATTCCGGGGACAAGATCGTGCAGACGTTCAGCAAGGCCGCCGACCAGAAGCCCTTTGAGCTCCTTGACTCGGAAAGCACGTTCGGCGCCGCTGATCCCAGCCTGCCCACCCCCGTGGCCCTTCACAGAGGCCTCGGGGCATACGGCAGGGCCGCCGCCGAAGCCGGCCAGGCTCCCGCGGCGTCTTCCATGAACGTGGAAGCGGCATCCGCGCCGTCCATGGACGCCCGGACCGCCTGCACCCCCTCCACGGGCCTGGAAACGGCATCCGGAGCGTCTGGAGGGGATTCCCCTGCGGCTTCTTCCGCCAAGGCCGGGCAGGCACCCCGGAGCCATCCCGGAGAAGCGGAAAAGGCATCTGGCGGCGCTCCTGCCGGGCAGGGCTCCTTCATCCGGGATCTCTCTGAATATCAGCAGGCAGCTGGAGGTTTTGCCACATGCAGCATGATCTGAGCAAAGACGCTCTGACAAGGCGCGCGGCCAGGCTCAAGCTCAAGAGCATGGTCGAAAATCTGGACTTCATCCTGGAGAACGGCCAGCGGGCCAGCATGAGCAATCAGGAGTTCCTTGCATACGCTCTGGGCTTCGAGGTCGAGAGGCGCGAGGCCAGGCGCATTGATCTTGGCCTCAAGATTGCCCACTTTCCCCGCGTCTGCACGCTGGAAGGCTTCGACTTCTCCTGCCAGCCCGGCGTCAGCGAAGGGCGCATGCGGGAGCTCTCGCGCCTCGAGTGGCTCGCGTCCAGGAGGAACGTCCTTCTGCAGGGACCTCCCGGCGTCGGCAAGACTCACCTTGCCATCGCCCTTGGCCGCGAGGCGGTGAAGGCCGGATACAGCACGACTTTCATCAGTGCCGGACGCCTGATGCGCCAGCTGGAGGAAGCCGAGTCCTCGGGCCGCCTCGAGGAGAAGCTCCTCCAGTACCTGAAACCCAGGCTGCTGCTGATCGACGAGCTGGGCTACATCCCCTTCAAGACTGGGACGGCCGGCCTCTTCTACCGTCTTGTGTCGACCCGCTACGAGTCTGGAAGCATCATGGTGACGACCAGCCGTCCGGCCGGCGAATGGGGAATAGTCATGAACGACGTCGCCATGGCCGGGGCCGTGCTGGACCGTTTCCTCCACCACTGCGAGGTTCTGACCATACGCGGCGACAGCTACCGCCTCCGCGAAGCGCGGCGCGACGGCGTGCTCAGGGGCGAAGGAACGCCGCCGGGCGACGGTTCCGCCACGGACGGGAAGTAGCCGGCGCACCGTCAAGGGAGGCGTACAAGCCTTTCAGAAAAACAACCTTAAACCGCGGACGCAACGCGGTGTGGTGGCTGAGGCTCCTCGCTCGCCTACGGCTCGCTCGTCACCTCAGCCACCACACCGCGCGTCCCCCTCACGACCACGACAAGAGTGCCGGGAGTCCCTTTGAGGACTGTCCCGACCCTACTGGGAAGTTCAGGGAAAGGGACGATAGGGCCTTTGCTGTGGTACCCGAGATCTGTCGGAAGCGGCCCTTTTAAGACGGCAGTTGACACGGGAGTCCCGGACAGCGCCAGCGAAGCCGCCGGCAGGCCGGCAGAAGAGGCGCCGGCGGGAAGCCCCGGGCAGGCCGCGCCCAGGAAATAGCCCTGCGCCGCCAGCGCCCGGGACGCCTGGCCGGCCGCCGCCGCCAGCAGCATGCTTCTGGCAGAATGCTTCTGGCAGGATGCTTCTGCGGAATGCTTCTGCAGGATGCTTCTGGCAGGATGCCTGCCCCTGCGGCGCTACGCCGTGAGCCGCTTGGCCGCATCCACGGCCTCGACGGCGTCCACGCAGTAGGCGGCGGCGCCGATGGAATCGGCAAAGGCCTTGGTGACGGCGGCGCCGCCCACCATGACGGGAATGGCAAGGCCCCGCTTCCTGAGCAGGCTGATGGTCTCCTCCATGCGCACCATGGTGGTGGTCATGAGGGCCGAGAGGCCGATGACGGAGGCGTGCCTGGCCTCTGCCAGGTCCACGATGTCGCTTGCCTTGACGTCCTTGCCCGCGTCCACGACCTCGAAGCCGTGGTTGCCGAGCAGGAGGCAGACGATGTTCTTGCCGATGTCGTGGATGTCGCCCTCGACGGTGGCCATGACGATCACGGGGCGCCTTTCGGTGGCGTCCTGCTTCATGAGGGGCTTCAGGTGCGCGAAGCCGGCCTGCATGGTTTCGGCGGAGCGGATGAGCTGGGGCAGGAAGTAGATCTTCTTCTCGTAGCGGGAGCCGACCTCGGTGATGGCCGGAATGAGGCTCGAGTTGACGATGTCGAAGGGCCTGGCGCCCTTGGCAAGCTCCTCGTCGAGCAGGGCCTCGACATGCTCCCTGTCGCCCTGCAGCACGGCCTCGTAGGGCGTCCTGGCGCCCGGGCGCTCCGCTTTGGCCCTGCCTGGCAGCTCCGCTCCGCCCTGGCTCTTCCAGGCCGAGAAGCCGGCAATGAACTCGCCGGCTGCCGGGTCGTGGTTCTGTAGCACCTTGATGGCGCCCACGGCCTCGGCGATGCGGGGCGAGACGAGGTTGCCGATGCAGGAATTGAGGCCGGCGCCAGCCCCCATGCAGAGGAAGGTGGCGTTGACGAGCTCCCTCGCCGGCAGGCCGAAGGAGAGGTTGGAGAGGCCTATGGTCGTGGCCAGGCCCGCCTCGCGGCACCATTCGGCCAGGGCCAGGCACTCCACGGCGCCTTCGTGCCTGGAGGAGACGGCCAGCGCCAGAATGTCCACGAGCACGAGGCGGCGCGGGATGCCAAGCCCCTCTGCCTCGGCCAGCAGGCTTTCGAGAATGGCGATGCGCTCCTTCGCCTTCACGGGCAGCTTCGCGCCGCGCATGGGCAGCAGAATGAAGGGGCAGCCGAAATCCCGGCACAGCGCCCCCAGCCTGGCCATGCGGCCTTCGGCGCCGTTGATGGAGTTCACCAGGGCCGAGGCCGGCGACCAGAGCACGCCCTGCGCTATTGCCTCGTCGTCGGAGGAGTCGAGGCAGAGAGGCACGGGGAACTTGCTGGACAGGGTGGCCACAAGCCGCGGGAGCAGGGTCTGCTGGTCCACCTGGTGGGCGCCCACGTTGACGTCGAGCACCCGGCAGCCGGCCTCGATCTGGCGCTCCGCGTACTCCAGGGCCAGCGAGAAGACGCCCTGCTGGAGCTCTGCCGTGAGCCTGGGCTTGCCGGTCGGATTGATGCGCTCGCCGATGACCGTGAAGGGCTCGCCCGGGCCGATGCGCACAAAACGCTGGCGCGACGTGAGGACGATGCCGGCATGGCGCTCGGGCGCGGCATGCTCTGTCCCCTGCCCCTGGGCTTCCACGGCCTTTTTCAGGGCGCGGATGTGCGCCGGCGTCGTGCCGCAGCAGCCGCCGACGATGCGGCAGCCCCTGGCGGCCAGGGGCGCAGTGAGCTCGGCAAAGCGTTCCGGCCCCAGCGGAAAGACGGTTTTGCCGTCCACGAGCTCGGGCAGGCCGGCGTTGGGCTCGGCCATGACCAGGCAGTCCGAGGCGCAGCGGAGGATTTCCTCGACCACGGGCGCCATCTCGGCCGGGCCGAGGCTGCAGTTGGTGCCGGCCGCGGCGCAGCCCATGTTCTGCATGGTCTCGGCAAAGATGGCGGGCGTGGAGCCGGTGAGGCTCGCGCCCTGCTCGAAGGTCATGGAGCACATGACGGGAAGGCTGCAGACGCGCCGGGCGGCGGCCACGGCGGCCCGTGCTTCCGTCACGTCGAACTGGGTCTCGATGAAGATGAGGTCCACGAGGCCTTCGGCGGTGAGGGCGCGGATCTGGCGCTCGAAGCAGGCCACGAGCTCTGCGGGATCGACGTCGCCGAGGGGCTTGGCAAAATGGCCCGTGGGACCGACGTTGCCGGCAACCAGGACCAGGCGGCCGGCCTGGCTGGCCGCCTCGCGGGCGATGCGGGCCATGCGCCGGTTGAAGTCCTCCAGATCGAGGCCCGCCTCCAGCTTGAAGGGATTGGCGCCAAAGGTGTTGGTCGTGACGATGTCGGCGCCAGCCTCGATGTAGGCCCTGTGGAAGGAGAGCAGCAGATCGGGGCGCTCCAGGCTGTACTGCGAGGGGGAGACGCCGGCAGGCATGCCGGCTGCCTGGAAGAGGGTGCCCATGGCGCCGTCCAGCAGGAGGGTGCGCTTGAGGCTGAGCAGTTCCGTGAAGCGGGATGTCATGGCTTGGGACCTTCTTGGAGGGAGAGGGAAAAGGGGCGCGCCGGCCTGGGCTTAGGCCTGCTTCCAGGCGGAGTAGCCGGCGATGAAGGACTCGGCGTGCGGGTCGTGGTCCATGAGCACGGCAAGGGCCGCGCTGGCCTCGCGCACGCGCAGGGACGAGGGATTGGCGATGCAGGAAGAGAGGCCGGCGCCAGCCCCCATGCAGAGGAAGGTGGCGTTCACGAGCTCCCGCGCCGGCAGGCCGAAGGAGAGGTTGGAGAGCCCCAGCGTCGTGGCAAAGCCATTGCCGCGGCACCAGCGCAGGAGCTCGAGGCACTGCACGGCGCCGTCGGCCCGGGAGGACACGGCAAGGGCCAGGATGTCCACCATGACGAGCCGGCGCGGGATGCCCAGGCGTTCGGCTTCCGCCAGCTGGGCCTCGAGAATGGCGATGCGCTCGGCTGCCGTCCTCGGAAGCTTGGCGCCCTTGATGGGAAGCAGGATGAAGGGGCAGCCGAAGTCCCGGCACGGCAGGCCCAGGGACTGCATGCGCTCGGGCCCCCCGCTGATGGAGTTGACCAGGGCCGAGGCCGGCATCCAGGGCAGCGTCGCCTTGACCGCATCGTCGTCCGAGGAGTCGATGGAAAGCGGCGCCGGGTGCCTGGAGGCGAGGAGGCTGGCGAGCCGGGGCAGCAGCGTCTTCTGGTCCACCTGGTGGGCGCCCACGTTGACGTCGAGCACGGCCGCGCCTGCGGCCAGCTGCTGCTCGGCAAAGTCGAGGGCCGTCGCGAAGACGCCCTGCTGGAGCTCTGCCGTGAGCTTCGGCTTGCCCGTGGGGTTGATGCGCTCGCCGATGACGGCGAAGGGCTCGCCCCGGCCGATGTGCACGCAGGCCTGCCTGGAGGTGAGGACAATGCCCTCGCGCCGGCGGGGCCGCACGGCTTCGGTGTCCGGACAGCCCGCCTCCACGGCCGCTTTGAGGGCGCGGATGTGATCCGGCGTCGTGCCGCAGCAGCCGCCGGCAATGCGGCAGCCCATGGCGGCCATGGGTGCCGTGAGCTCGGCAAAGCGCGCCGGCCCCAGCGGGAAGACGGTCTCGCCGCTGGGCGCCAGCTCCGGCAGGCCCGCATTGGGTTCGGCCATGACCAGGCAGTCGCGGGCGCTGGCAAGGAGCTCCGCAACGACGGGGCGCATCTGCTCGGGGCCGAGGCTGCAGTTGGTGCCGACCACGGCCACGCCCATGTTCTGCATGGTCTCGGCAAAGATCTCGGGCGTGGAGCCGGTGAGGCTGACGCCCTTCTCGAAGGTCATGGAGGCCATGATCGGCAGATCCGAGACCCGGCGCACGGCCGCGACGGCGGCCCTCGCCTCGGCGACGTCGAACTGCGTTTCAATGAAAAAGAGGTCGCACCCGCCCTCGGCCAGGGCCCGCGCCTGGACTTCGAAGCCATGGATGAGCTCCTCGGGGTCGAGGTCGCCCAGGGGCCTGGCAAAGTGGCCCGAGGGGCCGATGTTGCCGGCAACGCAGACAAGCCTTCCCGCGGCGTCCGCGACCTCCCTGGCCAGCTGGGCCATGCGGCGGTTGAAGCCGGCGCAGTCTATGCCCGCCTCCAGCTTGAAGGGACTCGCCCCGAAGGTGCAGGTGGTCAGGATGTCTGAACCCGCTTCGACGTAGGCGCGGTGCACCGCGCAGAGCTTCTCCGGCCTCGCCAGGCAGTACTGGCTGGGGGAGACGCCGGCCGGCATGCCGCCGGCCTGGAGCATGGTGCCCATGGCGCCGTCGAGAAAGAGCGTGCGGGGCAGGGAGAGCAGGTCGTGGAAGCGCGAAGCCATGGGAACCTCGTGGCTGGGGGTGGCTGCGGAGGGACCAGAAGAAAATCTGGTTATAAAGATAACTTGATATAGCCGAGCCTGAAAAGAACCCCGCAAGGGGGGCGCAAGGAAGTTTGGCTGTTCGCTCCCCGTTTGTCAATGCCGTTCAGGCATGCTTCCTGCCGCGCAGAAAGGGCGTCTTTTCTGCAGGCTGCAGGCGCCGGCAGGGGCATTTCCCGACGGCCGGACCAGCAGGCGCGTTCCGCCCGCCCCGGCGGCCAGACCCTTGAAAGGCCCCTGAAGGCAGGCAAAGCGCGCGCATTTTTCTTGCCTGCCCTGGCAAAGTGTGCCAAATTGGGGTTCCAAAGGAATCTTGCCATGCTCGATATGACTTCCGGCAACGCCGCCCTCTTGCACATGCTCAGACAGCGCCTGCTCAAGCTCGCCCCGGGCCAGGGCAGCGCCAGAATCGCCGACGAGCGCCTCCTGCTCGCCCGCTGCGATCGCGAGTTCGTCTCCCCCCACAGCCTCGGCAGGCCTTCCCTGTGCCTGGTGCTGCAGGGTGAAATGACCATGGCGTCGGAAGACGAGGCCCTTGTCTGCCTCGAGGGGGAGTTCGCCGCCTTCTGCTCGGTGCGTCCCCGCGCCGTCCGCATGAAGCCGGCCGGCAAGGACATGCCCTTCCTCAGCATCACGGCAGAGTTCGACCGCATGGAGGCGGCCCGGATGGTGGACGCCATCCCTGAGCCCGTCAGCCCCGCCGGCGGCTCCTCTCTCGAGGCCATCGAGGGCTACGGCACCTTCTACAGGCTCGCGGACGGAACCGTCTCGGCGCCCGCCTCGGCCAATCTGCTCTCCGCCTTCAGCAGGCTGCTGGAGGCAGCCGGCAATCCGGACTACCTGCATGTCCTCGTGCCCCAGTGCATCAAGGAGATCACCCAGATCGGCATGGCGGGCCCCCTGGGCCTTGCGGTCAGGGACAGCTGGGCCGTCAGCCTGCACAGCGCCGAGATCGCGGACGCCATTTCCTGGATGCGCAGCAACTGCACCGCCACCCTGGACGTGACGGAGCTCGCCCGCCGCATTGGCATGGGCGTCTCCACCTTCCACAGGCATTTCAAGGAAGAGACGACGCTGAGCCCCCTGCAGTTCCACAAGGTGCTCAGGCTCAACGCCGCCCGCAGGCGCATGCTGCAGGAAGGCGGGAGCTCGAACGACGCGGCCGCGGCTGCGGGCTACAAGAGTTCAGCCCAGTTCTGCCGGGACTACTCTCGCATGTTCGGCATCCCGCCGCACAGGGACATGGTGCAGAACGGCCTCTGGCGCCAGGGGTAGCCAAGCGCGCCCTTTTCCGGCTTCACTCCAGCCCCCCTTCTGGCAATCAAGGGGCGGGCTGGGCCTTGTCCGGCGCGCCGGTGAAAGGCGCCCTTGCCTCGGCGCTTCTCTAGATTTGTGCCGCAAACGCCTGGCAGCCTGCCGCAGGACGCCTCGACGCCGGACTGCCGGATCCGAACTGGCGGCTGCAGGCGCCTGCCCGCCGTCCGGCGCACGCCGAAGGCTTCGGGACGGCACTGCCCCTTCCGCTGTCTTCCGCTGTCTGCAGGCTGGCCCTTCTCTGCGCATCCCTCTCCTCAGCGCACAGAGCGGGCAGGCTTGGCAGGGCCGGGGCCAGGGGCCGCCTCTCCCGCTTCTGCGCCTGCGCTCCCGCAGGGGCATCCATAGCTGCCGGCCAAATCCGCCAGCTCCGCCAGCTTAGGCATGTCCGCATCCTTGCCTTCCAGGCCGTCCAGGCGCCGGCAGAAGGGGCAGCCGTCGCTGGCGCCGAGGCTTTTCAGGATGCCGCAGCCGCCGGCCCCGCCGGCGCAGGTCCGGCCGAGGCGCTCGAGCCGGCCGCGCAGGGCCTTCAGTTCCGCAATCTGGCGGTCCACGGCCTCGATGCGGCGCTGGACGAGGGCGCCTATCCAGCCGCAGTCGGCAACGGGATTCTCCTGATAGGCGAGCAGGCTCCTGATCTCGCCGAGGCTCATGCCGTGCACGCGGCAGTGCCGGATGAAGCGCAGGCGCTCGGCCTGGGTCTCGTCGTAGAGGCGGTAGCCGCCGGCGCTGCGCTCTGGCGCAGGCAGAAGCCCTTCCTTTTCGTAGTAGCGTATGGTCACCACCTGGCAGCCGGCCATTCTGGCAAGCTCGCCTATCTTCACCTTCATGCAGCGTCCTCCCGCGAGGTCTCAAAAAAATGGGAAAGAGGGCTTGACCCTATAGCGGCTATAGGCCCTACCCTCTTTCTGCGGCCCTGAAAAGGGGGACAGCGCCTTGCTTCCCGCCGACGGATTCCCGGCCGCGCCATGTCTGACGAAGGAAGCCAGGAACGCTTCCGCAGGAGGTGACCATGAAGACGGCAAGCGAACGCCAGGCCGGCTCTGCCGAAGCCAGGCCGGCAGCAGAAGCGCGGCAGGAAAGCGCTGTCCCCGGCAGCGCGGGGCCTGCGGGCAGCGACACTGAACAGTCCTCTGCCTGCACCTGCTCCTGCGGGTGCGGATGCCGCGAGAACGGCGAAAGCCCTGTCCCTGTCCCTGCCCCTGCCGGCGCGACAAGCGGCACATGCGGCTTCGCCATGGCCGTCTTCGACGTGCCGGACATGGACTGTCCCGTCGAGGAGGCCATGGTGCGCAACGCCCTGCAGGGCATCCCCGGCACCGGCCAGATCGACGTTGACCTGGCCCAGCGCCAGGTGCGCGTCGCCCACGATCCCTGCCGCCTGCAGGACATGGTTCTGGCGCTGGACAAGCTCGGGCTCGGCGCCAGGCTGAACTGGCAGGAAGCCCCGGCAACGCTCTTCGAAGTGCCGGACATGGACTGCCCCGTCGAGGGCGCCATGGTGCGGGACGCCCTGCAGGGCCTCTCCGGCGCAGGCCAGATCGACATTGACCTAGCCCAGCGCCAGGTGCGCGTCGTCCACGATCCTCTGGCGCTGGAAGACGTTGCCCTGGCGCTGGACAAGCTCGGGCTTGGCGCCGGCGTGAGCGGGAAGGAAGCCTGCGAGTCGCGCTTCCTTGTCCCCGGAATGGACTGCCCTGTCGAGCAGGGACAGGTGGAAGCGGCCCTTGCGGGACTGCCCGGAGTCTTCAGCGCAGCCTGCAGCCTCGAGGACGCCTCGGTGCTCGTCCGCCACGCGCCCTCGGCCCTGTGGCTTGCCGCGGGCCGGCTCCATGCCCTCGGCTTCGGCGCCCGCCTCGAGCGGACCGGCGCCGAAGCGGGCTGCCAGCCCCTTGCGTCCGGCGCTGCGGCCGCCTCCTCTGGCACGCCCCCAATCCCTTGGAAGAAGCTGCTGGCAGGCGGCCTCATGGCAGCCCTTGCCGAAGCCTGCGCCTTTGCCGCCGAAGGAGGCCTTGCCCTCTGGGAGGGCTGCGCCCGGCACCTGCCCCTGCTCGCACTCGGCTTCTCGCTCTGCGCGGCCGCCCTCTGCGGACTTGGCATCTTCAGGCGCGGCTGGGCAGCGGCCCGGCACCTTGCGCTCAACATGAACGTCCTCATGAGCGTTGCCATCCTCGGCGCCATCGCCCTTGGCGAGTATCCGGAGGCGGCCATGGTCGCGGTGCTCTTCGAGCTTGCCGAGGCCATCGAGGCAAAGACCTCGGGGCACGCCCGGGACGCCGTGGCCAGGCTGCTGGACGCCGTCCCGGCAGCGGCTGAGGTGAAGCAGGAAGACGGTTCCTGGAAGATCGTGGATCCGGCCAGCGTCAAGGCGGGAAGCCTCGTGCGCGTCAAGCCCGGCGAACGCATCCCCCTGGACGGCACCGTTGCCGACGGCGCCAGCCAGGTGGACCAGTCCCCCATCACCGGCGAGAGCATGCCCGTCTCCAAGGGGCCGGGCGACAGGGTCTTTGCCGGCACCGTCAATCTGGCAGGCGCCTTCGACTTCACGGCCACGGCCCAGGCTTCGGGCACCACCCTCGCCCGCATCGTCCGGGCCGTGGAAGAAGCCAGGCGCTCCCGCGCCCCTGTGGAGCGGCTCGTCGATGCCTTTGCCCGCTGGTACACGCCAGCCGTCTTCCTGCTGGCCCTGGCGGCGGCCATTCTCCTGCCGCTGGCGCTGGGCTGGGCCTGGGAGGAGGCTGCGCGGACAAGCCTCGTGCTCCTTGTCACCGCCTGCCCCTGCGCCCTTGTCATTTCGACGCCGGCCACGCTGGCGGCCGGCATGGCGGCCGCGGCCAGAAAGGGCATTCTGATCAAGGGCGCAAGCTTCCTTGAGACAGGCAGAAAGCTCTCCTGCCTCTGCCTCGACAAGACCGGCACCCTCACCGAAGGCAGGCCCGTGCAGACAGATTTTGCGGCCACGGGCACCCTTGACGCGGCAAGGGCGCGCAGCCTCGCCTGCTCGCTGGCTGCCCGATCCAGCCACCCCGTCTCCAAGGCCATTGCGGACAAGGCGGCCGAAGACGGCGTTGCCCGCCTCCACGTCGACCGCTTCGTGGCCCTGCCGGGTCTTGGCATCGAAGGCGATATCGGCGGCGAGACCTGGCGCCTTGGCGGACGGAAGCTGCTGGCACGGCTTGAAGGCGAAGGCTCGGAAGCGGATCCCTCGCCCGCCATGGCGCAGGTCCTGCGGCTCGAGGCCGAAGGCAAGACGCCCGCCGTCCTGACCGGTCCCGGCGGCGCAGAGGCCGTCTTCGCAGTGGCCGACGGCCTGCGGGAAACGAGCGCTGAGGCCGTAGCCGCGCTTCGCCGGCTCGGGGTTGCGTCCATCATGCTCACGGGCGACAGCGAACAGGCTGCCAGCGCCATAGCCCGGCGCGCCGGCATAGCCGAAGCCAGGGCCGCCCTCCTGCCCCAGGACAAGCTCGATGCCATTGCCGAGCTCAAGCAGAAGGGCGCCTGCGTCGGCATGGTCGGCGACGGCATCAACGACGCGCCGGCCCTCGCCCTGGCCGACATCGGCTTCGCCATGGGCGCCTGCGGCACGGCGCAGGCCATCGAGACCGCCGACGTCGCCCTCATGGACGACGACCTCGGCAAGGTGCCCCAGTTCATCCGCCTCGCCCGCGGCACCTTCGCCCTCGTGGCGGAAAACATCGTCTTCGCCCTGGGCGTCAAGGCTGCCTTCTTTGGCCTTGCCTTCGCCGGCATCGCCACCATGTGGATGGCCGTCTTCGCCGACGTGGGCACCACGATCATCGTGGTGCTCAACGGCCTGCGGGCGCTTCGAAAGTAGCCGGCAGAGAACGTTCAGCCCCATTCGGCGCAGGAGGGCGAAACCGCCGGCTTCTGCCGGCATGCTCAAAATCCCCTGCCAGATCCTGCCCTTCCGTTTCTAACCGGTGGACTGGCTGCTGGCTCGGGATATCCTAAGCTCCCTGTCCGCAGGCGGCGCTGCGCAGAGCCTTCTCCATGCTGGGAAGCAAGGCGCGCAGGTCTTCTGCCTCGCTTGCCTGCTCCAGCAGGGACTCCAGAAGGTCTGGACTGACCGCGTTGGCAATGAGAATCTGGAACGTCTCGGGAACGTCGCCAAGCCGCTTTTGCAGACCTTTGACAAGAAGCCTGCGGAGCGTCTTGACTTCACCCCTGGCCTCGCCCCTGGCCTCGCCAACGGCCTCGTGCTTGGCAATCCATTTTTGGATATTGCTTTCCATGAAACTATTCACTCCCTGCAAGCTATCAATGGCTTTCAGCTGCTTTTCTGTGGCAAACCCATCACGCTGCAGCACCGTGTATGAGACCCACGCCGCAATGGCATGGTTGAGGCCTGCGTACTCGGGACCGGCGAGCCTGACCGCGCACTCTGCCACGATGCGCTGTACTTCCTCAGGAAATGCGGCCTGCTCCAGACGAATGAAGAGGGATGCCAGGCCTGGCCTTGCTGCAATGTCCTCCTTGGCGATTCGACGCTCGTCAATTACATAATACTTGTACTTGGGCTGAAACTCAAGCACGGACTCAGGCCATGGACTCAGCAGGGACGAGAGATCGAATGGTTCGTTCCAAGGCTCCTCTCCACTGTAGATCACCAGCGGAAAGACAGGCGGAAGGCCTGTCTCTCTGGATGCCGTTCCCGAGTCTCTCAGCTGAAGCCAGAGCGCGGTCGTGTAGTTGAGCAGCCTCACCGCCATCAGGGAATCCCTCTTCCGCTGGGCCTCAATCATGACATAGAGGTAGGCATCGGCGCCTCTCCACTTGACCTTCCAAATCACGTCGTTCTCGCGGCTGTGGAGATCGTCGGAGACGAAGGATCCGGAGACGAGTTCAAGCGTTGCCATGTCCATGTCGGCAACGAAGCCGGCA
>DFDR01000139.1:0-900 GCA_002369295.1 Desulfovibrionaceae bacterium UBA3823
GCTGCACTGCATCGGCGCCACCACCGTGGACGAGTACCGCAAGTACATCGAAAAGGATCCGGCCCTGGAGCGCCGCTTCCAGCCTGTCCTGGTCGAGGAGCCCAGCGTCGAGGACGCCATCTCCATCCTCAGGGGCCTCAAGGAGCGCTTCGAGGTGCACCACGGCGTGCGCATCAGCGACTCCGCCCTGGTGGAGGCCGTGGTGCTCTCCAGCCGCTACATCCCTGACCGGCAGCTGCCCGACAAGGCCATTGACCTCATCGACGAGGCCGGCGCCATGATCCGCACCGAAATCGACTCTCTGCCCACGGAGCTCGACGAGGTGAACCGCAAGACCATGCAGCTCGAGATCGAGCGCGAGGCCCTGCGCAAGGAGGAGGACGAGGCCTCCCGCGAGCGCCTCGGCAAGCTGGAGAACGAGCTTTCTGAGCTTCGGGCCCAGCAGGCCTCCCTGCGCCAGCAGTGGGAGCGCGAGAAGGGCGAGATCGACAGGGTCCGCAGCCTCAAGGCCGAGATCGAGACCACGAGGAACCAGATCGACGAGGCCAAGCGCGCCGGCAACCTCAGCCGCGCCTCGGAGCTGACCTATTCGACCCTGCCCCGCCTCAGAAAGGAGCTTGAGGAATGCTCCCGCGTCCAGCAGGACGAACAGCGCCTGCTGCGCGAGGAGGTCGGCCCCGACGACATCGCCGAGATCGTCGCCCGCTGGACCGGCATCCCTGTGACCCGGCTCCTGCAGTCCGAACGCGAGAAGCTGCTGAAGCTGGCCGAGCAGCTGCACCTGCGCGTTGTCGGCCAGGACGAGGCCGTCGCGGCCGTGGCCGACGCCGTCCTGCGCGCCCGCGCAGGCCTCTCGGATCCAGGTCGGCCCACGGGATCCTTCCTCTTCCTCGGCCCCAC
>DFDR01000139.1:963-1143 GCA_002369295.1 Desulfovibrionaceae bacterium UBA3823
CGGGCGTCGGCAAGACCGAGCTTTCCAAGACCCTCGCCGAGGCGCTCTTCGACACCGAAGACAACATCGTGCGCATCGACATGAGCGAGTACATGGAGAAGTTCTCCGTCTCCCGCCTCATCGGCGCCCCGCCAGGCTACGTGGGCTTCGAGGAAGGCGGCCAGCTCACCGAGGCCGTGC
>DFDR01000139.1:1251-7003 GCA_002369295.1 Desulfovibrionaceae bacterium UBA3823
CCCATCCCGACGTCTTCAACATCCTCCTGCAGGTGCTCGACGACGGGCGCCTTACCGACAGCCAGGGCCACACCGTGGACTTCAGGAACACCATCGTCATCATGACCTCGAACCTCGGCTCGAACCACCTGCTCTCGGGCATTGCCCCGGACGGCAGCCTCAAGCCGGGCGCCAAGGAGGCCGTGCTGGCCGAGCTCAAGACGCACTTCAGGCCCGAGTTCCTGAACCGCATCGACGAGACCGTGGTCTTCCTGCCCCTGCGCCGCGATCAGGTCGAGCGCATCGTCGAGCTCCAGCTCGACCACCTGCGCCGGCTGCTCGCCGACCGCAAGATAACCCTCGACCTCACGCCCGAGGCCAAGGCCTTCGTGGCCGACGAGTCCTATGACCCGCTCTACGGTGCAAGGCCCCTCAAGCGCTACGTGCAGCACAACGTCGAGACGCCGCTGGCCAAGCTCATTATCCAGGGCGAGATACGCGACGGCCAGCACGTGACGGTCTCAGTCCGGGACGGCGCCCTCGCCTTTGCCGGCGAAGCCAGATCCGAGCGCTAGCCGCCAGGGACATGCACTTCAGGCGGCCCTTCTGCCAGCCCCCAGGGGTGCCGGCGGGAGGGCCGCCCTGTTCGTCGGGGGGCTTTTCAGGCAGCCCAAAGCAGAGTAGGGAAGACAAGGCACGAGCCGTCCCTGCCTCCGGCGGGACGCCGGCCATGACGGACACGAACGCGAGGGCCATGCTCCCTGGCCTTGCTGTGCAGGGGGGCATGCCGCGGAGGAAGCCGGCCGCCGTGCCATGGCCTTGTCCCTGCGCGGCACAGCGCCTTGACCGCAGCCCGCCTCGACCTGCCCAGCGGCCTTTGCTCCCAGGCAGGCCTTCGGGCCTCTGCTTTTCCTTGCAGACGGCATGGCGCCTGGCGTAAGACTTGCGCCAGCATCCAGCCTCCGGGGCCGGATCCTGTCCCCCCTTGCCCGCGCACGCGTGCGCCCCAACCCTTCCGGCAGGGCTGAGCCCCGCTGGCAGGCTGACATACAAGGAGTCTTCATGAGCACGAAAGCAGCCCTCGTCCTTGCCGCCGGCAAGGGCACCCGCATGCATTCCGACCGTCCCAAAGTGCTGCAGACGGTGCTTGGCGAGCCCATGCTCGCCTTTGTCCTGGCAGCTCTCGAGCCCGAGTTCGGCGAGGATGTCTTCATCGTTGCCGGTCACAGGCATGAGCTCGTGGAGCAGGCCGTCCCGCATGGCCGCTTCGTGCTTCAGCAGGAGCAGCTCGGCACCGGACACGCCCTGCGCGAGGCCATGCCCGCGCTCAGGGCCGCGGGCGCCGAATCCGTTCTCGTCGTCAACGGGGATGCGCCCCTGGTGACCGCCAAGGTCATCAAGGACTTTGTCGCCCAGGCGCAGAAGGCCGATCTGGCTTTTGCCACCATCAACCTGGACAACCCTGGCGCCTACGGCCGCGTGGTGCGCCAGGACGGCCACATCGCAGGCATCGTCGAGGCCAAGGACTACGACGAGGCCAAGCACGGCGTCAGCACGGGCGAGGTCAACGCCGGCCTCTATCTTGTCCGCATGGACCTGGCCGAGCGCCTGCTGCCCAGGGTGGGCAACGCCAACCGCAGCGGCGAGTACTACATCACCGACCTCGTGGCGCTGGCGCTCGAAGACGGGGCCAGCGTCAAGGGCATCGTGTGCGGCAACGACGAGAGCCTGCTCGGGGTGAACTCCCCCCTGGAGCTGGCGGGCGCAGAGCGCATCCTGCAGGAGCGCATCAACCGGGCCCTGCTCGAGTCGGGCGTGATCCTGCACTCGCCGGAGACTGTGCGCATCAGCCCCTTTGCCAGCATCGAACCCGGCGCCGAAATCACCGGTCCCTGCGAGGTGACGGGCAGAACCTGCATCGGCTCCGGCGCGCGCATCTTCGCCAACTGCGTGATCCGCGACGCGCGCATCGACGGCGGCTGCGAAATCAGGCCCTTCACCCACGTCGAGCAGGCCCATGTCGGCCGGGGCGCGCTCGTCGGCCCCTATTCGCGCCTGCGCCCCGGCGCCCACATCGACGTGGACGCCCACGTGGGCAACTTCGTGGAGCTCAAGAAGTCGCACCTTGGCCCCGGCGCCAAGGCCAACCACCTGAGCTACCTCGGCGATGCCGAGATCGGCGCCGGCGCCAACATCGGCGCCGGCACCATCACCTGCAACTACGACGGGAAGAACAAGTTCAAGACCGCCATCGGCGCCCATGCCTTCATCGGCTCCAACACGGCCCTCGTGGCGCCGGTGTCCGTGGGCGACAACGCCACCATAGGCGCTGGATCCACCATCACCAAGGATGTTCCGGAAGGCGAGCTGGCCGTGGCGAGGCAGAAACAGAGGAACCTTGGCAAGTATTTGAAAAAATAGTCGCTTTTTGTGTCACTGCGCGGGCGTCCAGCTGTGTTTTGAGCGCTGGCCGTCCTTGCCAAAGGCCTGCCGGGGTGCTATAGGCTAGGCCATGGACATTCTCGAACAGCTTGAATCAGAAATTCAGGATCTTTTGGTCCGGAATAAGGAGCTGCTGGCGGCGGCAACGCAGGCCCGCACCCTCCTGGCTGATGCTGAAGAGCAGTGTTCAGTGCTGAAGGAAGAGAACCGTACGATTCGCCAGGCCCTTGAGGACGAGAAAGCTCTCCGCAGGGATGCCGTGGCCAGAATTGACGCGATCGTTCGCAAAATTCAGGAACATCAAGGCGCGGAGTAGGGTTCATGTCCGGCACCACCAATCTTGCCGTTTTAGGAGTTCCGATAGCCGTCAAGCCTGGGGCGGATACGTCCCGGATTCAGGAGGCCATCGCCCTCGTTCAAAAGCGGTTTGAAGACCAGGTTGCTAGGTCCCGCGGGGGACAGGGCAAGGATGTCCTGTTGACCTTCATGGCCCTTGAACTGGCGGATGAATTGCTGCAGCTGAAAAAACAGCAGGAGACGTACCTTGATCGGGTGCAGAACTTGCTGAATACAATACAAGAAGCGAAATAAAATTTGCAAATCCCTGGAGAGTGCGTGATTCTCGTCGCAGTGCCGACCTTACAAGCTTGCGAATAAAGGGTGCAGTGAACGGTGTTCCGTGTGCCGCCCTCCAATTTGCGAGGGACGCCTGACGAATACAGTCCAGACGCCCGCCCTGGGAAACCGGGTTCTCCACGGCGACTTGAACACGGCTCTCTGGGGATTTGCTTATGTTTCATTCCTCCTCATGTCTGGTGCAATCCATCTCTTTCATGGCGCAAGCGCCATGGAAAGCGCCTTTTCTTTTGCCCACTGAAGCAATAACCCGCCACGGCGGGCTTTTTTTATGCGCCAGCGCGCAGGAAAAGGCCGGCCGGTGCTCAATCGGAGCGTGCTCCGTGAATATAACGTGAGGCTAGGGATGGATTTTATGCTTGTCATCTATTTGGCGCTGGCGGCGCTTGCCGGTCTCGCCGCAGGCGCGCAGATTCACAAGGCCGTCGTGGCCAAGCGCCTCGGCGACGCCGAAGGCCTGGCCCAGCGCATTGTGCTTGAGGCCCGCAAGGAAGCCCAGGCGCAGAAAAAGGAAATCATACTGCAGGGCAAGGACGATCTTTTCAACCAGAAGCGCGAGCAGGAGGCGGAGTTCCGCGACCGCGAGCGCGAGATCAAGCTCAAGGAGCGCAAGCTGGAGGACGCTGGCACGCGTCTGGAAGAGCGCATCGAGAAGGCCACGGCCAAGGAGCAGGAGCTTTTGGTCCAGGAGAAGGACCTCTCCCGCAGGGATCGCCAGCTTGCCGAAAACGAGGCCTACATACAGACCCGCATCGAGGAGGAGGAGCGCAAGCTCGTGGAGATTGCGGGCATGACGGCCGAGGAGGCCAGGCAGCGCATCATCGCCGAGGTGCGCGCCAAGAGCGAGCACGAGGCTGCCCGCATGGCCCGCCAGATCGAGACGGACGCCAGGGAGACGGCCGACCGCAAGGCCAAGGAGATCATCTGCAGCGCCATCCAGCGCTATGCCGGCGACTACGTGGGCGAGCAGACGGTCACGGCCGTGTCTCTGCCCTCCGAGGACATGAAGGGGCGCATCATCGGCCGCGAAGGCCGCAACATCCGCGCCCTGGAGGCCGCCACGGGCGTTGATCTCATCATCGACGACACCCCGGAGACGGTCATCCTCTCCGCCTACAGCCCCCTGCGCCGCGCCATCGCCAAAATGGCCCTCGAACGGCTCATCCAGGACGGGCGCATCCACCCCGCGCGCATCGAAGACGTTGTCCAGAAGTGCACGCAAGAGATGGACGTGCAGGTTCGCGAAATAGGCGAGCAGGCCACCTTCGATGCGGGCGTGCACGGCATCCACCCCGAGATCGTCCACCTGCTCGGCCAGCTCCGCTACCGCACGAGCTTCACCCAGAACGTGCTCCAGCACTCCCTGGAGGTCTCCGCCCTGTGCGGCATGCTGGCTGCCGAGCTCGGCTTCGACGAGAAGAAGGCCAAGCGCGCCGGCCTCCTGCACGACATCGGCAAGGCCGTCGATCACGAGATCGAAGGTCCCCACGCCATCATCGGCGCCGACATCGCCAAGAAGTACAACGAGGGCCGCGACATCGTGCACGCCATTGCCGCCCACCACGAAGACGTCCGTCCGGACACGGTGCTGGCCGTCCTCGTGCAGGCTGCGGACAGCATCTCCGGCGCGCGCCCCGGCGCCCGCAAGGAGCTGCTCGAGAACTACGTCAAGCGCCTCGAGACCCTTGAGGCCATTGCCACCGGCTTCGACGGGGTCTCCAAGGCCTACGCCATCCAGGCAGGGCGCGAGATCCGCGTCATGGTCAATTCCGAGAGCGTGGACGACGACACGACCTATCTGCTCTGCAAGCAGATAGCCGAGAAGATCGAGCAGGAGCTCACCTATCCCGGCCAGATCCGCGTCACCGTCATCCGCGAGCGCCGCGCCGTCGGCTACGCCAAATAGGCCTTCGGCTCTGAACCTGCCTTTCGGGGGCGGCTGGATCGCGCTGATCCGGCCGCCCCTTGCCGTTTGCGGCGCCGGCGTCAGGCAGGGCGGAAGGCCGTATCCGCCTCTGCCAGGTCCGGGGCATGCCAGCCGCCTGCCAGAGAATCCTTCTGCAGGGCGTTTTTCGCAAGGCGCCCGGCTTTCTGTCCGTGCGCAAAAAAAGCCCCTCCGCGGGGAGGGGCCTTGACATGCCGTGCCGAACAAAGGCGCTGGCAGGCTACTTCTTGACCTTGACGGGGAAGGTCGGATCGTATTCGTTGAGGGCCTTGGCCACGAGCTTGCTCAGGCCCACCAGGGCGATCAGGTTCGGGATGACCATGAGGCCGTTGAACATGTCGGCGAGTTCCCAGACCAGATTGACCTTCAGCATGGCGCCAAGGCAGAGGAAGCACATGACGAGGACGCGGAAGAAGGGGATGACCTTGGTGCCGAAGAGGTACTTGGCGTTCTGCTCGGCGAAGAAGTACCAGCCGACGATGGTGGAGAAGGCAAAGAAGAGCAGACAGATGGCCACGAAGGGATTGCCCAGGGTGCCGAAGCCGGAGGTGAAGGCCTTCTGGGCGAGCTCGATGCCCGTGGTCTTGCCGTCGAGGACGCCGGTGGTGCAGATGACCAGGGCAGTCATGTTCAGCACGATGAAGGTGTCGATGAACAGGCCGCACAGGGCGACCATGCCCTGCTGGGCGGGATACTGGACCTTGGCCACGGCGTGCGCGTGCGGGGTGGAGCCCATGCCGGCCTCGTTGG
>DFDR01000089.1:0-2244 GCA_002369295.1 Desulfovibrionaceae bacterium UBA3823
GACGAATTCTGACTCGAAATCTGGGTCCTCTGTCTGCGCGCAGAGCTCGCAGGCTGCCAGCAAGCCCGCCAAACGGCGCAAGGCCTCTTCCGATAGGGGGTAGGGCAGACAGGGCGCCAGTCTGGAACGCGCTGTCGGCACAGGAGTCAAGGTTAAGCAGGGTGACGCCGTGCCGGACCGGGCTGGGGCACGCTTTGCAGAACACGATGCGCAGGGCAAGCCAGGCTGCCCAGGCTGCCCAGACTGCCGGCCTGTCATGCTGCCCATGCAGGCCAGAGGGCCGATTGCCAGGTTGCTGCTGTCAGGCTGCGCCAGCGGCAAGGGCCGGAGGCGTGGGGGGGCGTTGAACGTACTGCGCAAAACCGGTTGCGGGAATGCGCACCGGACTTGGATTGTTCGTGATGACCTGGCTGTCCGAGGCTTTGGAACGCCAAGGGGCTAAGGGGGATCCCTTGGGCAAGCACTCTGGCGCCATCACGCAAGGCTGGCAGGCAAGGTGGCAGGGAGATGAGGCGGAGACGAAACTATATTTGTTTATCTTGATATAAGGATATCCGTATATAACAATATATTGATCTATACACGGTTTTTTGCGCGATGACGGGCAGTTCCTTGCGGGATGGCGATGCCGAGGGGGCGTCTTCGGGGGTGAGACCAGGCTCGATCGGACAGGCTAAACCAGACGAAACCAGGCTGGGCAGGCCAGGCTGAACAGGCGGGAAGAGACGGGCTCCTGCCATGTGCGCAGGCTTGCAGGCGAGGGGGCAGAACTCTGCAGGACAATGCGCGCAGAATCTTGACAGGTTTTGCGACAATGTGTAGAAAGCGCCTCCTGCAAAGATGCCGGACGTTGTTCGTCTGGACCGGGGCGGACGGCGGCTTTGCGCGAAGGATGCGTTCTGCTGCCTGGCGTGTCGCCAGGGCAAGGGAAGCGCTTCTTCTTCAAGCTTTCCCTGAAGATTAAGGTGTCGCTTCACAGTGGTGGCATTCCGTTTCAGGGCAGCTTCAAGCGTGCAGCCAGTCCAGCCTCTGCCCTGCGCCGGGACCGCGTCCGGCGGGGGGCTTTTTTTCCAATGGCCTCGAGACGGCCAAGGAGAGCGTGTCTGTATGCGTGGAGCCCTGCCTGCCAAGGAGGCGTCCCTTCCGGGATGCGCCTTCGGCGTTGCTTCCCTGATGCCGACGGGCGTGGCCCCGTCACGGGGAGCCTCAAGGACGGCAGCCGCGGCCAGCCTGCCTGCCGGCGACTTGCCTGCGGGAGGAAGCGACGCTGCGCGCAGGCGCTCCGGCGTCATGGGAGTCTTGGCTGTTCTGGCGTTTGCGCTTGCCCTTGTCCTCCTGCAGCCCCGCGAGGCCTCCTCGGTGCTCTTCGTGGGCTTCGGCGGCTCGAAGCCGAGCGAGGCCGCAGAGCCCGCCAGGCCCGTGATCCCAGCGCCCGGCGCCGTGGAGAAGCGCAGCATAGAGCGCTTCGGCAGGCCGGACATGCCGGACATCATGGCCTCCTATCCCGCCTTCGGCATTGCCGCCGTGGACCGGGACATCGAAGACTGGATGCGCCACATCGTGGCCCGCTTCGAGGAGGACTTTGGCGGACGCGGCGAGGGCCTTGCCGCAGGCCAGCTTTCCTCCTACGGCCTGACCGGCACCTACGAGGTCGAGAGTCCCTCCAGGAGTGCGGTCTCGGTGACCTTCGAACTCTGGCTCTACACCGGCCAGAACCGTCCCGGCCAGGACGTCATCACCCTCAACTACAGCTTTCTCACCGGCCAGCGCCTCGGACTCTACGACATCTTCGAGGACGTCAAGGAAGCGCTTGCCATCATGAGCGGCTACTCCCGCAAGGTGCTGGCCGCGCGGCTTGGCGGCGGGCATGCCGACGGCGCCATCCTCGACGGCACGGCGCCCGATGCCGACAACTTCGCCAATCTGGCCCTGGTGCCCGGCGGGGTGCGCGTGCACTTCCAGCCCTACCAGGTGGCCCGCTGGGAGGCGGGATGCCAGACCGTGGACATTCCGCTCGACACCCTGGCGCCGGCCCGTCCGCTGCTTGCCCTCTGGGGACGCTAGCCGGAGCGGGGCAGGCGCTCCCCGCAAGGAGGCAGATGCCATGCCCCACACCTTCCCGAAGCCCCTCTTCCCGCAGCCTTGCGGCCACACGCCTGCCAGGCAGCGTCCTTCCAGCGCCGGGGACAGCCGCACGTCGCCTTCCTGCCGGCAGGGCCAGCCGGCACCGGCCAGCCTGGATGG
>DFDR01000089.1:2374-2550 GCA_002369295.1 Desulfovibrionaceae bacterium UBA3823
CGCCCTTCAAGGTATTGGGCAAGACCTTGGCCAAGGCTTCAGTCAAGAATTTGGTCAAGTGCCCAGCCGGGCTTCGCGCCCTGATGCCGGCCAGCCAGACAGACCTGGGCTGGACCATGGCAGCCGCAAGCTGGCCGAGCCTTCGGCAAGACCCGCTTCGTGCTGGAGGCAGAGCC
>DFDR01000015.1:0-198 GCA_002369295.1 Desulfovibrionaceae bacterium UBA3823
GCGATCTCGGTGCTCTTGACCAGGCCGTCGATGTTTCTGGTCCAGTAGAGCATCTTGGCGAAAACGAAGGCCTTGACCAGGCAGAAGGCCAGGGTCGAGGCCAGCATGCCCAGCGCAGGCCAGCGGTGCGCCGAGCGCCAGAAGCCTTTGAACATGTGCCAGAACGCTTTCCATGTGGATGTCTTGGTGTCGGCCATC
>DFDR01000015.1:263-452 GCA_002369295.1 Desulfovibrionaceae bacterium UBA3823
GGGAATTCCTCGCGTGCTATGGCTGAGGCAGGAGAGTCGCCTGCCGGCGAGGCGCCATGATAGGCGGGTGCGGCGTCATTCTCAAGATCGCCGGCCTTCCGCCAGCCCTTCCCTCCAGCCCCCTTCCCGGCTTTGCCGCGGGGCTTCCGTGGGGACGGCAGGTCCGCGCCGGCTGGGGACCTCTGCCGC
>DFDR01000015.1:514-3664 GCA_002369295.1 Desulfovibrionaceae bacterium UBA3823
CCGCACTGCCCTGCCCTGCCTTGCCGACGCCCTCGCAGCGACGCAAGCTTGCCTGTGCCGGGCATGCCAAAGGCGCCGGCACAGCCCTGGACGCCGGCCCTGCGGCCGGCAGGACGCCAAGGTCCGCCAGGCTTGGGGAAAGGCCCTTGCCGGCTTCAGGCGGCAAGGGCAGGCGGCCGCGCCAGGCGGGAACAGGCCGCAGGCCGAGTGCGGCATGCCGGCTTCCTGCAGATCGTAGGCATGCAGCAGGATGCCCTGCGGGGAAAGGCGCGGGGCGCTTGCCTGCATGCAGAGCCGCAGGGCGGGGCCTGCCTGGGGCCGGCCGGCGCGACAGCCTGAAACCCGTCTAGCGACGCCTGGCGCCCGTCTAGCGATGCCTGGCGTCGATGGTGTAGAACATCCACTTCCAGCTGGCGTTGGTCGTGACGGCAAAGGTCACGTCGCCGTACCAGTCCTGCCGCTCAAGCTCGTCGAGCAGGTACTTGTTGGCCCGCTTGGACTGGGACCACGCGGCGTCGTAGGGCACCATGGCGTAGTTCATCTTCCAGCCGTTCCGGGCGATGCTGGCGGCCAGCCCCTCGAGGCCGTTTCTGGGGGAGTCCCAGCTCGAACCGAAGAGCCGTCCCTGGGTGCTCTTCCATTCTGGGGCGCAGTAGAAGTACTTGCCGTCGATGCGCTCCGCCAGGTTCGGCGGCTCGTAGCCGCGGTCCCACTGGTGGGAGGCCTGGGCTATCTCGCGCGGAGCGTTGAAGTAGATGTAGGTCCCGTACTTCCTGCCGTCCATGCCGATGGATTCGTCGTTCCACGTCAGATCGACAATGTAGGTTCGGCCGCCAAGCTCGATGGTGTTCCAGGTGTGCCCGCCGTTGGCAGCCCTGCCGGCCATCATCTCCACCTGGAGTCCGCACATGCGGCCGAGCATGTAGAAGGCGTCGGAATAGCCTTGGCAGTTGGCTCTGCCGTCGAGCAGAACGCCGAGGGCAGTGGTGTGCCTTGGCATGGTTTCCGTGCTGCCGTCGCTGAGCTTGGTGAAGCTGCAGCGGCTGATGATGCGGTCGTGGATGAACAGTTCCCGCTCGAGCAGGTTCGGGATCTGCATGGCTTCCTGCACGATGGGAAGGGCCTTCTCGTAGAGCCGCCTCTCCTCCCGGTAGAGGCCGGCAGGGCTTCCCCGGCGGTAGGCGTCCGCCACCCGCATGCCGGGATAGTAGCGCACCTTGTAGAGGACATGACGCTCGCGTCCGTTCTGGAAGACCGTCTTGTCGCTGGACCAGGGAAGCAGCATGTAGTTGACGAGCACCTCCAGAGGCTTGACGTAGAAGCCTTTGTCAAAGACCACGGGAATGCGTTCCATGCGCGCCTCGACGCAGGCGTGGATGTAGGCCGCCAGGCTCGGCTTGTCCGAAATCCTTGGCACGAGATCCCAGTCGAACTTGTCCGTGCCGTTGAGCATGGCTTCTGGAGGCAGGGAGGGCCCCTTCCACGCAGAGGCTTCAGCAACGCAGGCAAGCGCCAGCGCGAAGGCGAGGATTATGGCTTTCAGGTGCTTCATGCTGCTTTCTCCTTCGGGGCAGGCCAGGGACGGGGGGACGGGGACGGGCCAGCCATGGCCGGAAGCCTATGTCGCCGGACGGCCTTTGTGAAGGGGACTTCACCTGCGCTGGCGCGCTTGCGCAGGCGTGGCGCCAGCGAAACCGTCAGAAGAGGCGCGAATCCTCTGTCCGCACGGCAAGGCCGGCAGAGCCTTGAGGCATGCCGCAAGCAGGCTCCTGCGCACGCACATGCGGTGAACCGCGTGCTGGTGCACGCCGTGGTCCTGAACTGCCTGGCCTGCGGCGGCCGCCTTGCGACCGTCAGCCCTGCGCGTCCTTGCGGGCTCGCACGTGTCGGCGCACTCGTCCCCGTGCACTGCGCAAACGCCTTTCACGCCAGCAGTGGCAGGTCAAATCCGCCGAGGATAGCCCGCCTGCGATGCGATGATGACGACTGCGTCGGCCAGCGTGACTAGCTTTCAGAAGCTTTTCTTTCAGCCTGAGCCTGCAGCACCTCTATCTCCCTCTCTGTGAAGACCACCTCGGGAGGCAGGCTGTCTTCGGTTCGTCCCAGATCGAGGGCGCGCATGAGCCTCGCCGACTCCGACACCCTGAATGCAAGCACGCGGTCAAGGCTTCTGCGGGAGCCGCAGGTGAGCGCCTCAACCCGGCATCCGTGCTTGAGGATGCGGTGCCACTCCTCGATCTTCCACAGCGCGGCGTAGTGCTCCACGACGGCGGCGGCATCCTCGAAGGAGTTCACGGGAAGATTCGTCAGCAGCTTCCAGTCGATCGCCTCCACGTTTCTGGGGCGCCGGCCTTTGAACCTCTCGGTGACGGAGAGGCACTGCAGCGCCAGAGGAGGCTCGCCCTGCCTTTCCGGCGGAGGATTGATCCGGACTTGGCGTACCTGACTTCCAGCACGGCCCTTCTGGCCGCTCTTGCCTTTCTGGGCCTGGAGCCCGAATGCCTGACGACTTCGCTCTGCCTCGAGACGTCGACGGCGACCGTGCCGGCGACCTCCTGTCTCGGCATGGGCTCGAACAGCGAAAAGTATTCGCCGGCAAGCCTGCGGTCGTGGCAGGCGCGCACCAAGCTTCCGATGTGCCGGAGCTCCGAGACTGCGTAGTGGTGGCCCGAAAAGTCGCACTCCCTGTCGCCGACCACGACGACCTGCGTGTCCGGCATCCACGATGCGTACTCGTCGTAGATCTGCGCATTCTTGATCCAGATCCAGGTCTTCCAGTCTTCGGGAGTCTTGCACCACGACGGCACTCTCTCTTTCGGGATCCACCCACTCCGAGGCGGCGTCCCTGCCTGTCGGAGGCCAGGCCGGTGTGCAGGTGGAGGCCCCTGACCAGAGTTTCGGTCTGGTTCTTTCCGGCGACGCCGAGGCCGTCGAGCTTCTGGAGGCCGTCAAGATTGAGAACCGTTCCGTCCTGGAGGATGCGCACAAGATCAGTGCCCATGGCCCGCCGCCACGTGCACTCGACGGTGCCTGACAGGATGCTGTCGAAGCTTACCTTTTCCTGCCCGCTTTCCGTGAAGTAGTAGGCGTTTATCCGGTTCCGGTCTCCGCCGGCGGCGTCCGGATAGGGGCGGTCCACGGCTCTGCCGA
>DFDR01000245.1 GCA_002369295.1 Desulfovibrionaceae bacterium UBA3823
CGCCAGCGCCTCCTCGCCGGGGTCCCAGAGATCGGCATCCTCGGCGAAGGCTTCGGCAACCTCGTCGGCTGAAAACTCGATGTGCAACCGGCACAGGCCTCCGGCTTCGCGCTTGACAGTGAATTGCATGGCTTCCCTCCTCATGGGGCGGCTAGTCGGGTGCGGCAGGCGGAGCTCCCGAAGGGGACGGCCGGCTCCCGGCAAGACTACCACCAGCCGAAACCAGACGGAAGGCCCCGACCCTTCGCTCCTTCGCCGGCAGACAGCCTGTCCGCCGGCACCGGGGATGCGGTCCTTGCCGCCCCGGCAGGCATGGAGCGCAGGACATCCCGCACACGCCGGCCTTCCGCAAGCGCACTGCGTCCTGCACGCGGCCAGAGACTCGCTGAACGCCGTCTTCCTGCCCGGCAGCCGCGCAGCAGTCTGCAGGCCGCCAGGAACGGCATCGACTGCTTCCCATCTCCGCCCAAACGCTGTATCTGCCCCTGCCATGAACCACCAGCACGACACCGTCCGCACGCCAGACCTCGCGACGCTTCGCCTCGCCATGCGCGTTCTCTTCTTTGCCATGGGCAGCGTCTTCGGCTCCTGGGCCTCGCGCATCCCCGACGTCAAGCGCGCCCTGAACCTCTCCGACGGCGCGCTGGGCCTTGCGCTCTTCGCCGGTCCGGCAGGCGAGTTCTGCGCCGTCGCCGTCACGGCGCTCGTCATCCGGCGCATCGGCTCCAAGGCCGTCATGGTCATGGGCCTTCCGCTCTACGGCGCCACGCTGGCGCTCGTGGGCGCAGCCTCCTCCTTCGCCTGGCTGGCCCTTGCCCTCTTCGGCTTCGGCTTTGCCTGCAACTACTACAACATCGCCCTGAACGCCCAGGCCGTGGCCGTGGAAGTGATGCACGGGCGACCTGTCATGTCCTCCTTCCACGGCATGTGGAGCCTCGGCGGGGTTGCCGGCGGCATTGCCGGCTCCGCGGCCGCCTCGCTCGGCGTCCCGCCTGCCTGGCACTTTCTGGCTGCCGCCGCCGCGGCCACGGCCGCCGCCCTGCTCCTCAGCGGCAGGATCCTGCAGCAGGATCCGCCCCGCAAAACGCAAGGGCAGGCGTCCCGCAGGCGCGGACGCCTTGCCAGCCCCGGCGCCTTCATTCTGCTCCTCGGCTTCATCGCCTTTGCCAACATGGCAACCGAGGGCACCATGTACGACTGGAGCGCCGTCTACTTTGCGCAGGTGGTCCAGCCGGCAGAGCATCTGGTCAGGGCCGGCTTCGTGGCCTGCATGTGCGCCATGGTGACGGGGCGCTTCCTGGGCGACCGCCTGGTTGCCCGCTTCGGCCCCGTCAGGGTGCTTCAGGCCGGCGGCGTCTTCGTGGCCTGCGGCATAGTCCTCGCCTGCCTGCGGCCGAGCGTCCTCTGGTCCACGGCAGGCTTTGCCCTGGTGGGGCTCGGCATGTCGCCCGCCATTCCCCTGTGCTACTCGCTCACGGCCAAGAGCCGGCGCGTGGAGCCCTCCGTCGGCATCTCCCTCATCTCCACCATCGGCTTTTTCGGCATCCTGTGCTCGCCTGCCCTGACGGGCTTCCTTGCCGAGTGCTTCGGCCTGCGATCCGCCCTACTGCCGCTGGCTGCCATGGGCGCCGGCATCGTCGTCCTGGCGCCCCTGCTCCCCAAGGCGGAAGCCTGCCAGGAGGATGCGAAGAGAACGGCGGAGCGATAGCACCGGCACGATGAGCCAAGCATGCGAAGCAGAGGGACAAAGACATCGCCTACCGGATGCCCTATCCTTTATTCATGGTCCCGGCATGTTCGGCCCGCAAATCATGTACAGGTCAGGCACAGTGGCGTTTCCTAACGGGTGTGCAATGCTCAGAGTCGGGCGAACAGGGGCTCTCGTGATACTCGACGGTGCCGTCTGGGTAGCGAATCACGAATCTCCCGTCCTTGCCGTAGTAGCACAGCGGGCAGTCGTCCTTCAGCTCCTGTTCAAGGATATACGATTGATTCTCTATGGCGATCTCGGCAAGTTCCCGTAGGCTAGGCAGCATGGCTATCCTCCGTGCGCAGTAGTCCCTGTCTGGTCGATTCGTGTTTTTATCTTGCGCGTGGAATGCTCTCTGTGGCGCACCCTGAGAAACGCCGTCCTGTGCTTTGGCTAGCTCATGGCTACCCCGCTATAGACTCACGTATGTCGTGCAAACAAGGGGTGGCAGTATTATGCCAGCCGAGGGCGGCACGCCATCAACCCCCTGAAAATACAAGCTAAAAGTTAGAGCAAACCAGAAGGCATGCAGATGGAACGATCGCGGTGCCGTCTCCTTTGCTCAGGTGGGTCCAGCCGGCAGAGCATCTGGTCAGGGCTGGCTTCGCGCCCTGCATGTGCGCCATGGTGACGGAGCGCTTCCTAGGCGACCGTCTGGCTGCCCGCTTCGGTCCCGTCAGCGTGCTCCGGGCTGGCGGCGTCTTCGTGGCAGCAGGCATCAGCCTCGCCTGCCTCTGGCAGAGCGTCCTCTGGTCCACGGCAGGCTTTGCCCTGGCAGAGCTCGGCATGTCGCCCGCCATTCCCCTGTGCTCCTCGCTCACGGCCAGGAGCCGGCGCGCGGAGCCCTCCGCCGGCATCTCCCTCATCTCCACCATCGGCTTTTTCGGCATCCTGTGCTCGCCTGCCCTGACGGGCTTCCTTGCCGAGTGCTTCGGCCTGCGATCCGCCCTGTTGCCGCTGGCTGCCACGGGCACTGACATCATCGCCCTGGCGCCCCTGCTCCCCAAGGCGGAAGCCAGCCAGTGAGACCGCGGCCAAACGCGACAGTGATCGCGCCCCTCGCCTGTGCCCAAGGGGACTGGCGAGAGCCTCGGGACATCCCGCGGCGCGCGGAAAGCGCCGGAAGCCTCAGACGGAAGCTTCCGGCGCACTTCGTTCAGCATGGCGAAGCCCGGCGGGGCTGTGCGCGGGCTTCGGCTCGGCTATCTGCCAAAGCCGCGGGGATGCTTGGAGTGCCATTCCCAGGCAGTGGCGATGATCTTTTCGATGCCGGTCTTGGGCTTCCAGCCGAGCACCTTGCGGGCGCGCTCGGAAGAGGCCACGAGGCGGGCCGGATCGCCGGGACGGCGGGGCGTCACGACGACAGGCAGGGGATGGCCCGTCACTTTGCGGGCGGTCTCGATCATCTCCTTGACGGAGAAGCCCTTGCCGTTGCCGAGGTTGCAGATGACGCTCTTGCCGCCATTGGCGAGGTAGTCGAGGGCCTTCAGATGCGCGTCCGCGAGGTCCATGATGTAGAGGTAGTCGCGGATGCAGGTGCCGTCCGGCGTGGGATAGTCGTCGCCGTAGATGGAGATGGATTCGCGCAAGCCCATGGGCACGCGCAGGATAAGCGGGATGAGGTGGCTTTCGGGGTTGTGGTCCTCGCCGATGGTGCCGCCAGGCAGGGCGCCGCCCACGTTGAAGTAGCGCAGGGAGACCCAGCGTATGCCGTGGGCCTCGCCGGTCCACTTCATGACGCGCTCCATGATGAGCTTGCTCTCGCCGTAGGGGCTGGTGGGTTCCTTGGGATCGTCCTCGAGGATGGGAATGTTCCTGGGCTCGCCGTAGACGGCGGCCGTGGAGGAGAAGACCAGCCTGCCCACCTTGAAGTCGCGCATGACCTCGAGCAGGGTGATCATGCCCGCCGAGTTGTTGTCGAAGTACTTGAGCGGGTTGCTCACGCTCTCGCCGACTTCGATGAAGGCGGCAAAGTGGACGACGGCGTCGAACTTGTTCTCCTGGAAGACCGTGATCAGATCCTTGCGGTTGCGGACATCGCCCAGGAAGAACTTGGCCTTGGGATGCACGGACTGCAGGTGGCCGGTGACGAGACTGTCCATAACGACGACTTTGTCGCCCCGCTCGCAGAGTGCATGGACGGTGTGGGATCCGATGTAGCCGGCGCCGCCGACGACAAGAATTTTCATGTGAGTCTTTCTCCTCTCGTGAGTTCGCTCCCTGCCATCCGGGCCTTGGCCCCGCGCCAGCCCCGGCGCGAAGGTCGAGGCTGGCTGGCCGGATTTGGGGACGATGCGTATTTTTGCTGTTCCGCTACGCTCCTGCTGGCTGAGGGGAGGCCTCCAGGAAGGGCAGGCCATGCCCCCGGAGCCTTGCGCAGCCTAGGATTGCGGGCCCTCTGCGGAAGCATCGCCAGCGCCGTCTTCAGGTCCGCAGGCCCTGGGTTCCGCCTGCGGCATGCTCCACTCGCCGGGCAGGGGAGCGGAGATCTCCGCCCTGTCTCCCAGATAGGGATTGAAGTAGCCGTAGCGCAGCCAGGGGCAGGCCTTCTTCAGCCGCTTCATGAAAACGTGCAGGCCCATGCTGGGGCCGTGGTCTATGCCCTGCATGAGATCAAGGTAGAATTGGGGATCGATGTTGAGATTGCGCCACTGGATCATGCTCACGCCAAGCGAGCCGCAGAGGCTCGCCAGCGCCTCGAGCTCCCGCTCGGTGTCGGTGACGCCAGGGAAGAAGAGCAGGTTGAGGGAGACGAAGATCCCGCGCTCCCGCGCCGTCCGGATGGAAGCCTTGACGTCCTCGAAGGCATAGCCGCGGGGGCGGTAGTATCTGCTGTAGACTTCCTCCCTGGCGGAGTTGAGGCTGGCGCGCAGGCTGGTGAGGCCGGCGTCGGCGAGCCGTGCCACGGCGTCGGGCCTGGAGGCGTTGGTGTTGCAGTTGACCGTGCCCCGGCCGCCGCCTTCGCGGAAGAGCCTGACGCTCGCGCAGAGCAGGTCCGGATTCATCAGCGGGTCGCCCTCGCAGCCCTGGCCGAAGGAGTAGACGGGAACCTTCGTTTCGCGGGCCTCGTGGATGCGCATGACCTCGCAGATTTCCTCGGGCGTCGGCGTGAAGTCGAGCCGGCACTGGGGCGTCACGGCGATGGGGGAGTCCCCGGCCTGCTCGGAGATGCAGCCGACGCAGCGCGCATTGCAGGTCTGGGAACTCGGCAGGGGCGCCTCGTAGCGGCCGAGGGCGAAGTTCCTGGCTGCCGGGCAGTCGTAGCGGGCGACGCAGTCGTTCAGGATGTGGCCGACCAGGCGGTTCTGCCTATGCTCCCTGAGCAGGCGCTCCATGTTCCTGCGTATGGCGCTGCGCTGAACCTTGGTGAACTGCTGGCGCGGATCCCGGTCCACGCGCCTGGCGCAGATCCAGAAGCGCTCGTCGGCAAAGCCCACGGCGCCGTAGGCGAAGAGCGGCAGCAGGGGCGCCCCTTCCTGCCTGGCGTAGGCCGGATGCGCCGAGAGGGTGTAGCCCGGCGCGGCGAAGGCGGCGCAGGCGAGGTAGTCCGTCTCCATGGTTTCGCCGCTCTCGGGATCAAGTCCCACGGCCTTGCGGCCGGGCAGGAGAAAAAGCTCGCTTTCCTTCGGCAGCGGAATGACCTCGTCGGGCTTGGGCGTGCCCCACTCTCCGCCCCGGTTCACAACCATGAGCAGGTCGGGATCGTCGTAGATGCTGCCCTGCTCGTCGGCCATGACCATGTGCAGTTCCAGTTGCTCCGCCATCCTCTGTCCTCCTTGCAAACGCCGCATCAAGGCTCCCGCCCTGCGGTCGCGCCCTTATAGCCTGCCAGGCCAAAGACTGCAAAGGAGGCGGATCCAGCGATCCAGCGGCAGCCCTCCCGGCGATGCAGCCGCGCCAAAGCTGCGCAGCGCGGCTGGCCGGACGCCGCCCGGGGGCATGCCCGGAAGAGGGGCCGCTGCGCGCAAAAATGCCGAGGCAGCCCTTATGCTCCGCCTTGCCCGCCCGATAAGACTCACGTATAGTGCCCTCCCGTTGCCAGGACGGAGCAGGACACGCTCTCGGACCGGGCGCCGGATGCCGTCATCCGCTGCAGTCCGGGCCCTTCTCCAAGGACGTCCCATGCTCTCCTACATGATTTTTCTCTTCTTCTTTGCCAGCGCCATCGTTGTTGTCCTCGCCTTCAGCACCCTGAATCAGGAACGCCAGTTCCGCAAAGCCCAGGAGGACAACGCCAGGCTCCTCACGGCCGTCCAGGCCCTGGAAGCCCGGATCCATGCTCTCGAGGCCGAACGTGACGGCGCCAGCCAGGCAGAGCCCGCCTTCAGCCGGCAGACGCCTTCCGCGCAGGAGCTGCGCCTCTCCGCATAGCCCCTCGCCAGCCGCGGAAGATGCCGGCGGTGCAGGACTCTGGGGGAGCAGCACCGTGATCAAGTTCCACACCCCCAACTTTGGCGCCCTCCCAGGGGCGCTAGCCTGACCAGGGCCGGGAAGTTCCATGCAGATCAGGCTGCCGGCGCTGTGCAAGCGCATTCTCACGATTCTCGCGGCTGCCGCAGGCGTGCTTGCGGTGCTGGCGCTCGGCGCCCTGCTCTATCTGCAGCTCAACTTCCACAGCCTGCTGGAATCTGCCTTTGCGCGCTTCGAGCAAAACTCAGGCTGCACCGTCAAGGCCCGCTCGGCCACGCTCAAGCTCTTCCCCTCGCCCGTCATCACCCTGGAAGGCATCTCCCTCAGAAAGGACGGCTTTGCCTTTCAGGCCGCCTACGCCCTCGTGGCGCCGAGCCTGGTCAGCCTCTGCGAGGGCCAGTTCTATCCCGAGCAGGTGACCCTCATGCGCCCCCAGGCCGAAGGCCTGCTCCCCTTTGCGGCCGCCGAGATGGCGGACCGCCTTGGCGACGAAGGCAAGGGCAGGGACGAAACGCCGGGCGACATGGTCAAGCGCATCTTCCCCAAGTTCTTCGACCTGCGCGTCATGGACGGCAGCTGCCTGCTCCGGGACCAGGCCGGCGCCTCCCTCGACATCGACGGCCTCGACGTGCAGGCCGAGGTGCAGAGCCTGCTCAACCGGGCCCGCGCCCGCCTTACGGTCACGCGGCTCGCGTTTACGGAAGCGGACGGCCGCCTGTGGGCGCTCAAGAACTTCAAGGCCCACGGCGGAACCAGGCTCAGCAATCCCATCGAGCGCTGCCGCTTCACGGTGGACGGCGCCGCGGAGCTGCCCCTGCTCTCCACGCGCTTCACGGCCAGGCTCGCCTTCACGGGCGCTCCCGAGGGCATCGTTGCCGACGGCGAAATCAAGGGCGTCTACGTCTACGATGCAGCCCCCATCCACTTTGCCCTGGCGGGCAAGGCCTACCCCGCCAAGGCCGACGCCACCGGCAACCCCCTGCCCTACGCCGACCTCCTCCCGCAGGAACTGGCGCCGAGGGACCTGCGCATCGAGATCAGCAACATGTCCATGGGCAAGGACTCGGCCGGCCTCGACGCCATCCTCTCCTTCGGCGAAAAGGGCCCTGCCCTGACGGGCCGCGCGAGCGTCACGCGCCTCTCCCTCACGCGCTGGCTCGGCTTCGGCCGCTGGATCACGCCGGGACTGCAGGTAGCGCTTGACCAGGTTTCCGAGGGCATCATCGACTTCACCCTCAACAGGGAGCGCCTGCACTGCCCGCGCGTGGCCGCAACGGCCCAGGGCTACGAATTCAGGGGCAGGGGCGGCGTCGCCTCCTTTGCCGATCCCGTCGTCTTCCTTGATCTCAGGAGCAGGGAGGTTGATCTGGGGGTGGCCATGCCCGAGTCGCTTGGCGACATCCCCCAGCCGCCCTCCTACGTGCACCGCCCCCTCACCAGCCTCACCCTCGACGAGCTCTGGGGCCGCAGGCCGAGGCCCTCGACATGCAAGGTCGTCCTCGAAGGCGGCAGCGGGAAGGAAGGGAAGGAAGCCAAGGCTGCCAGAGAGGCCTGCGAGGCGGCGCTGCAGGAAGACGATGCCGACGTCTGCGGCTACGACATCAATCTCTCTGCCGACCTCGTGCACTACGGCCCCCTCAATCTCCGCCAGGTCAAGGTCGCCATCGTCCCCACGCCCTCAGGCAAGCCCGACGTCAGCGACTGCGCCATCAAGGCGGGGGCCGATCTCTACTCCGGCCCCTTCAAGGGCCAGTGCGTCATCCGGGGCACGCACCTCACGCCGGTCTTCGAATTCGACGTCCAGGCCAAGGGCGTGCAGGCGGGCCAGCTTGCCAGGGACTGCCCCTTCCTGCCCCTTGCCAAGGGCACGCTCGAGGGGCGGGCCAAGGCCAGAGCCAAGGGGCGCAACATCGACCTCTTTCTGGCCAGCCTGCACGGCGATGTGAAGATGTCGGGCGCCAAGGGCGCCTTCCTGACGGGCGGCAGAAAGACGGCCCCCTTCGACAAGCTGGCTCTCGACTGCGACCTGCAGAGCGCCCAGCGCAAGGGCAGCATTGTCGGCTTCAACGGCAGGTGGCGCGCAAGCCATGCCGGCGGCTGGACGGGACAGGCCGATTCCACGGGCACGGTGTGGCTGGCCTTCTCCGGCAGGGAGAAGGGCGTTTCCTTCAAGAACCTTGCCTCAAGTCTCGCCGTGCACCGGCTGGAGCGCCTGGCAGGCCTGCCGGGGTCGAACATAGATCTCGGCATCAAGGGCGGGCTCTCCTACCATTCGGCATCAGGCCAGTGCGGCCTCGAGAACGCCGCCGTGACGCTGCCGGGATGCAGGGCGCGCGTCTCCCTGCTGCAGTCGGGCGCCGAGGGCAAGGCCAGAAGCTGTGCCGGCACGGTGCACGAGGCAAGCGTGGAGCTGCCGGCCCTTCTCAAGGGGGTGTTCGCCAAGACGCCTGACCTCCATAAGGAATTCAAGGCGTTCAAGGGCTCCTTCGACTTCCAGACGGACGGCTCCCGCATCGCGGTGAAGCATCTCAAGACCCGCGTTGCCGGCACGCCTCTCGCCGGCAGCCTTGACCTCTCCCTGGCCGGCAAGCGCCCGCAGATCTGCTTCGACCTCAGCGCCGGCGGCCTCGATCTCGACGCCCTGCTGAAAAACGGCAAGGAAGGCGGCGCATCGAACGCAGGAAGGGCCAGCGCGCCTGATCCCGGCCGCGAGTTCGATCTGCGCTTCCTCAAGGACTTCGATGCACAAGGCACGGCGCGCATCAGCTCGCTCATCGTCAGCAAGCTCCGCTTCACCGGCGTCAAGGTGCCCCTGACGCTCAAGGAAGGGCGGCTGAGCATCGGCGGCCTGCAGGCCAGCGCCTACGGCGGAACTCTTTCCGCAACAGGGCGCGTCAACTTCGACAAGGGGCTTGCCTTCAACATCTCGAGCACGGGCCGGAGCGTGCAGCTGGGCGAGGCCATGAAGGCCAAGGGAATCAAGTCGGACTTCAAGGGCCTGGCGGCCCTGAGCTGCAGCCTCCAGGCGGCCATGGCCCGGAGCGGAGATCTGCCGCGCAATCTCTCCGGCACGCTCCACTTCTCCACCGGCAAGGGCAGCTTCCAAAGCGCTGACGACGAAGGGCGCCTCAAGGGCAAGCCCACGGAGTTCGATTCCATCACCTGCTCCGCAGCCATCGACCGCGGCGTGTGCCGCACCGGAGACTTCCTGCTCAAGAACAGCGGCATGAACGTCCAGGGCAAGGGCAAGGTGGATCTCAACGACATGCGCATCGACATGGACGTGACCATTGACATGCGGGGCCTGCCCGTCATTCCCGTGTACGTCGTCGGCCCGCTTTCCAAGCCGGAAACCAAGGTCCACGGCGGCAAGGTGGTGCTCAATGCCTTCGCCGGCCTGATTCAGGGCACGGCCGGCCTCGTGGGCGGCTTCTTCCGGCTCTTTCGGCGCTAGCGACGCCGATCGCCCTGCCGCTCCCCTGGCGGCGGCCCCTGTCCTCTCGTGAAGCGGTCAAGGCCGGGGCGGACAAGCCGCCCCAAGGCGAGGGCGTGCTCGGCAGCGTGCCGAACCGCAGGCAGAATCAGCGGACGCTGGAGGCGATCCGCCCCTGCCGGCCTGGCAGGAGAAGGCTTCTGCGCCCAGCGCAGCCGGATGCCAGAGTGCTTTTTCGGCAGGCATGCCGTTCTCCGAAGCAAAGCGCGGACTAAGGGGCCAAGCACAAGGCGCAAACGGGGGAGCGGGGCAGCCCGCCGGCTTCTCAAAAGCGAAGAATGGCTCTTTCGAGACGGACAGCGCTGGCGTCCACGCGCCCCCAGGAAGACGTCTTTTTAAAAAAATATAATAAATTTAGTATGTTAAACTAAAATTTTCCCCAAATGCCACCACCGGCGACAGACCTCGCCGACAGTGTGCGCCTTGTCGCAGAGGCTTGAAGTGCCTGCAGTTTCGGTCTACTTTGAAACACGTGCCTTTTTCGAGGACGCTCGGCCTGGCCGGTGGCGGGGAGGGAACATGCCCTCGCCGCAAAGGCAGCTCCGCGAGCATCCGTGGTTCGAGGGCGCATGCGCTTGCCTCATTGGAGAAATCCAAACAGGCAAGACAAATATATGCATTCCCCGAGGAAACATTCGTCAAAAACTGCAAAATGCCTGCAGTCGTCGCAGTAAATATATATCATCTGAGAAATACATCTATTCTATTGAATAGAGTCAAACAACGACAATAAAAACATGTGATTTTTTGACGAAAAACATCAGCTATTTTAAACAAATTTTAACAGTGTCGACAAATATGCGCATTTTTATTTTGTTTTATTGACAAACATTTAAAATGCGTCGGTAAATATTTTTTTCGAGGCGCCAGCCTCAATTTCACTCAAAGATGGAGGAATTACTTATGAATATTCTGATTTTTGGACCCAACGGCAGTGGCAAGGGCACCCAGGGCGACCTCATGAAAGAGAAGTACAACCTGGCCCACATCGAATCCGGCGCCATCTTCCGCGAGCACATCGGCGGCGGCACTGAGCTTGGCAAGAAAGCGAAAGCCTACATCGACCGCGGCGACCTCGTTCCGGACGAAATCACCATTCCCATGGTGCTCGACACCCTCCAGCAGAAGGGCGCCAACGGCTGGCTGCTCGACGGCTTCCCCCGCAACATGGTGCAGGCTGAAAAGCTCTGGGCCGCTCTGCAGGAAAAGGGCATGAAACTCGACTACGTCGTCGAGATCCTTCTGCCCCGCCAGGTGGCCAAGAACCGCATCATGGGCCGCCGCCTCTGCAAGAATAACAACAACCATCCCAACAACATCTTCATCGACGCCATCAAACCGAACGGCGACAAATGCCGCGTCTGCGGCGGCGATCTGTCCACCCGCAGCGATGACCAGGATGAAG
>DFDR01000153.1:0-703 GCA_002369295.1 Desulfovibrionaceae bacterium UBA3823
CTGGCCATAGCCCTGATCATAGCCGGGCTGGTTGTAGGCCTGCTGGGCATAGCCTTGCTGCCCGTAGCCGCCGTAGGCGGGGTCGGTCTGGGTGAAGTCGCTGTCATAGGGCCCTTGCTGAGGAGCCTGCTGGGAAGTCTGCTGGTCGGCGCTGGACTCCTGCTGGGGCGTGCCGGCATTGGCAGGGCGTCCGCCGAAGATGGCGCGTCCAGCTGCGGAGATGGCGGCGCCTGCGAGCACGCCGGCCGCCGCGCCCTTCAAGATATTGCCGAAGCCTGGCTTCTGCTGGGCGTTGGGCGCCTGCTGTCCCCACTGCTGCTGAGGCTGTCCGTAGGGTGCCTGAGGCTGCCCCTGCTGGGCATAGTGCTGCTGGCCGTAGGGATTGGGCTGTCCCCACTGCTGCTGGGGCTGTCCGTAGGGTGCCTGCTGTCCGTAGGGCGCCTGCTGCTGAGGCTGTCCGAACTGGTGCTGCTGGGGCTGCTGTCCCCATTGCTGCTGAGGCTGCTGTCCCCACTGCTGCTGGGGCTGTCCGTAGGGTGCCTGCTGTCCCCACTGCTGCTGGGACTGCCCGTACGGAGCCTGCTGGGACTGTCCATAGGGGGGCTGCTGCTGAGGCTGTCCGAACTGGTGCTGCTGGGGCTGTCCGTATGCCTGCTGGTACGCCTGCTGGGGCTGTCCCTGCTGGGCATAGGGCTGCTGTCCG
>DFDR01000153.1:800-3671 GCA_002369295.1 Desulfovibrionaceae bacterium UBA3823
GGGCATAGGGCTGCTGTCCGTAGGGCGCCTGGGGCTGCGCCCACTGCTGCTGAGGCTGGCCGTAGGGAGCCTGAGGCTGTCCCTGCTGGACATAGGACTGCTGTCCGTAGGGTGCCTGGGGCTGTCCCCACTGCTGCTGAGACTGTCCGTAGGGTGCCTGAGGCTGTCCCTGCTGCGCGCCGGCCTGGGACGGGGCGGGCTGGGCTTGGGCGGAAGCTGGCTGCGCAGCCTGAGGCTGAGCCTGCGAAGCGCCCTGCGCCTGGGTGGCATCCTGCGACTGGACTGGCTGGGGCTGGCTGGCGTTCGTGCCGGCTTCGACGGGTTTCACATTGCTTGCATCGGCCATGTTATACCTCCAGAGGAGAAAGCTGGGCGTGAATTCTCTTGGCTTGAATTCGTCTTGGAGCGCTATACGGATCCTCGCTGCGGACGGGGCGCAAGGTTCGGAAATCCGCAGGCCTTCCTCATGACGGAGGACAGCTGTGCAAGGCTGAAGCCTTGCCTGGCGAAAAGCCTGCGCTGGTACTCTTGCGTAAAACAGACGATCTTGCAAGCGCCAGTCCAGCGGGCGCTGGATGCCGTTGTGCCGGAAGCACGCCTTGCCCCGGGCGCCTGCGCGGCGCGGCAGTGCGGGCGCAGCCTGAAGCAGAGGACCGGCTCGTGGGCTCTGCCGGGCTGGACGCTGGCTGGCATGCTGGGGGGAGTCCTGAGTCCGGGGCCCGGAGGTGCATCCTGATCCGGCCCCGCTGTCAGGCCCTGTCCGCCGGTGGCAGAGCTGGCATCCAAGGGAAGGGCGATGCCTCGCCGGCAGGGACGAAAGCCCCGCAGCCAGGGGCGCGATGGCGCGCAGTGCAGCGGCGCCGCGGGTGCCGGCCTGCCATGTGGGCTGGCTGACGTCCTTTCCCCTCCAGAGGCGGGGAGCTTGGCGCGCAGGGAAAGGGCCTGCGGCAGCTGCGGCATGCCGAGGCCAGGAAGCCCGTCAGCCGGCCTCAGGTGCCCGCGCGCCCTGTCCTGCCGGCCGGGACGGCTACCTGGCGCGCAGGACGAGGCGTTCTGCCCCAGCGTCCCTGATGGGGCTGTGCCTGCGGATGTAGTCCTCGACGACCTCGAGGTCGCCCGCCGCGGGCGCAGGCACGATTCTGCCTTCCTTGAGCATGTCGAGCTTGTCGCCGCCGCCGGCGTGGTAGCTGGTGAGCGCAACCTTGTATCTGCGGCCGGGCTCGATGCGCTCGGGGCCCTTTGCGCCTTCAAGCTCGGCTCGGACGATGCGGGAGCCCTGGGGCCTGGCCAGGTCGGCCTCGTAGCGGAAGCCGGCGGGATGGACGAGGTAGGCGCCGCTGTGGCTGTCGTCCTGCACGCCGTGCTCCAGGGCCTGCAGGATCTGCCTGCCCGTGAACTCCTTCACGACGAGGGTGTTGCCGAAGGGGTGCATGGCAAGCATGTCGCCGCGGGTTATGGGACCGACGGGAAGGCGGGCGCGCAGGCAGCCGCCGGTGGTGAAGGCCATGACGGCGCCGAAGCGGCGGCCCCAGTCGAGGAAGGCGTCCACGGTGACGGTGCCGGAGGGGCATTCGCCGGTGCGGCAGACCATCATGCCGTCCGGCCTGCCTATCTCGCCGACGCCTATCTGGGTCGCCCGGTAGGCTTCGATCTGCCGGGCATAGGCGTCGGCGAGCGCGCTTATCTTGTCGTCTCTGGGGCTTGCGGGATCAAGGAGGCGGGGCTGGCCGCGCCAGCCGACCGGGACGCCGTCCCTGTCGAACTGCACTTCGAGCTCGCCGAGGTATCTGGCCGCATATCTGGCCGTGACGACGAGGACGGGCCTGCCCGAGGGCGAGCGCTCCACGACGGGATAGGGACCTTCGGCCTTCTCGTCGGGGCTCGAGCCGATGTAGCTGTGGGAGTGGCCGCCGACGATCACGTCGATGCCGTCGATGGTGCGGGCAAGCTCCCGGTCGGCTGCAAGGCCGATGTGGGTGAGCGCCACGATCACGTGGACGCCCTGGGCCTCAAGGGCCTTGACCGCGGCTTCCAGGGTCCTGCGGCGGTCCGTGAACTTCGTCTTCGTGCAGGCCATGCTGGGCTCGACGACGTCCTCGTTGGCAAGCCCGACGATGCCCACCTTGACGCCGCGCACCTCGCGGACGATCCAGGGCTGGAACTTGGCGCCGAGCAGGGGGCATCCCTTCTGGGGATCGAGGTTGGCGGCCAGCACGGGATAGGTGCGCCTGCCCAGATTTCGGGCGATTTCGGCGCATCCCTCGTCGAACTCGTGGTTGCCCAGCGTGGCCGCGTCGAAGGGCATGAGCCGGTTGAGCTCGGCAAGCATGGGCATGCGGCACACGGAATAGAAGAGCGTGCCCTGCACCTGGTCGCCGGCGTCGAGGGCAATGACGTTGTCGCTCTGCGCCTTGGCGTCTTCGATGGCCTTGGCCACGCGGGCGTAGCCGCCGTAGCAGTCCCTGTCGCTGAAGCAGGCCTGCCAGCCTTTGTCCGTGCCGGCGAGGTAGGCGTGCATGTCGTTGATGTGGAGAATGACGAGATCGAGACCGCCTTCCGGCGCCTTGGCCTGGCCGAAGGGCGCTTCCCTGCCGGCGCAGCCGCCGAGGGCAAGGGCAAGGCAGAGCAGGACGCGGACGAGCAGGAGAGAGGGACGCAGGACATTCATGGACACAGGCCTCCTGGCAGACGGAGCGCGGGGAGAAGGGCTGCGCCGGCATTCCGGACGGGGCAGGGCGCACCGGAAATGCATGCTGGAAGCGCGCTGCAGGCGTCTGGCACGTGGCGAGCATCTCTGCCTGCAGAGCCTCGCCTGATGCGCAGGGCACTCATTTTTGCCCTTGCCTCACCAGCCGTCAAGCCGCACGCAAG
>DFDR01000153.1:3784-15776 GCA_002369295.1 Desulfovibrionaceae bacterium UBA3823
TGGGGTCTTCTGGTCCGCGAAGGGGAACATGCCCGGGGAGCGCTGCCGGGACTCGCGACTCTGCCGATAAATTGCAGTGAATTCCTAGAGAAACATGGCCATGTAGACAGGCAGATGGATAATGCCGTCCTTTACCATGACGTCTTTTTGATACAGAATAAATTTTTCTCCAAGGCGTGAATTAAATTTATTGATAAATTTATCTAAAGAAGAATGGTTTCTATATGAAGACGATTTTACTTCAATAGGTAAAATTTTTTTGTTATTTGAAATAATAAAATCTATCTCAATATTATTGATACGATTTTGCGTATCAACTCTTGAATAAAAAAATAATTTATATCCTTGGCTACGTAGTGTTTGAGCAACGACATTTTCTAAAAGCATACCCTCATTAACATTGAGCTTATCAAGAAGAATCGACTTGTATAGCATATTGTCGATATATTCTTTATCACGAAATGTAAGTGATACAAGTAGTCCAGTATCTCCCATATAACATTTATGCGTTGTATGGTCACAACTCATACTTAATCCAACTGTTGGATCTGTTGCATTTAAGCAACGGTTAATTATCATTGATCTTTCAAGCCATATAAAGGCATCGTCATATGTGCGTCTTCTTGCATTATTGTTAATATTTGAAAGTTTGTATTTCTTTTCTTTTTTTGATAGTTGCTCAGGAATATTGTCGATAATAGAAAATACCTTCTCTGTATTATTTCCTGCATACTTACCGATATCTTCATAATAGAGTGCCAAGATTCGTTTTTTTATACGATCGATATCGGCAAAGTCACGTTTGACAGCATAGGACTGCACAGCTTGCGGCATGCCGCCCACAAGCATGTACTGCCGATAGTCGTTGAGCACCTTGCGGTGGAGCTCCTGTCCGAGGGGCTGTCTGCGCGCGAAACAGTCGCTCAGGAAGGGGATGGTTGTCTTGTCCCCCATGGCCCAGAGGTACTCCTCGAAGTCCATGGGAAACATTTCGATGTGCTCTTCCTCTGAAGGAATAAGAATTTGATGGACGTTTTTATGCAGCGAGATGAGCGAGCCTGTCTCAAGGTAGTCGTACCTGCCGTCTGCGACAAGGTGCTTGATTAGTTGTCTTGCTGGTGGATAGAGTTGTACCTCGTCGAAAATAATGAGACTTTCTCGCTTGTAGAGCTGGCGTCCATAAATGGCAGAAAGCTTTGCAAAAAAAAGATCAAGATCATAGCTGTCTTCTTTGAAGCATGCAAGGGTTCCAGGACGCGGGTAGGAAAAGTCTATCATTATGTAGCTTCGGTATTCTTGCCGTGCAAATGCTTCGGCAATATAGCTTTTCCCAACGCGACGGGCACCGTCTATCAGCAGCGCTGAAGACCCTTGCGACTCCGCCTTCCACTGCTGCAGCCTGCCGTAGATTTTCCGTTCCACCGCGTCCTCCTTGCCAGCCCTGTGCGTCTCAGGGCGCGCCAGCCCAGCATGCACGAAACTGCAGCTGCTGGCAAGGCTGTTTTTGCACGAAAGAGCATATTCTCATACCGAGATTCCAGCACGAAAGTGCAAGTCTGCACGATGGCCCTCCAGCACGAAAGAGCAGGTTTTCGCTGGACGCCTTCGGCATGGACGTGCCGTCTTGCCTGTCAACGGCCGTCTTGGCGGGTTCTGCCTGACGCTGCGGGAGGACTGGCGCCCCCGGGGAAGGGCCTGCCGGCTGGGTCTCTGGCAGCCACGGGGCTCCAGGGAGGCGGCGGGCGTCTGCCTCTAGCCGGGAGAGGCCGCGCCGCTGAGTCCGCAGGCTGCTGGAGGGGCCTTGGGGGCAAGGCAGAACGCTGCCGCCAAAACGGGCCAGGGCGCCCCTGGCTGGAAGCCGGGAGCGCCCTGGCAGAAGCGTGCCGGCGGGCGGCTACTTCGCGTTCTTCAGGACAAAGCGCCCGCCGCGACGCGTCCTGATGGGACTCGCCTTCTTGACGTAGGCCTCGATGACTTCGCCGTCGCCGGCCGAAGGCGCAGGCAGGACCCTGCCTTCCTTGAGCATCTCGTACCTGTCGCCGCCGCCGGCGAGATAGCTCGTGAGGCAGACCTTGTAGCGGCGCTTGGGATCGATGCGCTCGCGCCCCTTTCTGCCGGTGCTTTCGGCCTTGACGATGCGCTGCCCGGAGGGTCTGGCCATGTCGGCCTCGTAGGTGAAGCCGGCGGGATGGACGATGTAGGCGCCGTCGTGGTTGTCGTCCTGCACGCCGTGCTCCAGGGCTGCCAGCAGCTGCTCGCCCGTGAACTCCTTCACGAGCAGGGTGTTGGGGAAGGGGGCGATGGCGAGGATGTCGCCGCGCGAGACCTGGCCGCGGGGCAGGGGGTTGCGGAGGGCGCCGCCGGTGATGAGGGCCATCTCGGCGCCGTACCGGGATCCCCAGTCGAGGAAGGCGTCCACGGCGACGCTGGCGGAGAGGCACTCGCCGGCGCGGCAGGCCTCCATGCCGTCGGGCATGTCGATCTCGTTGACGCCGATCACGGCCTTGCGGTAGGCCTCGCCCTTCTGGGCGTAGCTGGCCACGACAGCGCTGACCTTGGCGTCCCTGGGGCAGGCGGGATCGAGGAGGCGGGGCTGGCCGCGCCAGCCGACCGGGACGCCGTCCCTGTCGAACTGCACTTCAAGCTCGCCGAGATACTTGGCCGACTTCTTGGCCGTGACCACGAGGACGGGCCTGCCGGAGGGCGAGCGCTCCACGATGGGATAGGGCCCCTCGGCCTTCTCGTCGGGGCTGGAGCCGATGTAGCTGTGGGAGTGGCCGCCGACGATCACGTCGACGCCGTCCACGGCGCGGGCAAGCTCCCTGTCGGCGCCAAGGCCGATGTGGGTGAGGGCAATGACGATGCCGACGCCCTGGGACTTGAGCTCCTTGACGGCGGCCTCAAGCGTTGCCTTGACATCCTTGAACCTGGTCTTGACGCAGGCCTTGCCGGGCTCGATCACGTCGTCGCAGGCAATGCCCACGATGCCCACTTTGACTCCGCGGATCTCGCGGATCACCCAGGGCTGGAACTTGGCGCCGAGCATGGGGCAGCCCTTGGCGGGATCAAGGTTGGCAGCCAGCATGGGAATCCGGACGCCGGACAGGTAGTCCGCAAGCTTGGCGCAGCCTTCGTCGAACTCGTGGTTGCCGAGGGTTGCGGCGTCGAAGGGAATCAGCGGATAGATGTCCGCCATCAGGGACATCTTGAAGACGGTGTAGAGCATGGTGCCCTGCATCTGGTCGCCGGCGTCGAGGGCGATCACGTTGTCGCCCTTCGCCTTGGCGTCCTTGATGGCCTGGGCGACGCGGGCGTAGCCGCCGTAGCATCCGTCCTCCTTCATGCAGGCCTGGCCGCTTTTGTCGGTGCCGGCGATGAAGGAGTGCATGTCGTTGGCGTGCAGGATGACGAGGTCGAGGCCGCCTTCGGGGGCCTGGGCCTGGCCGAAGGGCGCCCCTTTGCCGGCGCAGCCGCCGAGGGCGAGGGAAAGGCAGAGCAGGACGGGCAGAAGTCCTGCGAAAAGCCGCTGCATGAACATGGTAGGATGTGCCTCCTTGCGGGGCCGCGGTGCCGGGGGAGGGGCTGGGCCCTGCCAGGCCGGCGCCGGGCCTTCAGGATTAGTGCAGGATGACGAAGCGGCCTGTGCCTATGCCGCGCAGGGGGCTGATGCGGGCCGCATGCCGCGCCACGAGTTCGCGCTCGGTTTCGGCGGAGACGGCGAGCGTCCGGCCCCTTGCCAGCATGGGATGGCCGCCGCTGCCCCGGGCGAGGAAGTCCGCCATGGCGACGCGGTACCTGGCCTTGGGATCCAGGGCATGCATCCTGCCGTCGGCGCCCATGGCTTCGGCCTTGACGAGGCGGCGCCCCGAGGGCCTGGCCCTGTCGAGGACAAAGGCAAGGCCTGCCGGCTGGAGCAGGTAGGCGCCGTCGTGGCCGTCGGCGACGCTGTTTTCGAGGGCCTCGATGAGGGTTGCGCCCGTGATTTCCTTGACGGCCACGTGCGCGGCGAAGGGATGGACGGAGAGCATGTCGCCTTGGGTGACCCAGCCGCGGGGCAGGGAGGAGCGCACGCCGCCGGCGTGCATGAGGGCGATGGATGCGCCGTGCCGGCGGCCGAATTCGAGGAAGGCGTCGGCGGCCAGCAGGCCGGCGAGGCACTCGCCCCTGCGGCAGGCTTCAATGCCGTCGGGCATGTCGATTTCGTTTTCGAAGAGGCGCTCCTTCTTCAGCTTTTCAAGTGCTTCGCCCTTGGGCGCAACGAGCGCGCTGAGCTCGGGATCCCTCGGCGCGTCGGGTCCGAGGAGGATGGGGCCGCCCTGCCAGGCGCAGGCCGTGCCCTCGGCGTCGAAGACGGCGTCGAGCCGGCCGAGGTATCTTGTCTGGAACTTGGCGGTGACGACGAGCACGGGCTTGCCCGAGGGCGACTGGGCGACCAGGGGATAGGGGCCTTCGGGCTTTTCCGTGAGGCCGCCGTTCCGTTCGGGACCGAGGTAGCTGTGGCTGTGGCCGCCTACGATGACGTCGATGCCGTCCACGGCGCGGGCCAGCGCCAGGTCGTCTTCCAGGCCGATGTGGGTGACGGCGACGATGATCCGGCAGCCCTGGGCTTCGAGTTCCCTGACGGCCTGCCGGGCGGCCTCCCTGCGGTCCAGGAAGGCCGTGGCCTTGCAGGCGTCGCTGGTGCCGACGGGCTGGTCGTTGGCGATGCCGAAGACGCCGACCTTGACGCCCTGGAACTCGCGCACGGCCCAGGGCTTGACGGCGCAGGCCGCCAGCGGGCAGGCCTTGCCGGGCTTGAGGTTGGCAGCCAGCACCCCGTAGGGAAGCTCTGCCAGGAAGCCGGCAAGCGCGGGGCAGCCTTCGTCGAATTCGTGGTTGCCCAGGGTGGAGAAGTCGTAGGGCATGCGCTTCTGCAGGGAGGCGATCAGGGGCGCCTTGCCGGTCGCGAAGAAGATGGTGCCCTGCATCTGGTCGCCGGCGTCCAGGACGAGGACATTGCCACCCTTGGCCTTTTCGTCCTTGATGGCCTGGGCGATGCGGGCGTAGCCGCCGTAGCATCCTTCCTCCTTGAAGCAGGCCCTGCCGCTGGCATCGGCGCCGGCGATGTAGGTGTGGGTGTCGTTGGTGTGGAGCAGGACAAGCTCGAAGCCGCCCGGCGGGACGGCAGGCGGCGTCCCGGCGCGCCGGGCGCTGGCGCAGCCCTGGAGTGCCAGGGCAAGGGCGAAGGCCGCGAGGACGAGGAGGGGAAAAAGGCGCGTGCGCTGCACGGGAAGGCTCCTTGTCGCTTTTTTTGGGGGGGGGCGGAAAAAGGCGGGGCCGGCTCCGGCCAGTGCCTGAAGCCGGCCCTGGTGCAGGCCCTGGCCGGGAGGGGCTGTTCCGGCTAGCGGGCCATGCCCGGGAAGGAATTGACGTACTGGATCTTCACGTCAGGGAAGGAGTTGACGAACTGGATGGTGAAGTCGGGGAAGGTGTTGACCATCTGCCACTTGCCGCACTTGTCGGGGAAGGAGTTCACGACCTGGACCTTGAGGTCGGGGAAGGAGTTCACGACCTGAACCTTGAGGTCGGCATGGGCGTTGACGACCTTGACCTTGCCCCAGAGCCTGTGCCCCTTGGCCGAGCACTGCCCGGCCAGGGCTGGCGCGGGGCAGGCGAGAAGCAGGGCCGCGAGGATGGCGGGAAGGAAAGCTGCGCGTTGCATGGAGATGCCTCCTTAAAGAGGGGAAACCGTCCGCGGGCGGATGGGTTACGGCTTCTGCGCCTTTCTGGCGGAAGCCCAGTAGAGGGGATCGCAGAGCATGCTCCAGAACTTCTTCTGGTCTATGTCCATCACGATGGCCGCCTTCTGGCAGCCTGGAGGAAAGTGGGAGATGTAGGCCAGAGACTGGCCGTAGGAGAGGCCGTACTGGGTGTTGACGTCGATGGAGCAGAGCCGCTGCGACGTCACGATGCTGGGATCGATGAGGTAGGCGGCCACGATTGCGTCCCAGACGAAGTGGGTAAACTTGGGATCCTTGGCGAACATGGTGCCGACGAAGGTCTTTTCCAGAATGCGGGCCTCGGGGCTGTCGCCGAGCGTCATCATGAAGCGGTCGTAGTGGCCCTTGCGGAAGACGACCTTCTCGCACACGTCGAGACCGAAGACTATCTGCTCCTTGAAGGCGCTCCGAACGGCGATCTGGGCAGCCTCGGGATCGATCCACCAGTTGAACTCGGAGGTCGGGGTGACGTTGCCCTGCTGGAAGAAGGCGCCGCCCATGTAGACCACGCGCTTCACGAGGGGCACGATGTCGGGGGCCATGCGTATGGCGCAGGCGAGGTTGGTGCAGGGACCGATGGCCGCGATGGTGATTTCGTGGGGATTGGCCCGGATGGTGTCGATGATGAAGTTGACGGCGTGCTGGCTGGAGGGCTTGAACGTCGGCTCCATGCCGTAGTGGCGCCTGTAGAATTCATGCCAGGTTTCGGGCTCGCGGCGTCCGAGGGAGCCGAGCCAGGAGTCGTGGCCCATGCCGTACATGGCCCGCTCGCCTTCGAAGAGCTCGTGGCGCTGGGGGCGCAGGGGGTACTGCATGCCCTGGAGCAGGGGAACGCTGCGGCCTTCGATTTCGAGGTGCCGCGCCGCGTAGGCAACGCCTTCCTGCACCCAGCTGTTGCCGGTGACGCAGGTGACGCCGACGAGATCGATGTTCGGCGCGTTGGCCAGCATGATCATGGCCACGCCGTCGTCGAACATCTCCACCATGTCGGTGTCGAGCAGGACTTTTTCCCTTTTCACGCCGTCCGGCTGGGCCGCAGGACAGGCCAAAGCCGGCAGCAGGAGGGCTGTGAGGGCGAAAAGGACGAGGATGGCGGCTTTGAGATGCTTCATGTCGTCTCCTTCGGGCAGTCTGTCGCGCAGTCTGCAGGTAGGGTGTGCAGGGGGGCGCAGGGGCGCAGGGGCGCAGGGCGCACGGAAAATAGCCCCTGCCTTGGCGTTGAGCATAGCCGCTTTTGCCGTGGATTGAAAGGCGTCTGCCGGCGGAGCTTCCGGTCAGGCCCGTGAGCCAGGCCGGCGGCAAGGCGCTGCTGGCATGCGGCCCGCAAGCCGCTTTTCTCTGCCTGCAGGCTTGACTTTTCTCCCAAAGCCGGAAAAAATGCATTTGAAATTCATCTTCATTTTTAATTCGTCCAGCAAGGCTCCCACGGAGCCGGGAGGTCGCGCCATGGCAGACATATTCTTAAGGAAACTGGCTTTCCGCAGAGCACAGGGCTCGGCGGCGCCGGCAGCCCTCGCCGCGCCTGCCGGGCAAGGCGCCTTTGCGGGCTTTTCCCTGCCCCGGCTGCTTGGCGCCTGCCAGCCCAGCGCCAGCCGGGCGCAGGCCCTGCGCTTCCAGGCCTCTGGCGCCGGACGCGCCAGCCGGCCTGTCTGCCTGCGCAGGAACGCCGGCAGAGGGTAGCGGCCTTCTGCCTTCCTGCGCATGCTTCACGCCTTTGCGGCGGATCTGCCGGGCTGCCGGATTCTGCAGGCAGCCTGCGCCTGAGGCGGAACGCCGCATCCGCAGGCCTTCCCGGCGCGCACCTGTCCGGGAGGGCTTCCCGGAATCCCTGCAGGGGCGACGCGCCCCCAACTGACAGCCCCTGCAGGGAAACCGGGCAGAACAGAGCGGACATCCCTCTCCTGGCCCTGCCGGCGCCGCGGCGCGGGACAGCCAGGCGCCAAATCAGGGCGCCAGATCAAGCCGGCGGGCCAGGCTGCCCGTTTCCTGCAGGCGCAGGCGTGCAGGCCTGCCCGAGGGTGCCAAAGGCTATTTCCCCGGCCAGCGTGGTCCGCTTGCCGTGGCCGGGATAGACGGTTGTTGCCGGCGGCAGGGGCCGGAGCTTTTCGGCTATGCTGGCGGCGAGCAGCTCCGCCGACTGGTAGGGCGCGAAGTCCGTCGCCGCCAGCATGCGGTAGAAGAGCGTGTCGCCGGAAAAGAGCGCGTTCTGCCTCGGGAAGTGGTAGCACAGGTGGCCGGGGCTGTGGCCGGGCACGTGGATGGCGTCGCAGAGCAGGCCGCCGAAGCCGTGCCGGCCGGGCTCGAGGACGTCGACGGCAAAGGGGCGCACCGGCGGGGCGCCGAACTTGGCCGCGTCGGCGAAGCCCATGTCGCACTGCTCGAGATCCTCCAGGCCAGCCAGCACGGGCAGGCCCGTGAGATCCTGCCATTCCCGGCAGCCCGTGACATGGTCGAAGTGCAGGTGCGTGCACAGGAGCGCCCGCACCTGCAGGCCCTCCTCGCCGAGCAGGGAGAAGATGGCGGCCGCCTCCTGCGGGGGATCGACGACCACGCAGTCCCGGCCGGCAGAGAGCACGTAGCCGTTGGTGCGCAGGACGCCGTAGCGGAAGGCGCGGACCATGCCGTCCCGGGGTGCCATGGCGGGCTAGGACTCCGCGGCTTTTCGGGGTGCTTCCTGCATCTGGGCAAGCCTGTCGCGCAGGGACTGGAAGCGCACCCGGTACCTGGCCGGCACGTCGGCGCGCTCGGCAAGGTGGCTCAAGATCATCCAGGCGCCGGCCAGATTCTCGTCGGGATCGCCGTCTTCGGCCGCAAAGTCCTCGGTCCAGCTCTTGAGGAAGAGCTGCTCGAGCATGCGCTGGTAGGCGGGAAGGTGGTCCGGATCGTGCCTGGCGACCAGGGTCTTGATGCGGGAGAGCAGGGGCCTGGCCGTTTCCTTGACGATGCCGTCGGCCTTCTGGAGGAAGGCCTGCCGCGCCTCCTCGGCCGCCAGCGCCGTCTGGGTCAGGGCCTGCAGCGCCGCTGACGCGGCGCCGGCGCAGGCGCCGTCCCGGCACGAGGCCTGCAGGGAGCGCAGGGCTGCCTGCACGTGGACGTAGAAGCCCGCCAGGCTGCGGCGGTAGAGGGCCGCCAGCTTGCCCGTGAGCTCGGCCTCGGCCGTGTCGTCCAGGAAGAGGGCGTCGAGTCCCTGCTTGAGGGCGGGATCTGCGGCCAGGGTGCCGACGATGCCAAGCTGGGTGTTGAGGCCCTGCACGAAGGGTCTGGCAAAGCCCTCGGCCAGGCGTTCCGGATTGAAGTCGGCCTCCAGCGCCGCCGGGTCAAGGCCCTGCGCATAGTCGAGCGCCTCTCTCGGCGATTCGGCGCCCATGGCGAGCACGGAGGCCAGGGTCGCCAGCTCCTGGCCCTGGCAGAGGAAGAGCTGGGTGCAGCCGACGGCGGCATAGGCCTCGACGTAGTCCCGGAAGGTCGAGAAGCGCTCCTCGCCGCACTGCTCGAGCATCATGCGCCGAAGCGCGGCCTCGACGGAAGCCGCGCCTTGGGCTGCCGAAAAGCCCTGCTGGCCTGCAAGGGCGCTTCCGCAGGTGGGGCAGGCGCCGGCCTTGTCGTCGTAGATGGTCGATCCGCAGTTTGGGCAGTGCATGGAAGGCCTCCTTAAGGGCCGCAGGGGGAGCAGGGGCAGCAGGGACAGCCGGCGGGAACGGTGCCGGCTCCTCCGGGAGCATGGCAGGAGCATGGCAGGGGCCTGCTGATAGCACGTTTTGCCCCGGGCAGGAAGAAGCCTGCCCCGGGCCGCCTTCGCCGGGGGCGCCTGCGTCCCCGCACTGCCCCGTGCCGCCCCGGCTCTCGGGCTTGCCAGGCAGATGCCGGACCAGTAATGAAGAGGCGGCGGGTCTGCGCCGCCCAGTGCAGGCCGACGCCTTATCACGACGCTCAAGGAGGACACGCATGGCACTTTCGGCTCAAGGCCGCTCCCGCTTCTGGCGCATCCTGTCTGGCTCCCTTGCCCTGGCTCTGGCACTGGCGAATCCGGCGCCGGGCTTGGCAGTTCCCAAGGGCGAAGCCGTCTTCGGCTTCGACGGCGTGCTGCTTGGCGGCTTCTCCCAGGGCCGCTGGGTTTCGGCAGCCGACGTGCAGTCGAATTTCTCCCTGCGCCGGCTGCGCGTCTGGGGCGGCCACGAGTGGCGGCTCTTCTCCTTCTCGGGCCCCCAGGGGACGGGCATCGTCTCCGCCATCCACCAGGAGCATCCCGAGGAGTACGCCAAGGTTCTCAAGACAAGGCCCTTCGGCCAGGCCAGAAATCTGACCTTCGACATCCACCTGCCGGGCGGTCCCCTTGGTCCCGGCTCGGCCCTGCTTGCCGTGGACTGCGTCTGGAATCCCAAGCCGAGGCCCGCGCAGCCCCTTCCCGCCAGCGACGCCGAGAGCCGGAGCATCGTCCATGCCTGGCTCAAGGCCAGGGGACTCGAGGCCGAGGATCCGGCCGTGGTGCAGAGCTTCCTCTGCGATCTCGACGGCGACGGCGAGTTCGAGCGCATCGTTTCGGCCCAAAACGTCCTGGGACCCGAGGCCGGCCTCGACTGGCGCCCCGACAGGCCCTTCGCCGCGCCGGCGGCGGACCTGCGGCCCCGTGCGGAGCGCGGGCGCTTTTCGGTGCTCATCGTCAGGCAGGGCACGGGGCGCGTGGACGTTCTGCACGACTACGTCGCCGGCGCCGGCGGCGCCAAGTGCGCCTTCTTCAAGGTTCAGCAGTTTGCCGACCTCGACGGCGACGGCACCATGGAAGTCGTTGCCGCCAATGCCTGCGCCGAAGGCCTCGGCTACGAGCTCTTCGCCCGCAGGAACGGCCGGCTTGAGCGTGTCCTCGCCTCTGGCGAAGCGGCCAGCGGCCGCGCCGATGCCGGTCCCGGAGCTGCGGAGCGGGAGCAGGGCGGGGCCGCCGGCACGCAGACGCCGCCAGGCGACGCCGAAGCCGTGCAGGCCTTCCGGCTTGCCGAGGCGGGCGACGCCGCCAGGGCCAACGCCATCGGCACCTGGTACGAAAAGGGGAAGCACGGCCTTCCCCGCGACGGCCGCGAGGCCTTTGCCTGGTACAGCAAGGCCGCCCGGCTTGGCAGCGCCCTTGCCCTGCACAACATGGGCGACTGCTACCGCGACGGCATAGGCGTGGCCCGGGACAGGGAAAAGGAGCTCGAGTGCTACCTTGCCTGCGCGGCCAAGGGGCTTGCCATAGGCTACGAGGACGTCGGCGATTCGCTCCTGCGCAAGGCTCCGGCAGGACTTGCGATCGACGCCGGAAAGGCGGCCCTGCGCTGGTACGTCAAGGCAGCCGCCCACGGCCGGAAGGGCGCGGCGGATAAGCTGCGCCGCCTTGGCGGGAGGGCGCCGTCCCCTGGCGCCTCGCCGCTTCCCGTCTGCCGGGGGCGCCTCAGTCTCGCCACGGCCGAATGCGGCCCCCGGGATTCGAAGCGTATTGTCCCCTAGGCGCTTGAACCTCAGACGCTGCGCCAGGGTGGCACGAGGCCATTCCTCAATCCCAGGTTAACGAACCAAAATGCATCCCCCGCTGGAGGCGGAAGAAGCTCTCCGGCGGGGGCTGTCCTGTCAGGGTGCCTGTGAGGCGCGGCTGGCTGCGGGAAATGGCCGGCTGCGGCCGATCCAGCGTGCCGGCTGCATGCAGCCAGACATGCCTGGACGCGCAGCCTGAACCGCGCGGTCTGGCTTCTAGACCTGATCAATGGGCGTCATGCGCTGGTCTCCCTCCTGGGTGTGCACGATGATTTCCTGGATCTGCGTGCCGGCGGGCAGAGTGAATTCCAGCTTCTCGTTGGGAGCCATGTTCCTCGGCACCCTGTCGGCGGCCACGGCCACGCCGTTGATGTCGATGCCGGTCACGAGCACGGGCGCCCTGTTGGAGGAGACCAGGGTGACGACAAGGACGTTTATGGTCTGGTCGTTGACGATGTAGGGCCTGTTGTCCATCCAGGTGGCCCCGAAGGCCAGCTGATTGTTGGGGTGCAGGGTTCTGCCTTTGGCGTCCTTGTGCTGGGAGCAGGCTCCGCAGAAGAGCATGGCCGCCATGGCAAGGAGGGCGAGAGCTTTTTTCATGATCAAAGCCTTTTCACGTTTCGGGGGTGGGGCGGGACGGCAGTCCCGGAAGGTCTCCGCCTGCCTGCACGTCCGGAAGAGCGGGCCTTCCCAGTTCCTATCGGCAGGGCGGGCGATCAAGATTAGCC
>DFDR01000153.1:15891-20347 GCA_002369295.1 Desulfovibrionaceae bacterium UBA3823
ATGCGGTCGCCGGCGTCGCCCAGGCCGGGCAGGATGTAGCCCTGCTCGTTGAGGCGCTCGTCGACGGCAGCCGTGTAGATGTCCACGTCCGGATGCTCGCGCTCCATGCGGGCTATGCCTTCGGGCGCGCAGACGAGGTTGAGGCTCTTGATGTCCCGGCATCCGGCGCGCTTGAGAATGGCCGCGGCCGCAGCCAGGGAACCGCCCGTGGCGAGCATGGGATCAAGGAGGAGCGCCCTGCGGTGCGCAATGTCCTTGGCCAGCTTGACGCAGTATTCCACGGGCTGGAGCGTTTCCTCGTCCCTGGCAAGGCCGATGACCGAGACCTTGGCGCCGGGCATGAGGCTGATGACGCCGTTCATGAGGCCGATGCCGGCGCGCAGCACCGGCACGACGGTGAGCTTTTTGCCCGAGATCTGCTCGAGCTTGACCGGGCCTGCCCAGCCCATGCCTTCGTAGGGCTCGGTCTTGAGATCGCGCGTGGCTTCGTAGGCCAGCAGGATGCCAATCTCGCTGGCCACGGTGCGGAAGACGCCGCAGGGCGTGGCGGCCTCGCGCAGTATGCTCAGCTTGTGCCTGACAAGGGGATGATCGACGATGTGCACTGCCATGGGAAAACTCCTTGAGGTGACGTTGCCTGCCCTTCTCCATAGCACATCGGAGCCGGCCTTCAAAAGGCCTGGCGCAGGCGCGGCAGGGGAGGGCTCAGCGCCTTCTGCCGGCCCTGGCGTTCCGCGTCTCTCCGTCCTTTTCCCGGGCCTCCTGCACCGCCTGCAGCCTTTTGAGGGTGAGCGCCGTGGGCAGGGCCTCCATGGGCTTCTCGGGCCAGGGATGCCTGGGGTAGCGGCCGCGCATTTCGGCGCGCACCTGCGGGTAGGCCTCCTTCCAGAAGAAGGCGAGGTCCCTGGTCACGGCCAGGGGGCGCCCCGAAGGGGCGTTCAGGTGCAGGACCACGGCAGCGCCCTGGGGAAGCCTGGGCGAAGCCGCAAGCCCGAAGCATTCCTGCAGCTTCACGTCCACGACCGGCGTGCCGTCCCTGTAGGATATGGCGTGCCGCCTGCCGGAGGGCGCCGTCCAGTGCGTGGGCGCAAGCCTGTCGAGCTCGCGTGGCAGCGGCCAGGCAAGCAGGCCCTGCCAGGCCTGCAGCAGCTCCTTGGCAGAGATCTCGCCAAGGCGTTTTTTGCCTTCCAGCAGGCCAGGCAGCCACTGGTCAAAAGCAGCCGCGAGCCCTTCCGGGCTCATGTCGGGCCAGGCATGGCCCGATGCTGTGCCGGCCGTCGCGCGCACGAAGGCGCAGCGCGCCAGAAAGTCCCGGCAGGCTTCGTCCAGGGGGAGGATGCCGAGCCCCTCGCGCAGCACCAGCGCCTGCAGCGCCTCCTGAACTTCCCCGGGCGCAGGCTGGGGCAGGAGGCGCTCCTCGAGCACGATGGCGCCCAGCTCCCTGCGCTCGCAGGCGCGGATGCGCCCCTGGCTGTCGGCTTCAACGAGGCGGCGGACGGCGATGCGCTCTCCAAGCAGCTCCTCGACGTCCTGCCGCGCCACGCTGACGCCCGCTCCCAGCGTCAGGTAGCCTGCGCCGTCACGCTGGCCGGCTTCCAGGGCCAGAATGAAGTCCGCCCTGGCAAGGGCTGAGGCAAGGGGTGCGAGGATGCGCTGTCCCGAACGGGCCAGGAAGACGGCCTGCTGGCCTTGCCCCTGGCCTGTTCTGGCGTCGGTCGAGGCGTCCTTGAGGCGCATGGCGAGGCGGTCCGCAAAGCCGGCCAGCAGCAGTCTGCCTGCCGGCGCCGGATCCTGCCGGCGGCGCCTGCCTTTGGCCTGCGGCACCCGGTGGGCAAGGCTGGCGGCCAGAGCCCGCAGCCGCCGGGCCTCCTCGCCGCCTCCTCTGGCAAGGGCCTCCGCTTCGGCCGCCAGATCGACAGGCGCCTTCGCCCCCTGTCCCGGCCTTGCCTCTTCCAGCAGGGCGCAGAACAGGGCCGCGTCGCCGGCCTGCCCAAGCCGGGCGCCTTCGAGCAGGGTGCAGGCCGTTCTCGGGTGCAGGCCAAGGGCGGCCGCGTCCCGGCCCTGCTGCGTGGGACGCCCTTCCCGGTCCACAAGCCCAAGCGCCTGCAGGAGCTTCTGCCCCGCTTCAAGGGCTGCCCTTGGCGGCGGGGTCGGAAAGGCCAGGCTCTCTGCCCTGCTTCCCCAGAGCGCCAGATCCAAAGCCAGGCCCGCCAGATCGGCTTCGAGTATTTCGGGACTGGCGAAGGCCGGCATGCCGGCCTCGCTTTCCCGGCTCCAGAGCTTGACGCAGAGCCCGGGCTCCGTGCGTCCCGCGCGGCCCTGGCGCTGCCGTGCCGAGGCTAGCGGAATGGACTGGACGCTCAGGCGGGAACGGCCCGTGGCGGGATCGAATCTCGGCCTTTTCTGGAGCCCCGAGTCCACCACGATGCGCACGCCCTCGATGGTGAGCGAGGTTTCGGCCACATCCGTGGCGAGCACGACCTTGCGCCTGCCGGGCGCCGAGGGCGCTAGGGCCTGCTCCTGCTCCCGCCGCGAAAGCGTTCCCGCCAGCGGGAAGACGTCGGCGTCCGCCGGCGTCCTGCCGGCAAGGAGATCCGCGCAGCGGCGTATCTCGCCGGCGCCGGGCAGAAAGGCCAGGATGCTCCCCTGCTCCCTGGCGAGGCAGTCCAGGATGACGGATGCCATGTGGGCCGGCAAGTGCGCCAGGCGGGCGTCGAGGCTGAAGAGGCCTGGCGTCGGGTCGGGACGGTAGACCTGCGCCACGGGAAAGCCCGGATTGGCGGCCTTGAGCGCCTCGGCGTCCGGGACTGCAGCCAGCAGGCCTTCGGCGTCGAGCGTGGCCGAGAGCACGCCGATGCGCAGATCCGGCCGCAGTATGCTCCGGCTCTCCAGCGCCAGGGCCAGGCCCGTGTCCGAAAAGAGGCTGCGCTCGTGGAATTCGTCGAAGAGCACGCAGGAGACGCCCTCGAGAGCCTGGTCTTCCCGGATGAGGCGCGTGAAGACGCCCTCGGTGACCACGAGCAGGCGGGTGCCGGCGCTTCTCGCCGTCTCCTGGCGCATGGCAAGGCCGACGGCTTCGCCGAGCCGGCAGCCAAGCAGGGCCGCAAGGTGGCGCGCCAGCATGCGGGCCGCGATGCGGCGGGGCTCCAGCAGGAGGACAAGGCCAGGCAGGGCGGCCATGGCCCAGAGGGGAACGCGCGTGCTCTTGCCGGTGCCGGGCGGAGCTTCGAGGAGCAGGGGGGCGTTCTGCGCCAGCACCCGCTCGCAGTCCGCGCGCAGGGCGTCTATGGGAAGCGGGGGGAGGGGCGGGAGCGGGCTTGCTTGCGGCATGGCAGTCAGGGCCGGAGGGCTGGGCCAGAGAGCAGGAAGGGCGTGGCCGGACACGAAAAGTCCTTCCCGCGCCGGTGGCCGGGAAGGACGGGGAAAAGCGCGGGCAGGCGGCTATTCAGGCAGCCTGATGCTGGCTTGGGTCCTGGCGCAGGCCTGGCGGTCGCCGGCGCAGGTCACGGCGGAATAGGCCCGGGAGCCGACCTTGATCACGCGGCGGCAATGGCCGAATTCGGGATCGACGACGTTGATGACGCAGGCGTCCGCACCGCGCTTCACGAGGGCGAAGGGCACGCCTTTGGCCTGCAGGGCCGCCAGCTGGTCGTCGAAGATGGCATCGGCGGTCCGGCCTGCGTTGAGGAAGGCCTCGATCTGGATCAGGCTTTTGCCGTCCGGCGAAGTCGCGCGCACGCCCTCGCGCATCGGCACGCTGGTCCAGAAGGCGGGCAGGTCAGCTGTGAAGGAGCAGAAGGAGGTGCCAAGCCGCTTGACGTCGGCATGGGCCGCGGAAGCAAGGAGGAGGGCAAGGGCCAGACAGGATGCGGAAGCTGCGGTTTTGAACATGGAACGCCTGCCAGAGCTTGAAGTTCACGGGAGCGGAGGGGACGGTCGAGGTCCCTTCCCCTGGGGACGGGGCAAGCTTACGGCAGAGCCCCTGTTCGTGCAAGGCAAGTGTCGGGGTGTCGGGGGGCGCTGCGGCCTTGCCGATCGCCTCTGCCCTTGCGGCCGCTTCTGCCTTTCTGCTTCTCCGCCGCACCAGCCTGGCTGCTCGCGCCGCTTCCGGCATGCCAGGTCAAAGCCTGTTCCAAGCCAGGCGCAGGTCCTCCGGCTCGAAGGCTGCATCGCCGGCAGAAGCGCTTTGCTCCGATGCTGGAACGCCCAGAGACATTGAATTTTCCATATGGCAGAAAAGTCGGGGCTCTCAGGAGGACGGGTGGATGCCTGTCGCCTGCGGTCGCAGCTTTTCGCGGTTTTCTTGCGTCAAGGGGTGCCTGCCTATAGTCTGCAGACGAAGGAGTTCCCGATGAAGCATCACGATGGTTTTTACAAGAGGGTCTTGAGCTGCCGGCAGATGGTGTCGAGCTATCTGCTGGATTATGTTCATGCCGGCTTCGTTGCCGACATGGAC
>DFDR01000152.1:0-4720 GCA_002369295.1 Desulfovibrionaceae bacterium UBA3823
CCGCAGGCCAGCTGGGGCAACATGCTCATGGACGGCAAGTCCGTCATCGAGGACGCCTCCTGGCTCTCCCTCTTCTCCGGGCTCGCCATTCTGGTCACGGTGCTCGGCTACAACCTGCTCGGCGAAAGCCTGCGCGACCACTTCGATCCCAGGCTGAAGCGGTGACGCCATGCTTGAACTTCTCCGCATACGCAATCTGGCCCTCATCGAGGACATGGCCCTGGACTTCGCCGACGGCATGAACGTGCTCACCGGCGAGACCGGCGCCGGCAAGAGCTTCATCCTCAAGGCCCTGGGCTTCCTGCTGGGCGAGCGGCTCTCGCCGGACATGGTGCGCCCCGGCAGCGACAGGGCGCAGGTGGAGGCCGTGTTCGCCGGCCGGGACGGCGAAGAGCTCATTCTGCGCCGCGAGCTTCTGGCCTCGGGCCGGTCCCGCTTCTACGTCAACGACAGTCCCAAGCCCCAGGAGCGCGCCCGCGAGCTCAGGGACAGCCTTGTCGCCTACACGAGCCAGCACGGCCAGCAGAAGCTCCTCCAGCCCGCCTACCAGAACCAGATCATGGAGCAGACGCTCGACTGCCCGGAGCTGCTGCAGGAGCGCGACAGCCTGAAGGCACAGCTTGAAGCAAAGCTTGAAGAGCGCAGGGCCATCGAGGCCAAGCAGGCCAGCCTTGCCGAAATGCGCGATCTGCTCGAAATGCGGCAGGCCGAGATCGACAAGGTGAAGCCGCAGGAAAACGAGGACGAGGAGCTTGAGGCGCTCAGAGTCCGCGCCCGCCAGGCCCAGGAGGCAGCCAGGGACTACGATCAGGCCCTCGGCTATCTCTACGGCGACGCCGATGCGCCCGGCCTGCTCGACATGGCGCGGACCTTCCACCGCCACCTCGAACGCATGGCCAAGGCCGATGCCGGCCTCGAGCCCAGCTGCGAGGCAACGGGATCCTTTGTGCAGGAGCTCCAGCACCTTGCGGGACGCCTCAAGCAGCCCCCCCTCATGGAGGACATGCCGCCCGACATGGACGCCGTGGAGGAGCGGCTCTTCGAGCTCTCCCAGCTCAAGCGCCGGCTCAGGCGCACCCTGCCCCAGATTCTGGCCCTGAAGGACGAGATTGCGGAGAAGATCTCCTTCCTCGACGTCTGCGCCCTGGACATCAAGCGCCTCCAGCGCGAGGAGGAGGCTCTGGCAGAGCGGCTCAAGGCCTGCCTTGCCAAGCTGCTCCCCCGCCGCAGGGCCTGCTGCGACGCCTTCGCCGCCAGGCTGGAAGCCCAGCTTCGGGGCCTTGGCTTCTCCGAAGCGGTGCGGGTGATTCCCCGCTATGCGCCAAGCGAAGTCTGGCCAGGCATAGCCGACGAGAAGGTGCGCCTGCTGTGGGCCCCCAACCCCGGCCAGCCCCCGCAGCCCCTGGACCGCATCGCCTCGGGCGGCGAACTCTCCCGCTTTCTGCTGGCCCTGGCCGGCGTCATGCCCTCCGCCGAGGAGGCCACCTTCATCTTCGACGAAGTGGACTCCGGCGTCGGCGGCCTCACGCTCAACCGTCTGGCCGACCGCCTGGAGCAGCTCGCGGCCAGCCGGCAGATGCTGCTCGTCACGCACTGGCCCCAGATCGCCAGCCGGGCAGGCCGGCACTTCCAGATCACCAAGACCGTGCGCGAGGGCAAGACCTTCACCCAGTGCCGGCCGCTGAACGAGCAGGAGCGGCACGGCGAGCTCGCGCGCATGGCCGGCGGCGGCGCCCAGGGCGAAGCCATGGCCGACGCCCTCGACGGCGCACGGCAGGCTCCTGCCTGCGGCAGCGGCGCTCCGGCGGCCCCGGCAGACCAGCTCCAGCCAGAGCCTTCCGCTTCAGGCCATGCCGGCAAGGATGCTGCGCCGGCCAAGGCGGCTCCCGCCGAAGAAGCCAAGGCCTCTGCGAAGAGCCCCTCTCGGACCAGGTCCGGCGACGGAGCCCGCAAAGGCGCACAGCACGCTGGCGCGTGTGCACGGAGCCACAGGGAAGGCGAAGCTCCCGGGGGCGGCGAAGGGGGACCGGCGCCTGCCGAAAGTCCGGCCGGCAGCGCGCAGGAACCGGCAGAGGAACCGCTCCAGCGCTGACCGGCGTCTGGGCGCAGAGCGCCATGGCCTTGAACCGCCCGGCAGGCACCCTTCCCTCTTCCGGAGGCTGCCTGCCAATACGACGCGGCCGGACTGCGGCTGGAAAAGCGCATGGTGCTCTTTTTGCAGACAGGAGTCCGGCTCTCCCCACCATCACTGAGCCGACAGACATCGGGCGTCTGGTGCGTTCTGCAGCGCCTATCCGGGCACGCCGGAGGTCCGTCGCTGGCTGCTGTACGCTCTCTGGACGGGCACCCGGCCACAGGAGGTTGCCGGGGCGCGGTGGACGGAAGTTGACATGGATCTGGCCGTCTGGACTGTACCCGCGGCCCGCATGAAGCGGCGGATGGCTGCTCCCGTGAAGGACGGCTTTCTAGGCTTTCGGTCGGCAGTCTCCAGGCGCCAGTGTCCTTGCCCGGCTCCGGCATGCGTCCTTCTGAATGGCGTTCTGGAAGGAGCAGGACAGCCACGCCCAGGCGAGGCGGTGGCCTTCAGGCAACTCCTTCCGCGCGAGAGCCTACGCCGCAGTTTTCATTTTCTCGACTGGTCAAATTTTAGTTTTCCGTTGACACCGGCCGCCAGGCACGCAGCCTGTGGCCAAACCTGCACCAGGGAGACTCCCATGCACTGCCCGAACTGCGGATCGACGGTCTACGGCGGAGCGGTCTCTGCCTGCCCCACCTGCGGAAGCGCCCTGCCGGACCGGCAGGCCTTTCCGGCCGGCCATGCCGCAGGTCCCCATGAAACAACCAATTACCCCCTGAAATCAAGGACATCCAGGTATGGATAACGGCCCTGAGCCGGGCTCCCGAGCCTCGCGGTTTCATGGTCGGGGGCGGAAGTCAGCCACGTACATGGACAGTTCCTGAGCAGAGGCGGCTTGGGCATCTCCCCGGCCGGCGTCATGGCGGAAGGCTGTTCTCCTTCCGGAAGAGGGCCGACATCTGCTCCCCGGCTGCGGGGAGGCTGCGATCCTGCCGACTGCCGCCAACAGGTGGTCGGCTCCGCAGTGGCCGGCCCGGAGGAGCTCCTCTGGAGGCGCCTGGGATGGCGGGACTCCGGACGCGCGGATCACGCTGCCGCGGAGCCAGGCTCGAGGGCGCCCTTCCCTGCCTGGCACCCCGGCATCGAGACATGCCACCACCGCCTCGGGACACGGACAGCAGCCCGCATCGCCGCCTGAACTGGACGCACGCATTCTCAAAGGCGCATGCCTGCGCGCGCCCAGAGAGGACTCCGCCGCCGGCATCCCGGCCGGAGCGGCGGGCTGGCGTATGGCAAATCCTGTCCATTCCGGCCTGCGCTTGGGTTTTCATTCGCAGGCCATTGCGCTAGATTCCAGCACGGTCGCCATGCTGGCCAGACACCTTCCGCCAGAGCGACTGAGCCCATGCCATCGCATCCTCACAGGAGCGCCCCATGAACAAGCACCTCTTCTGCCTTGCCGCCTTCCTTGCCCCCCTTGGGGCCAGTTTCTGCGCCCAGGCCCAGCCCTGCGGCATCGAGGCCCTCTTTGGCGGGCGCGGCGCCGAAAGCCTGACCTTCTACGAGTGCACGGGCAAGGGCGACAGCGCCAGGGCCATCTGCCGCTCGGTCAACAGAAAGAAGTCCGTCACCTTCCGCAGGGACGGCACCGTGAGCGGCAACTACTTCGACAGGAAGGAGGGCTTCACCGGAACCTGGAAGCAGCGCCCGGACAGCGACGAGGTTTCGGTTACGGAAGGCCCCGCGCTCGGCATGGACTTCTCGCTGGTCGACGGAAAATATCTGGTCTACTTCTCCGAAGAGGGCGACGACATCTATCCCTACGTGCTCGACGCAAAGCCCGCGGCCAGGCCTGCCGCCGGCCGGGCCCCGGCCGGGGAGCGGGACGTCCCCGGGCAGGCCGAGGCCTTCGTCGCAGGCCTTGTCCACCTCAAGGCGACGGGCGCCGACGTGCGCCTGCGCACGGGTCCCGGCACCTCGCACAAGGTGCTCAGGAAGGTCGGCACAAGCGAGGGCTCAGCTCCCGGCGACGATCTGGTGGCCTCGCGCGAGACGGCGTCCGGCGACGGCAGCGAGTGGTACCATGTGCTCTACGTGCCGGCATGGAGCGAGGCGGAAGGCTACATGCCGACGGACGCCTGGATCTGCGCGGACTTCGTGCAGGCTTCGGCGCTCACGCCCGCCGACAGGCAGGCCGTCCTGCTCGACCGCTTCGGCATTCCCCGCTCCGGAACGCCCCGGCAGGCTGCGCCAGACGCGGCGCCCCCGCTCTGGCGGGCCGCCGGCAGGACCAGCATGACCTATGTCGGCTTTGCCGGCGACGTCGTGCTCAGGCGCGACGTAGCCATACTGCCCTCGGAACTGGTCACGGAAGACGTCATCGAGACCTTCAGGATAATCCGGCGGGACGGCGCAAGCTTCTGCGCCAGAAACCAGGAAGACTCGTTCTACGTCGACGGCAGGGAGGGGCTGAAGCGGCTCGACGGCTGGAACCTCGACGAGCTGTGCGGGACGATTTCCGGCGGCAGGCTGACGCTCAAGGACGGGACGACGCTCAGGCAGTTCGACGGCGACCTCGGCAGGACCTTTCCCCCAAGCCTCCTGAAGCGTCCCGGCGACAGCTAGCATGCCGTTTCCGGCATC
>DFDR01000152.1:4828-9419 GCA_002369295.1 Desulfovibrionaceae bacterium UBA3823
CGCATGGTGCCGCTCGGCTACGCCCTGCAGATGGATGCGGCCGATCTTGGCGAAGCCTTCGCTGCCCTGTGGGAGCCGCTCGGCGGCGGAGGCCTGCGCTGGCTCGGCTGCATGCCGCTGGAAGCGCTGAAGGCCCGCTCGGGCTACCAGGGCGAGCAGGCAGTCCGGAACTGGACGGCCAGGCTCGACCGCTGGCTTGCCAGCCTCGCCAGGCCCAGGCAGGCCGCTCTTCCCTTTCCCTCACCCTCTGCCCGCCTCAGGCAGGACCCTCACGGAGTCTGCACCATGAAAAAGCTTGCGTCTTTGCTCCTTGTCCTTGGCCTGGCCGCGCCCGCCCTTGCCGGCCAGCCCCGCGTGCTGGTCGTCGATCCCGACAGGGCCGGCACCAACGTGCGCGACGCGCCATCGGGAAAGATAGTCGACGTCATTCCCTACGCTGCGCCGAACAGTCCCGACAGCGTCAGGGAGCGCCGCGTCGTGACCCTGCTTTCCAACGAAGGCAAGTGGTTCAAGGTGGCCTACAGCGGAGGCGAGGGCTACGTGCACCGGTCCATGCTCGGCGTGTGCGCCTCGGGCACCGAGGACGGCGATCCCGTGCTTTTCAAGTCGCCCAGCCCCGAGGCCAAGCGCACGGCCAGCATTGCCGACGGCACCCGCGCCCGGCCCCTCGCCTTCTTCGTGGACGACAGGGGCACTGCCTGGCTCAACGCCGAGATTCTCGAAGGCCCCCGCAAGGGCGCGACGGGCTGGCTGCACGAGAACTGCTTCCTGGCCATCCCCGACGAGGAGAACCTCAACAACTGCTGGCGCCGCCGGCGCTAGCATGCGCTTCCCGCATGACGCGAGACCGAGCAAGCCAGCGCAGGCTCCGGCCCAGGACTTGTCCTCCCGGAAGGCACGAACCGGCGCCCGTTCCACGTCTGGACAGGCCCGGCGGCGAAGCGGCCCTCCCGTACATTCTGGCCCTGCTCTCCGGTTTCCAGGCCCTTTCCTGCCATTCGCCTTCCGGCCTGGCCGGAGGATGCCAGACATTTTGCCGGACTGCCGCGCCCGCTGCGCACATCCTTCCACGCCGAAGCGGAGCGTGCTAAACTGGCTCACCGGCGGATGCCGACAAACGCATGCGCGCCCTTTCTGCAGCCGCTTCAAAACCGCCGACCCGCCTGGGAGGCAGGGTCCGGCAAGGAGTCCACGACATGAAAAGCATGCTGGCTTTCCTCATTGCCCTTGGCCTTGCGGCCCCCGCCTTTGCCAATCCCATCCCCCCCTGCGCGCTCGTGGTCGATCCCGACAAGGCCGGCACCAACGTGCGCGATGCGCCGTCCGGAAGGATAGTCGACGTCATTCCCTACGCTTCTGCCGGCAGCCCCGACAAAAGCAAGATGCGCCGGCATGTGACCCTGCTTTCGAGCGAAGGCAAATGGCTCAAGGTGAGATACAGCGGCGGCGAGGGCTACGTGCACCAGTCCATGCTTGGCATATGCGTCGAATCCCCCGACAAGGGAACTCCCGCCGCGCTCCTCGCGGCACCCCGCTCCGGCAGCAAGCCCATAGGACGCATCGGCTACGGCACCCGCGCGCGGCCTCTCGCCTTCACCATCCAGAACGGCTCTGACACCTACCTCAACATCGAAATTCTCGAAGGCCCCCTCAAGGGCGCGACGGGCTGGCTGAATGCCTGGGATGCCGAGTCCAATCCCTACGGAGGGTGCTGGCAGCGCTAGCGACGGACCGGCTTCCTCCCTGCGACCTCCTTATCCCCTGCCTTGCCCGGAGCAGGAATCTGCCGGCCGCAGACGGCTTTTTCCGGCCCTGCCCTGGGCAGGGCCTTTTCATCGCAGCGCCTTCCCAGATCAAGCCAGGGCACGCCGCGGGACGTGCATCCGGCATGCAGGCTGAGGCCGGGGCCTGCCGGCACCATCCGCAGCGCCCCTGGCTGTGCAGGCCGCAGGGATTAGCCGCTACAGCATCTGTCCGGCCCTGCGCATCTGCCTGTCCCAGGCAAGCGGGCTCCAGCGCCCGCCTTCCATGGCGGCGCCCGAGGCAAAGCCCGCAAAATGGGCGCCCCAGGCCTTTTCGAGTCCCAGGGCAACGGCGTAGGGATAGGCAGCCAGCAGCGATGCTCCCTGCTGGCTGCGGGGATCGACGGCGCTGGCGCGGCCGGCCTCGGCGTAGGCTATGTATCTGGCGTAGCCCTTGATTTCGTTCAAGACCGGGAGCGCCGCCCTGGCCGGACGCTTCATGAACAGCGTGAAGGCCGAGGGGATGGCAAACATGGCGATGAACGGCAGCCAGCTTGCCGCCGGCAGGGCGTCCAGGGGATCAAGCACCTTGACGAAGAAGCCGAGGGCAAGGAGCAGGCCCGCCGTCTTCAGCGGATAGGCGAGGGGAGCCAGCCAGCTTCCCATGGTGCGCGCAAGGCGCCACCAGCAGGCGGCGCTGAGCGGGATCAGCAGCCAGCGCAGCCAGGCCATGGCGTCCCACCCCCCGGCCAAGCCGGCAGGCTCCCCGGCGCCGAACCAGGCCGGCAGGAGGATGTCGTACCAGACGGCGGCCGGCAGCAGCAGGGAAAAGCCTGTCATGCAGACAAGGCTGATGGGGCCAGCCTCGCTCCAGAGGCAGACGGCCCTGTGGAGGCGCACGCGGGAGGCATAGACCACGGGGCAGAAGAGGGCGAAGACGAAGCCTGCGGCCGCGTAGGACTGCGCGTCAAGGGAGAAGCGCCAGAGGAAGGCGCCGACGGCAAGGGCGCAGGCTACAAGGGCCGCGAGGTTCATGAGGACCGTGGGCGCAAGCTTGAGTTCCCAGGCCTTGCCGAAGCGCCGCTCAAGCGACATGTAGGCCCTGTCGCGGGCCTCGGCGAGCGTCCAGCCGGCGCCGTCCAGCCGAATCCAGCCGCCCTCGGGCGGAAAGAGCATGCGCAGTACCAGCCGCTCCTCTGGCGCCAGCACCGGCCCCGCTCCTCCGGGCGCCTGCGGGGGAGCAGACAGGATCCAGGGATCGTGCTTCGCCCCGGAGCCGGCGACTGCGACGGCGCCCTTGGCGGAAAGCGAGGCGAGGAGGGCGGTGAAGCCCCGCGAAGTCAGCCTGCAGCCCGAGGCAATGAAGCCCGCGGCCGCGGGCGAGAGCAGGCCGCCATGTCCGTCCGACGGCGGACGGAAGAGGGGCGGAACGGGACCATGGCTTGTGTTCCTGCCGAAGAGGAACCAGAGGACGAGGCAGAGGACAAGCTCGAAGCCGCAGGCCAGCCAGAGAGCCCTGCTGTACCAGGCAAGCCGGCGGGCGCCTTCGTCCGGCGCCACGGCGCCCTTGGCCCAGGCCATCTCGCAGACGAAGGCATGGTCCTTTGCGACGGGCCCCCGGGAGACGAAGATCCGGGCCGACGGCACGGCGCCATCCTTGACCAGGGCCCTGGCGCGGCCGGCAAGCCCCTGCTGCGTCCATGCGTCCGCTTCAAGGACTTCGGCGCCCTTGGGCAGGACGACGGCGCAGCCGACTGAAGCGCCAAAGGCGTCGTCCAGAGCCCAGCGCAGGCGGTCGCGGCCGCCCTCGAAGCGGATGCGGCTTCTGGCCAGGTACTCCACGACATAGTCGTGCAGGCCTGGACCGGCATCGAGCCTGAGCCCGCCTGCGGCCGCGCGGGAGGCTTCCTTCATTCCCTCAGGCGGGAAAAGTTTCGGATCCCAGGGCCTGCCGTCGGCAAGAACCTTGAGGATTTCGACGGCGTCAGCCCCGCTGGCGAAGGGCGCATGGCTGCCTTCAAGCTGCCTGAAGGAGACGTTGTGCGCCGAAAAGCGGGCGTATTCCTCGTGGACGAAGAGCGTCCCGTCGGGACGCACCATGACGATGCAGCTAACGGAGGGCTGATCCGCCTCCCTGGCCTTGCTGCCTGCCTCGCCGGCCGGAGAGGCCTGCACCGGCAGGGCAAGGAGCCCGAGCAGCAGCAGGACAAGCGCCAGATGCAGTCCGGCGGCAGGGCGCGATGCTTCGTTCGTTCGCATGGATTCGCCTCCTTTTTTCTCCATGAGGGCAGGACGGCCGCTTTGAAGACTGGATGCCTAGGCGTTTTCGCCGTCGCGGCCTGAATCTGGGCAAGAGGACAGAAGGGAGGGAAAAGACGCCGAAGGGGCACGCCGGCTGCCGGTGCAGGACCAGAGGCCGCCAGATCCGCTCTTCCTGGCTTCAGCCGGCCTTCCTTGCCGATTGCCTGCAGGGAGTTCCGGACAGGCTGGCAGGGCGCTTTGCGGGCCGCCGGAAGCGGGCGGGAGGCGCGGCAGGCGGACCCTCCGCTTAGGCTACGCCATGGCGGAGGCGTCTTCAAGATGAGCTTTTCTCCCTGCGCTCGGCCTTCAGTCTTTCCGGCCGGAAGGGATGCGGCGATGAAAGGAATCTTCAAGCCCGACAGGCTGCTGCCCGAGGCGGATGCCATGCAGCCCCGCTCCGGAGGCGGAGCCCTCACGGGCCTCACGGCTGGCACTGCCAGCGCCGACCGACGCCTTCTGCGGGTGTTCCGGGATCTTGCGGAGTTCGCCGAAACGCCGGAAGACGAGCCCTTCATGGGATCCCTGCTCCTGCAGGAACTCCACTGGCG
>DFDR01000152.1:9496-10841 GCA_002369295.1 Desulfovibrionaceae bacterium UBA3823
CTGCTCGCAGGCCCGCTTGGGGGGGCGTCAGGCGCATCTACCTGCCGGGAGGAATTCCGCGGCAGATAGCCTGCGCCGTGTCGTGGCTGCGCGAGAACTACGCCAAGCCCCTGCGCATCAAGGAGCTGGCCCGGCGGGTCAAACTCTCCGAAGCTACGCTCTTCAGGCAGGTCAAGCGGGCAACGTCGCTCGCGCCCCTGCAGTTTCAGAAGCGCCTGCGACTGGAGGAGGCCCGGCGGCTCATGGTTGCCGAGCGCATGGACGCCAGCAGCGCCAGCTTCGCCGTAGGCGACACTTGAAGGTGCCCCGCCCTTCCCTCCTCCTTCCCGACTCTTCTGCATTGCCGACGAGACACGCCGTCCCCGCCGGCTGGGAGCGAGGCGCTTCCATCAAGTGCATTAGCGGCCGACTCAAGGGATCGGTTCGGTTTTTTTCTGGAAATAGTGGCTCAATAGTGGCTAGAGGATTAGATTGTCAATCTAATATGCTGTATCTTAAGCATTTTTGCTTAATAATCGGATCTCCATCTCCGCCACGCGGCAACCGCCGGGCCACGGTCCCCTTGCTGCTCCCTCAGCCCCTCAGGTTCCTCCAGCGCGTTCCCTCTCTCGGCTACTGGAACGTGGCGGGATGTCCTTGGAAGGGCGTTTCCAAGCGTCCTGGGACGACTCAAAGCCAAGGGCAAGCCTCCCGGGAAGGACGTAAGGAGTGGTGTATTTTTAACCTGTCGCCAACTGTATTTTCGCCTTGTCGCTTTACAGCAGAGGGCGTGTCCGGCGGGGCCCTGCGCGGCAAGGCTGTCGAGCAGTATGCATTCCAGCAGCTTCTCGCCGTGTCGATGGATGCAGGAATTCCCGGTCCGGCCTACTATGCATGGCAGGAAAAGGGAAAGGGCGGCGGAAAATACGAAATGGACTTCATGCTTGCAGACGGCGGCGAAACGATCCCCGTCGAAGTGAAGGGGAGCGCAAGCTTCAGAAGCGAAAGCATGGACAGGTTCCGGACAAGATTCCAGCCGGCCAGGATGCTTCGTCTGTCGCCGCGCGGTCCCGGCATTGCGCCACCGCTCTGGTCTCTGCCCCTCGCAGGGGCGCCGTCGGCATTCGACTTCGTGAAGCTTGAAGGCATTCCCGATCCGCGCGTCAATTCTGTGCAGAGCGCTCCCGCGCAGGACGAAGAGTCCTGCGGGCCGAGACCGTAGGTGCCGGCAGGCAGGACGCTCCCGCGCAGGCGGGGCCAAGAAACGACGCGGCTCTTCTGCGTCCGGGCCCTGCCCTGCGCGCACCCCGCCCCGCCGCAGACCCCGCCGGGGCGTGGATTGGCCTGTTCCTCGGCGTGGGACTGG
>DFDR01000152.1:10897-13579 GCA_002369295.1 Desulfovibrionaceae bacterium UBA3823
GGACTGGGCAGCCCGGTTTTCGCCTTCTATGCGGATGCATGGAAGGCCGCCGCCAGGGCCGATAGGATCACGAGAGAGGAGGCCGAGGCCCACGGCGTGGACCACCTCCTGCCTGCGGGGACGGGCCGGAGACGGACGAATGGGCATGTCTCTGCCGAAGGGACGGCAAACGGCGACCTTGGCCCATGAGGCCAGGCAGACGGGGAGAACGGTTCCCTGAAGGGCGCCGTCCCCTTCCCTTCCGTCACGGCGAAGAAATCGAAATGATCTTGGCATCCCGGAGGCGTCTGGGGACGGCCCGAGGCCGTAGAGCGGAACGAAGCCGTCCCCTGCGCGTGTGCGGGACGGAAGAACAGGCCGGATCCATAAGGAGGCGGACAGAACTCCCCCGCAAGGACTCCCCCGCAAGACGGAAGGACCGCAGGCCGAGTCCGCAGGCGCAGACGGAACCGCCGGCTATTTCTGCGTCTACAGAAGCACCTCGGAAACGGCGTAGGTCACGGCATGTCCGGCTATGCCCACCCGCTCTCCACGCAGGGTGCAGTAGAGCAGGCCACCCCGCGCCGAGGACTGCCGGCAGACAAGTTCCTTCCGGCCGAGACGGCCGCCCCAGTAGGGGGCGACAAGGCAGTGGGCGGCGCCGCAGACGGGATCTTCGGGAATGTTGAACTTGGGGCCGAAGGACCGCGTCTGGCAGTCGGCCTGCTCCCCTGGCGCATCCCTCGCCGTCACGTGCACGAGACGCGCCTCGAGCAGGCGCATGGCCTCGAGATCGGGTCTGATGCCGGCCAGGGCGCAAGGGTCTTCAAAGACGCAGAGCAGATCGCTGTCGAACCAGCATTCGGCAGGCACGGCGCCGCCGAGGCTCGCGACGATTGACGCCGTGACGGGCACGGGCTGGAGCCGGCTTGCCGGGAAGTCCATTTCGTAGCGGCCATCCCGGCGCACGACGGGCAGGTCGCCCTTGCACTTCGAGGCAAAGCAGACGGTCTGCGCCTGGGGCTGGACATAGGAAAAGAGGACATGGGAGGAGGCGAGGGTCGCGTGGCCGCAGAAGTCGATCTCGCCTCCCGGCGTGAACCAGCGGATCGCCCAGCGGCCGTCTTCCAGAGGATGGACGAAGGCCGTCTCCGAAAGGTTCTGCTCCATGGCCATGCTCTGCATGAGCCCCTCGTCCAGCCAGCCGTCCAGCACGCAGACGGCGGCCGGGTTGCCCCGGAAGGGCTCCTTCGTGAAGGCATCGACAACGTAGAGCTTCATGGCTGTTCCTCCTTGCGCCGGCTTGCATTTTTGTCCGAAGGGCGCATGCCACGCTACCCGCCATCCTCGGAGAAGGCAATGGTTCCGTCTTCCCCTGCCCCTCCCCTGGTCTGGCCCTCCCTTGGCCTGGCCGCGCCGCCAGCCTGCTCCCCCGCTGCAGGCGAAGCGTTCTGCCAGCCTGCGGAGGGAGATTATCGCCATTTTCTTCGTGCCGTCGTGCCGGCAGGGCTAGCGTTCAGCCCCTGCGCAGGGCATACACTCTGCAGGCTGGAATCCCGGCCGGAGCGAGGACCCCATGAATCTGTCATTCACGCTGCTGGCCCCGCCGGCGATCCTGCTTTCCCTGTACATATGTCAAGCGAACCCGGCCCGTGCCGGGAGCCTCATGGACGAGTTCATCGCCACCCTGCAGCAGGACGCCGATGCCGGCAAGGCCGACGCCCAGTTCAGCCTAGGCGGGCTGCTCTACGAAGGCGAAGGCGTCCCCCAGGACTACGCGAAGGCCTTCTTCTGGTTCAAGCAGGCCGCAGCCCAGGGGCACGCCGAGGCGCAGCACAGCATCGGCGAGATGTACGCCGAAGGACGCGGACTCCCCCAGACTCCTGCCAAGGCCAAGGAATGGTGGGAGCTGGCCGCGGCCCAGGGCCATGCCGAGGCGCAGTGCGACCTGGGACGGCTGTTCGAAGAAGGCCGCGGCGTCCCCCAGGACAGGAAGGCCGCAAGGGAATGGTACGCCAAGTCCTGCGAAGGCGGCTTCCAGCGGGCCTGCAACCGCCTCGAGCAGATGAACGAAGCCGGCCAGTAGACGCAGGGGCCCTTGGCGTCTGAAGCGGGTCTTGCCAGCCGCAGACCCCGATGCAGGCTCCAGTGATTCCCTTTCCTGCCGGCTCTGCGCCGCCAGCCGCGCCTTCTTCCAGAGCTCGGCCCTGCCCCTTCCGCCGCCGGCGAAGCCGCGCCGGCCCCGGCGCCGAAGGCACGCCTCCCGAGGCAAAGACCAGCGGGGCGCTCAGCTCCAGCCCCCGACGGCAAGAGGCTGCGCGGCGACATCCTTCCTCGCGAAGGCCATTGCGCTTCCCGGCAGGCGCAAGACGGCGTCCCCAGCCTTCAGAACCCGGCTTCAGAACCCCGGGAAGACCCGGCTTCAGATCCCGGGGAAGGCCAGTCGAGAGCGCCCGCAGGCCATGAGTGCGTCCTGCACCCGCATCTCCATCCCGTCAGCGGCGCCGTCCCTGGCCTCAGCCGTCCCTGCCGGCAATCCTGCCGTTCCCGGGGCCGGCCAGACTGTCCGCGCCTGCCCTTCCCCGCTGCAGGCCAGCCCGATGCAGCCAGCCCGATGCACGCCTGCCGGCAGGCTTCCCCGGCGTCCGGGGCTTTGCCGTCAGCCAAGCGTCCTGCCGTCATGCCGGGTAGCGGGACCGCCGG
>DFDR01000117.1:0-170 GCA_002369295.1 Desulfovibrionaceae bacterium UBA3823
TTGCCGGTGCCGCCCTTGCCGGAGACGACGACGATTTCACGAAAGCCGCGCATGCAGGCCTCCTTTGTCCGGACCTTCGAAGGCCTCCAGCATGCGGGAGGCCAGATGCTCGAAGCGGCTGCGCCAGGCAGGCGAGAGATCCGCCAGCAGCCTTCCTTCCGAATAGGCCA
>DFDR01000117.1:246-2575 GCA_002369295.1 Desulfovibrionaceae bacterium UBA3823
GCCTCGCGTTCGAAGGGAAGCTCCGCCAGCACGGGCAGGCCGTGCTCACGGCAGAAGGCGCGGATCCGTTCGTCGCCTTCGCCGTTGCCCGGCATGGCCGCGCGGTTGATGACGCAGCCGAGCTTCAGGGGCAGCTGGGAGAAGGCCTGCCAGGCGAGGGTGAAGTCGTGGAAGCCGAAGGGCGAGGGGTCTGCCACCATGACGAGGGCTTCGGCATGGCGGGCGACCGTGACGGCAGGGCAGCTGACGCCGGGAGGGCAGTCGCAGATCAGGTCTGGACGGCGCCTGGCCGTGTCCTGCCTCTGTGCCGCCTCCTGCTCCATGCCGGCCGCAAGGGCGAGCAGGCGTCTGAGGAGGGGGGGCGTCATGACCTCGCCCACGCGGGTGGCGCCCTCGGCGTAGGGAACGCCGAAGGCGGTCCTGCCGCGGGAAACGGTGCCGAGCTCGCGCCTGCCTTCGGTCAGGGCCTGCTCCGGACAGACGGCAAAGCAGCCGCCGCAGCCGTGGCACATGTCGGGAAAGAGCTTGATCTTCCTGCCGAAGCGCGCAATGGCGCTGTAGCGGCAGATCTCCCGGCAGGCGCCGCAGGCGGTGCAGGACGGGGCGATGCCGGCCGGCACGGCGAGGTGACAGGGCTCGGGCGCGTCCAGGACGGGCTTGAGGAAGATGTGGAGGTTCGGCGCCTCCACGTCGGCGTCGATCACGATGTGGGGCCTTGGCCACACCCGGGAGAGCGAGGCCGAAACGCAGGTCTTGCCTGCGCCTCCCTTGCCGCTGGCGATGGCGATGCGCATGCCCGCTCCGCTCCTAGCCCTGCTCCGCAGGATTGCCGGCTTCCCTGTTGGGGGCGTCGGCAAGGCTGCACTTGCCTTCGCGGAAAAGCTTCAGGGCTTCGCCGACGGTCTGGTTGTCCATGTTCTGGATGACCGCAATGCCGGCGGCCTCCAGGGCCTCGAAGGCCTTGGGGCCCACGAAGCCGCTGAGCACGGTGGCAACGCCGGCGTTGGCGAGGTGCTCGGTGGTGGCGATGCCGGCGCCGGTGGCCATGATCTGGGCGTCGCCGTTGTCGAGGTAGGAGATGGCTGGCTCCTTGGCGAGGTCGCCGTCCGCAAATTCGGCGAGCACGAAGCCGCCGGCGCGGCCGAAGCGGGGATCGACCGCATCGCCCAGGTCAGGGCCTTCGCTGGAAATGGCAACAATGAGGGACATGTTCTTTCTCCTCCGGCGCACGCGGCCGGCAGCAGGGGCAATCAGAGCAAAGCTTCCGCCTTCGATGCGCAGGGCCTTGCCGGCGACGAGCGCCTCGGCCACCGCGCGCCTGGCCTGGGCCAGGGTCCGCCCGAAGGCGTGCCGGGACACCCGGCAGCGGGAGGAAGCCTCCGTGGCGCTGAGGCCGTTCAGGTCGGCGAGGCGCAGCGCCTCCAGGCCCTCCACGCTGAGCGTGACCTCGTCGAGCGCCGACAGGGGCACTCCGCAGGGCTTGAAGTAGGTGGCGCCGGGCGTCTGCTCGACGTACCGGCAGTGTTTGGGCCTGGCCAAGATCGCCTCCGCACGGTGGTTTCAACAGCAAGCTAGGCTTGTTTTTTCTTTCGTCAACCTAGCGGAATCCTTTCTTTTCTTGTCTGGTTACGCTCAAATGAGCGAAATTCTTGCCGAAAAGGGGCTTTTTGCGGGCAAAAAAGATTTTTTCCGGCCCCCCCCCGCCAGGGAGCTGGACCTTCAGCAATGCGGCCCTTGCGCCGAAGAGAGCAGGGCAGGGGCGGCAAAGGGTCCCTTGCGGAAAGGAGCAGGCATGAAGCGAGCGCACTTGGACGAAATGACGCGGGGCTGGCTGGTCGGCGACTTTGAGCCCTCGCTCTACAGGACCAGCGACGTCGAGGTAGCCGTGCAGCGGCGTGGCAGGGGCGAGCGCGACCCCAGGCACTGCCACAGGATAGCGACCGAGATCGTCGTCGTGGTGTCGGGGCGGGCCGTTCTGAACGGCGAAGTCTTCGGCCCCGGCGACATCGCCGTGGCCGAGCCCGGCGAGCCCATGGATCTCCTGGCTCTGGAAGACGGCACGGCCACGGTCTGCGTGAAGATCCCGGGCCCCCGGGGCGACAAGTACCTGCTCGAAGACGAAGCCATCCCCAATGACGCTGGCGGCTGAGCCTGCTCCGCAAGAAGAGCAGGCCTCGCCTTGCTCCGGCGGCAGCCGCCTGTGCCAGCCCTGCGGCAGGGCGCCAGCCTCAGGCGCCCTTCCGTCCCTGCCCGCTGCGTCCTAGTGCGGAGCGCCTTCGGCTTCAGGCTTGTCCTTCCGGCCTTCGGCTCCCTTTGCGCCATCCTCTGC
>DFDR01000117.1:2702-2868 GCA_002369295.1 Desulfovibrionaceae bacterium UBA3823
GTAGAGACCTCGTCGGCGAGGTCGCCCATGTCCATGAGCTTTTCCAGCATTTCCAGCAGATAGTAGCGGTCGTGCTCGCAGCCGTCGGCGAAGTCCTTCTCCAGTTCGCCGGAGCGCATGTATTCGGCAAATTCCTCAAGCTGCTGGGGCGTCAGCATGGCGTGCT
>DFDR01000117.1:2936-3103 GCA_002369295.1 Desulfovibrionaceae bacterium UBA3823
CTCCTTGTTTGCGTGTGTTCCCGAGCCGGCGTCCTGCGCCGTCCGGCCCTGTCCTACCAGAAAGCTCCGGCTTCGTCCCGCCTTGCTGGCAGCCGGAGCGGGCTCGTCCTCCCTGAGGGCTGGCTGCGGGAGAGCTTCCCTTGAGAGCTGGCGGCTGGCGATGGCAT
>DFDR01000083.1 GCA_002369295.1 Desulfovibrionaceae bacterium UBA3823
CCATATTCATCCATTGCATCAAAAACTTCTTTTTCTGTGAATCCAAAATAATTTGCATATAAATTTGATGTTACTGTTACAACCTTTAAATTATTCATTCCTGAAAATATGGATTCTTTGCTGATTCTTGTAATACCAGTTATAAGACCACGTCCAAAATAATCATTTGTTTTAAATGTTAAATCGAATAAATTTCGTAAAAAAACAATAGCTTCATCCCAATATCCTTCGATCCAAGCAGCCTGAAATGGTGTATCATATTCATCGAACAAAATAATCGGCAATTCGTCAAACTGACGAGCTAAGTATTTAGATATATTTTTGATAGCTCTTTGAGCAGTCACATCAGACATATTAATTCGAACTGAATTAAACTGCTCTTTTTCTGATTCATATAGCAAATCATAATCTAATAATTTTCTAAAATTATTGTAAATATCGACTAATGTATCTTTTATCGCCTCTTTCATTGCCTCGCATGTAGAAGCACCTGTTCCTGATAAAGATACAAATATTACAGGAATTTTACCATGAAAAACACAAATTTTATCATTTTTTAAAATTTCAAGCCCATCAAATAAATCTTTTCGTTTGTTATATTCTGGTGAAAAAAACGTTTTAATTGTGTCGAGCATGAGCGTCTTGCCAAAACGCCTAGGGCGCGTAATAAGCGTCACTCTATCTGGTCCTTCCCACCAATCCTGAATAAATCTAGTTTTATCTATATAAAATAAATTTCTTTCACGCAGAGTTGCAAATTTTTGTTCGCCTGTCGATATCATGCGCGTCATGGTGAACTCCAGTATCGGCGTTTTCAATATCGGCTATTCTCGTATTGTGGCAACAGTATATCTCAAAATTTATCACTATCGCGAGCAGCGCAAGGCAGAAGGGCAAGCTCAGACGTAAATTTCGAATGCAAGCAAGCATCCCATGGGTGGCTGCAGCCCGCTGCCGACTGGTAGCGACATGTTCGATTGGAGAGCTGCCTTGCACCGGCCGCGCCCGCAGGCGTCAGCATTGCCCCTTGCCCCAGGGCGACAGGAAGAGAACCGCCTTCCGGCCAAGCCTCTGCTTTGCCACAAGCGCCATCAGGAAAGGCGCGTGCGGAAATCGCCGTAGCCGAACTCGCGGACGAGCCGGAAGTCCACGGCATCTCCCCGGTTCTCCGCCAGCCCTATGCCTGGCAGGCGCAGTCCGTTGAACGTGTTGGTCTTGACCATGCTGTAGATGGCCATGTCCTCGAAGATCAGGCGTTCGCCCTCGGCAAGCTCGTGCTCGAAGCTGTACTCGCCGACCACGTCGCCCGCGAGGCAGCTCTTGCCGCCGATGCGGCAGGTCCAGCGCTTCTCGCCGGGCTCGCCTGCGTGGACAAGGGCGCCTCCGTGCTCGTAGAGGATGCGGGGCGTATAGGGCATCTCCAGCACGTCCGGCATGTGGCAGGCGGCCGAGGCGTCAATCTGCACCAGGGGCATGTCGGCCTGCGTCGCGTCCAGCACCGTGGCGACCAGCCAGCCCGCATCGAGGGCACAGGCTTCGCCGGGCTCAAGATAGATCTGGGCGCCCCAGGCGTCGCGCAGATGGCAGACTGTCTGGCAGAGCAGATCAAGGTCGTAGCCCTTGCGGGTGATGTGGTGGCCGCCTCCGCAGTTGATCCACCGGCAGCGCTCGAGGAAGGGCGCAAACTGGCGCTCCACGGCCTCGACCGTGCGCGCGAGCGCATCGGCCCCCTGCTCGCACAGGGTATGGAAGTGCAGCCCGCTGATGCCGGTCTCCATGATGCCGTCTGGCATGTGCCTGCGGCGTATGCCAAGCCGGGAGCCGGGCGAACAGGGGTCGTACATGGGCACCGTCCCCTCGGAATGCTCCGGGTTGATGCGCAGGCCGCACTCGATGGGACGCGGAGCCTTCTGGACAAGCGCTCTGAACTTCTCCCACTGGCGGGGCGAATTGAAGGAGACGGCGTCCACGAGGCCGGCAAGCTCCTGCATCTCGGCCTCGGACCAGGCGGCGGCAAAGGCGTGCACCTCGCCTGCGAAGTCCTCCCTGCCGAGCCTCGCCTCGTCCACGCTGCTGGCACAGGTGCCCCAGAGCGGACCGCCCTGCCCCAGCGCCTTCGAGAGCAGCGGAAAGCAGCGCCAGGCGGCAAAGCACTTGAGCGCCAGCAGCACTCTGGCGCCGGTGCGGCGCTGGACGCCGTCGAGGATGGCCATGTTGGCGCGCAGGGCGTCGAGATCGACGACAAAGCAGGGGGAGGGGACTGTCGTCCCCTCCAGCAGAAAGGCCGGGCTTGCCATGCCTAGAACTTCTCCTCTTCGGGGATGTCCACGCACTGCCAGGGCAGGCCGTACTTGGCCAGATCCTCGAGGAAGGGATCGGGATCGTTCTGCTCCATGTTCCACACGCCGGGCGCAAGCCACTTGCCCTCGCACATCATCTTGGCGCCGCACATGGCCGGAACGCCAGTGGTGTAGGAAATGCCCTGGGAGCCGATCTCGGCGTAGCAGTCCTCATGGACGCAGACGTTGTAGATGTAGACGGACTTGGGCTTGCCGTCCTTCACACCGCGCATGACGTTGCCAATGCAGGTCTTGCCCCGGGTAAGGGGGCCGAGGGTCGCGGGATCGGGCAGGAGCGAGGCCAGGAACTGGATGGGCACGATCTTCTGCCCGCGGAAGTCCACGGGCTCGATGCCGGTCATGCCCACGTCCTTCAGGACGGCAAGGTGTCTGAGATAGTTGTCGGAGAAGGTCATCCAGAAGCGGGCGCGGCGCAGGCCCTTGAGGTTGATGGCAAGGGACTCGAGCTCCTCGTGGTACATGAGGTAGCACTTCTTCGGGCCTATGCCGTCCGGGAAGTCGTAGTTCATGGACCAGGACAGGGGTTCGGTCTGCACCCACTCTCCGCGCTCCCAGTAGCGGCCCGTGGCTGAGACCTCGCGGATGTTGATTTCGGGGTTGAAGTTGGTGGCGAAGGCCTGGCCGTTGTCGCCGGCGTTGCAGTCGATGATGTCGAGGACGTGGACTTCGTCGAGCCGGTGCTTCATGACCCAGGCCGCGAAGACGTTGGTGACGCCGGGATCGAAGCCGGAGCCAAGCAGCGCCGTCAGGCCGGCCTGGCGGAAGCGGTCCTGATAGGCCCACTGCCACTTGTACTCGAACTTGGCCTTTTCCGGCGGCTCGTAGTTGGCGGTGTCGAGGTAGTGCACGCCGCACTCGAGGCAGGCGTCCATGATGTGCAGGTCCTGGTAGGGCAGCGCGATGTTGAGGACCATAAAGGGCTTCACGGCGCGGATAAGGGCGCAGAGTTCGGGAACGTTGTCCGCATCCACCTGGGCCGTGGCAATGTCGACGCCAAGGCGCTTCTTGACGCTCTCGGCGATGCTTTTGCAGCGGGACTCGGTCCTGCTCGCCAGGGTGATGCGGCCGAAGGCGCCGTCCAGAGAGGCCTGGGCGCACTTGTGGGCCACGACGCTGCCGACGCCTCCGGCGCCGATGATGAGGATGTCTACTGCCATTGCTTCTCCTTCAGCGGCCATGCCTGCTTGGGTTCGTTGCGGGTGCTGTCCTCGTCGATGCACAGAACGTGGGCGTACCTGCCGCTCCGGCGCGCCTGATCCAGCTTTTCGAAGGCCAGGTCGCGGCAGTGCGGGCACGCCCCGCGGGGAATGAGGACGCAGAGGGAAAGCGGCACCCTCGAAGACTGCGTGTCGATGATGCCAAGGCCCCGGCACGAGGGGCACAGGCCCCAGCGCTCCGTCTGCGTCTCCTGAATGTAGTCGGTGTCGTAGAAGATGTTCTTGCGTCGCACCCAGAAGCCGTCCTGCTCCTTGCCCTCCGTCGGATGGGCGGGCGGATTCGTCCACTGGGCCAGCACCTTGTCCGCGAGCCTGGCGATGTAGTCCGTCACGTCCCCAGACTGGCGGGCGACGCGCGGCGTCCAGTCAGGCTCGACGATGTCGTCGGCGGGAAGGCCGGCCAGGGCGAGGCAGATGCCCATGTTGACGTAGGGCAGGGCGCCGCGGATGGAGTAGCCGCCTTCGAGCACGGCGATGTCCGGGGCAAGGCGGGCGTTGAGGGCTGCATAGCCTTGGGCCGAGAGCTGCTCGTTGGCCAGGGGATCGGTAAAGTGATTGTCCTGGCCTGCGGAGTTGACGACCAGATCCGGCTTGAAGTCCTGCAGTATGGGCAGGACGACGCGCTCAAGGACGTCGAGGTAGCCTTCGTCCGTGGTGCCGGGCGGGAGCGGAATGTTGACCGTGCGCCCCAGCGCTGCAGGCCCGCCGTTCTCGCTGAGGAAGCCCGTGCCGGGGTAGAGGGTCCTGCCGTCCTGGTGCAGGGAAATGAAGAGGGTGTCGGGATCGTTCCAGAAGACGTCCTGGCTGCCGTCGGCGTGGTGCACGTCGGTGTCCACGACGGCGATGCGCAGGGGACGGCCGCCCGGCCCCTCGTAGCGGTCGCGGATCCAGGCAAGCATGATGGCTTCGTTGTTGATGTTGCAGAAGCCGCGGTTGCCGTGGACGACGCGCATGGCGTGGTGTCCCGGCGGGCGCACCAGGGCGAAGGCCCG
>DFDR01000124.1:0-1972 GCA_002369295.1 Desulfovibrionaceae bacterium UBA3823
GTCAAGGTCGGCATCGGTCCCGGCTCCATCTGCACCACCCGCATTGTGGCCGGCGTGGGCGTGCCCCAGGTCACGGCCGTCATCGACGCCGGCCGCGCGGCCCGCGAGATGGGCCGCTGCTGCATCGCCGACGGCGGCATCAAGTTCTCGGGCGACATCGTCAAGGCCCTCACCGTGGGCGCCCACAGCATCATGATAGGCTCCCTCTTCGCCGGCACCGAGGAGTGTCCCGGCGAGACCGTGCTCTACCAGGGCCGCACCTACAAGGTGTACCGCGGCATGGGCTCCATCGACGCCATGAAGGAAGGCAGCTCCGACCGCTACTTCCAGCAGAAGAGCAAGAAGTTCGTTCCCGAAGGCATCGTCGGCCGCGTGCCCTACCGCGGCAGCGTCAAGGACGTCATCTACCAGCTCATGGGCGGCGTGAAGTCCGGCATGGGCTACGTGGGCGCCAAGGACATCCCGAGCCTCTTCGAGCACACCACCTTCTGCGAGATCTCCGCGGCCGGCCTGCGCGAAAGCCACGTCCACGACGTGGTCATCACCAAGGAAGCGCCGAACTACCGCGTCGACTAGCGCACTTTCTGCAGGCGCCGCCGGGATCCCCCTCTGCGGGACGGCCCTGGCGGCGCCGCCGTCTTTCCGGGAGGAGAACCATGCCCAGCAAAGTCATCATCATCGACTACGGCTCCCAGGTGACCCAGCTCATCGCCCGCCGCGTGCGCGAAGCCGGCGTCTACTCCGAAATCCACGCCTGCGACGTGCCGGCCGAGAAGGTGAAGGCCATGCGGCCCCAGGCGGTCATCCTGTCCGGCGGTCCCGCCAGCGTCGGCGGCAAGGACGCGCCGGCGCTGGACAAGGGCCTGCTCGAGCTCGGGGTGCCGGTGCTCGGCATCTGCTACGGCATGCAGCTGCTGGCAGACGCCCTGGGCGGCCAGCTCGCCCGCTCCGAGACCCGCGAGTACGGGCCTGCCGAGCTTACGCTCACCGGCGACTGCCAGCTCTGGGACGGCGTGGCCGAAACCACCCGCGTCTGGATGAGCCACGGCGACAAGGTCATGGCGCCTCCTGCCGGCTTCGAGGCCGTTGCCCGCACGCCCACCCTGGAAGTGGCGGCCATGGCCTGCCCCGAGCGCGGGATCTTCGCCGTGCAGTTCCACCCCGAGGTGCACCACACCGAGGAAGGCGAGACCATGCTGCGCAACTTCCTCTTCACGATCTGCGGCATTGTCCCCGACTGGACCATGTCCTCCTTCGTGGAGCGCGTGGTCAGGGAGACCCGCGAGAAGGTGGGGGACCGCCACGTCATCTGCGCCCTCTCCGGCGGCATCGACTCCACCGTGGTCGCCGTGCTCCTGCACAGGGCCATAGGCAGGCACCTGCACTGCATCTTCGTCGACAACGGCCTGCTGCGCCAGGGCGAGGTCGAGGAGGTGCGCCGGCTGCTCATCGACAATCTCGATCTCAACCTCACCATCGTGGACGCCTCGGAGCGCTTCCTCTCCCGCCTGCAGGGCGTCGAGGATCCCGAAAGAAAGCGCAAGATCATCGGCCACACCTTCATCGAGATCTTCGACGAGGAATCCAGGAAGATCGAGCAGGTGGACTTCCTCGCCCAGGGCACGCTCTATCCCGACGTCATCGAGTCCGTGTCCAGCAAGGGCCCGAGCGCCGTCATCAAGAGCCACCACAACGTCGGCGGCCTGCCCGAGAACATGAAGCTCTCCCTCATCGAGCCCCTGCGCGAGCTCTTCAAGGACGAGGTCCGCAAGGTGGCCGTGGAGCTGGGCCTGCCCGAAAGCATGGTCTGGCGCCAGCCCTTCCCGGGACCTGGCCTCTCCATCCGCGTCCTCGGCGAGGTGACGAAGGAGCGCCTTGCCATCCTGCGCAGGGCCGACGCCATCGTCCAGGAGGAGATGCGCGCCTCCGGCTGGTACCGCAAGGTCTGGCAGGGCTTTGCCGTGCTCCTGCC
>DFDR01000124.1:2040-6454 GCA_002369295.1 Desulfovibrionaceae bacterium UBA3823
TGAAGACCGTGGGCGTCATGGGCGACGGCCGCACCTACGAGCACGTCATTGCCCTGCGCGTGGTGGACAGCGTCGATGCCATGACCGCGGACTGGTCCAGGCTGCCCTACGATCTGGTCGCCAGAATTTCCGGCCGCATCATCAACGAGGTGGCCGGCGTCAACCGCGTGGTCTACGACGTCTCCTCCAAGCCGCCGAGCACCATAGAGTGGGAGTAGCCGCCCTCCGGCGCAGTCGCCCCCCGGGCGGACGCGGCCGTCCCTGCTCCCTGCCGGCCTGCCGGCCGCCGGGGGCGGGATGGCAGGCGCCATGAGCTTGAAGCCGTCTGGACCAGGCGCGTCCAGGCGGCTTTCGCCGTCTCAGACGAGGCCGGCGCGTTGTCGAACATGGTGGCGAACTGTCGAACATGGTGGCGAAAATGGCGAAAAGTGCCGTTTTCTTGCGCGCCTAGCATGGATATTATATAACGCCTGACGGCTTGGCTCAGGGCCAGGACCGCTTGCATGAGGAACAGTAGGCCCCGGCCGCCGGGGACGGAGGGACGAGTCGCATATGTTCGGGATTGGCAGCACGGAATTTCTGGTGATCCTCCTGGTGGCCCTGCTGGTGCTCGGGCCCAAGAGCCTTTCGAAAATCAGCCGCACCGTCGGCAAGTATATGGGCGAGTTCAGGCGCGTGTCCACGGACTTCCAGCGCACGCTCAACGCCGAGGTCGCCGAGGAGGAGCGCAAGGACGCCCGGGAGGCCGTCCGGCGCAAGGCGGAGGCTGCACGGGCGGCCCGCGCCAGGCGGGAGGAGGCCAAGGCGCTTGAGGCCAAGCCCGAGGCGCCAGCCCAGGCCGAAGCGTCCCAGCATGCCGACGCTCCCCAGCAGGCCGACGCAGCTGCTTGTCCGTCTTCGTCGGCGTCCCAGGCTGCCGGCCAGGCTGAGGCGGTGCCGAAGCCTGACATCCCCCAGGCGCCTGAAGGAAGCCCGCTTGAGGCTGCCCTGCGAAGGGCCGCCGAAGAGGCTGCAGGCACGCCGGCCAGCCAGGCAGGGCCAGAAGCCCAGGGAGGCCGGGCATGAGCGGGCTGGAAAAGGATCTGGAAAAAGACCTGGAACAGGACGTGCGCAAGGATCTTCCCGGCGCCGGCCCTGCGGAGGCGTCCGCCTCCCCGGACCAGCCTGCCGGCGATCCCAGCTGGATGCACGGCGGGGACGAGGAGGCTGCCTTCGAGGAAGCCTACGGTGCCGTTGGCGCCGAGACGCCCCAGGCAAGCTCCCCGGCGTCCCCGCAGGCTGGCCAGGACGATCCGGCCAGTGGCGAACCCGGCAGTAACGCTCCGGTCAGCGGCGCCACGGCAGGCGGCGGCCAGGCGAGCCAGGCCGCCGCAGATCAGGCGGACGTTTCCCAGAACGGCCAGGCTGCGGCGGACCAGCTGCCAGCCGATCCTGCCAGTGCTGATCAGGCAGGCCAGGGCGCGCCGGAAATGCCTGCCCCTGCCGGCGGCGAAGGGCATCCCCGCGGCGATGCCGAAGCCGGCGGCGCCGAGCCCTCTCTGCCCGCCCTCTCGGAAAGCGCCCCGCCGGCCGTGTCCGGCGGCGAAGACGGCGGCGATGGCGAGCCCGAGGACGGCGAGGGCGGACGCATGTCCCTCATCGACCATCTCAAGGAGCTGCGCCGGCGCCTGTGCTGGTGCGTGATCGCGGCCGCCGTCGGCTTCTGCGCCTGCTGGGCCGTGGTCGAGCCCATCTTCGACATCCTCACCCAGCCCCTGCTGGCGGTGCTGCCCGCCGGCAGCTCCGCCATGTACACGACCCTGCCCGAGGCCTTCTTCACCCGCATGTTCATTGCCTTCATGACCGGCCTCTTCGTGGTGAGCCCCTTCATCTTCTACCAGATCTGGGCCTTCATCTCGCCTGGCCTCTACGCCGAGGAGAAGCGCTTCATCATTCCCGTGGCCCTGGTCTCGGCCGTGTTCTTCGTGGGCGGCGGACTGTTCTGCTACTTCATCGTCTTCCACTACGCCTTCCAGTTCTTTGTGAGCTTCGCCACGGAGCAGATCGTCGCCATGCCCAAGATCAGCGACTATCTGGACTTCGTCATCAAGCTCATTCTGGCCTTCGGCTTCATCTTCGAGATGCCCATCTTCTCCTTCTTCCTCTCCCGCATGGGCGTTGTCACCGCGAAGAGCATGCGCGGCTTCCGCCGCTACGCGGTGCTCCTGGTCTTCATCGTGGCCGCCATCCTGACGCCGCCCGACGTGGTTTCCCAGCTGCTCATGGCCGTGCCCATGCTCCTGCTCTACGAGGTGAGCATACTCGTGGCGGCCGTCTGCGGCAGGAAGCCCAAGCCCGAGCCTGCCGAGGGCGCCGAGGGTGCCGAGGGGGAAGACGACGGCGGCGAAGAGGACGCCGGCAGGGCCTAGCGCCGGCAAGCCGGCCTGGCCAGCCGACCTGCCAGCCCAGGCTGGCAGAGGTTCGGCGCCGGGGACCGGAGGCGTTCTGGGCGGAGCGGCTCCGCCTGCAACCTTTTAGCTGGGGCCGGCCTGTCCGGCCCGGGGTTTCCATGACACAAGATGCACTGCACGCGCAGCGCCGGGCCAAGGCCTCGCGCACAAGCGCCGAAACCGAAACTGTCCTTGAGCTCTGCCTCGACGGCACGGGCGCCGTGGACGTCAAGACGGGCTTCGGCATGCTCGACCACATGCTGACGCTGGCCTTCTTCTGGGCCCGCATGGATCTGAAGCTTTCCTGCCGGGGCGACCTCGAGGTGGACGCCCACCACACGGCCGAAGACTGCGCCCTCGTGCTCGGCAAGGCCCTGCTCGACGCGCTCGGCGACAGGGCCGGCATTGCCCGCGTGGGCTATGGCCGGGTGCCCATGGACGAAGCGCTTGCCCAGGTGACCGTGGACGTCTCCGGACGCCCCTGGCTCGAGTGGCGCGGGGACGAGCTGCTTCCGCCCGTCATCGCCAGAGAGGAAAAGGACGTCTGGCGCGAGTTCTACAAGGCCTTCGCCTCGGCCGCGCGCATGAACCTGCACGTGGAGTTCTGCTACGGCAAGAACGGCCACCATCTGCTCGAAAGCGCGGCCAAGGGCTTCGGGCTGGCGCTGGCCCAGGCCTGCCGGCGCGAAGGCACAACGGTGCGCAGCACCAAGGGAGGTTTGGACTGATGAAAGTACAGCGTACGCTTGCCTGTCTCCTCGTCTGCCTTGCCATGGCGGCGCTGGCGCTCGGCTGCTCGCGCAGGCCCGCCAGCACGGCCGAGGTTCCCCGCGTGGTCAGCCCGGCCTATTCCATTGCCGTCATGCCCTTCACCCAGCCCACCGACGCCTGCCAGCTCATCATGGGCCACATCCCCGAAAACCAGGGCTGCGTCGATGCCGGCTCGCTGGCCCTGCTTGACGCCGACCTGCGGGAGCTGCTCCAGCGCAAGCAGAACGGCCGCGTCCTCGCCTTCGAAGGTCCCGGCGTCCTGCCCAAGGTCGATGCGCTCGCCTACCGCTCGAGCTCCCAGCCGCAGGCGCTGCCCCGCTGGATCGCGCTCGGCAGGAAGACCGGCAAGGACCTCATGCTCGTCCCCATGATCATGGACTGGCACGAGCGCCAGGGTTCCGAAGCCGGCGTGGACAAGGCTGCCCACGTGCGCGTGGAGATGTTCCTCGTGCGCTGCCAGACCGGCGCCGTCGTGAGCCGGGGCACCTGGGAGGAGGAGCAGACGGGGCTTGCCAACAACCTCCTGAACGTCGGCTCCTTCGTGAAGCGCAAGGGGCAGTGGGTGACGGCCCGCCGCCTTGCCCAGGAAGGCATGGAAAGCATTCTCAAGGAGATGGGACTATGATCGTTCTGCCCGCAGTGGACATCAAGAACGGCAAAGCCGTGCGCCTGAAACAGGGCAGGGCCAATGCCGAAACCGTGTTTTCCCCCGACCCCGTGGCCGCGGCCAGAGCCTGGGAGGAGCAGGGCGCCAGGTACCTGCACGTGGTCGATCTCGACGGCGCCTTCGACGGCGCGCCCAAGAGCCGCGACATCGTCAAGGGCATCTGCCAGACGCTCTCCATCCCCGTGGAGCTGGGCGGCGGCATCCGCGACATGGAGACCGCCAGGGCCTACCTGGACTGCGGCGTGACCCGCCTCATCATCGGCACCATGGCCATCGAGAATCTGCCCCTCTTCCGGAAGCTCTGCGAGGCCTTCCCCGGCAGGATAGGCGTTTCCCTCGACGCCGAGAAGGGCATGGTCAAGACCAAGGGCTGGGTTGCCGACTGCGGTCTCAAAGTCGACGAGGTGCTGCCCGGCATCCTCGATGCCGGCGCCAGCTTCGTCGTCTATACCGACATCGAGCGCGACGGCATGCAGAGCGGGGTCAACGTGGAGGCGCTGAAGCACCTCTGCGAAATCTGCTCCGTGCCGGTGCTGGCAGCCGGCGG
>DFDR01000124.1:6584-22660 GCA_002369295.1 Desulfovibrionaceae bacterium UBA3823
GCCCTCTACGAGAAGACGCTGGACCTCAAGGAAGCCAACGCCTGGATAGCCGCCCAGCAGGCCTAAGTTCCGCAAGGCATTTCAACGCCAAGGGGCCGCTGTCGTCGAGACGGCGGCCCCTTTGGCTTGTCGCGACGTATGTTCCCATGGCTGCCAGCGGAGCGGGCTCATCGCTTGCCGGTTTGCGTCTAAATAAGAACCACTTGTTTTTATTGGAACTTTTTAGAAAGACCTTGGATGTGCGGGTTTGCGTCTAAATGAAACTTGCCCCAGATCGACATGGTCGGCAAGCCGGTCGCGTTCGATGCTCTGGGGCGTCAGACCGAGATCCCCCCGTTAACGCCCTGTGAATTGCCGAGGAAGTGACAACGAGTGCACCTTCTTTCTAGGACCGCAGTTCTTCGTGGGCAACCTTGCCCTCCAATCTGCGCGGTCTTCGCTCATTCGGGTAGGCGTCCTCATGGTTGCCTATCCTCTCTTCGTGGACGGCGGGCTTGAAGGTGCCATCTCAGGCCGAGCCCTCTACGAGAAGACGCTGGATCTGAAGGAAGCCAATGCCTGGATGGCCTCCCAGCAGGCATAAGTTCCGCAGACCCGCAGACCCGCAGAACATTGCAATGGCATGGACCGCTGTCTTCGGGACGGTGGCCCCTGGCGCTGATTGCGGATGCGGCATGGCCATGGCGCCCTTGGCGGAGCGGCTGTGCGCGGCATGGCAGACCGGGGCAGGCTGGACATTGAGGATGTCTGCATGGAGTTTGAGCCGGCATGGAGTTTGCGTGCAGACGTCTTGAATGCGGTGCTCGGCTGGCTTGCAGATGACGGCGAAACGCATGGACAAGGGTGTTATGCGGGTATGAGGCTGCTCAAAAAATCAGAAACTCTGGCGTCTACTTGTCGAGATGAATTGTACCAGTCTCTGTTGTTTTCTATGATGAATGATCGTTTTAGTTCAGATTTAAAATCGACAAAAGAATCCATTTCAATACGTTCTGAATCGATAAATGGATTATTGTTTTGAATAAAACAGCTTGTAATAGAAATGTTGCCATAGTAACGTAATCTATTCTGAAGCTGTTCCTTTAACGGATTTTTTGATGTGTCGTTGCCAGATTCTTTCTCTAGCTTGTTGCAAGCTGTGTATGGATTTTCTTTGATAGCGCATAAAAGCCAAGCTTCTGATTTTGGATTGGGTACCATGGCTACGCCATTATGCATTCCAGCACTTTTAAAACCACCCTTTTGTCCTGAAATGCTATCTCGTATAGTTTGATATCTATTGTTGGGAGAGGACTGTGAACCGTCGCAGTCTCTAAAGAAAATTGCAGTGACGCAGTCGTCAATTTTCAAGCCAAGCTCGATAGCAAGCATTCCAAGTGCATAAGAATTTTTCTTATGAAACTTTGCTGTATTTACACCTCTTAACTTATGAGGTGATATTGTTTTAGCGATATATGTTAAGAGTGATTCAGAAACAAAGTATCCTGAGTATTCGATCATCGAATAATGAAATGTATTGTAAAAAATTTGATCCACCAATAATGCCATAGGGCCTGGGACCCATTCGCTCGGAATGGCAATTCGATCGAGAACAGTTGTCATTCCAATGTCAGTAATTCCTTCTCCAGACAATAAAACTATCATTTTGTTCCTTATTATTTTTCAAAATATTTTGTGACTTCTTCGAGAGATAGATCAAGATAAGTTTCACCTGGAGAGAGTACCTGTAATTTATTTTTGGCTTCCGGATAATCGAATAAGTTAGCAATTCCTGTGTCTCCATTTTTTTTCTTAAACACAAATCGAATGTTTTCTATGGCTATGTCATCCGGAATGTATTGTAGTATTTCTGGACTATGTGTTGTCAAAAGAATTTGATTTTTTGATTTAAAGAGCAATTTTATTAAGTTTTCTATAACATAAGGATTGAATCCATTTTCAATCTCATCAAATATTGACATGCCATTGGCAAAAAGCACAGATGAAACAATAGCTAATAACCTAATAGTTCCATCGTTTACGTCTTTTGATGCTCTTTCTTGATATGGTGAAGAGTCGTCAAATTTTTCTGTAATAGAAAATTCTTTCCAACCGGCTCTTAAATGTTTTATGACATAGTTTTCAATATAAGGATAAAAAATTTTAATATTGCTGATGAGCAACATCTGTTCTTCTTGATTCATTCCAGCTAAATATCCAGCTAACATTTCTCCTCGAGCGCCGATATTTTGGGCGATTCGAGCTCTTTTGAGCTTTATCACCGAAGGACAAAGCAAATCATAGGAATGAATACTTGAAATTAACTTGTGTATTTCAAGTATATCTTCTGAAAATGACTCAAGATTTAATTGAGACAGAACAGAGCCAGTATATTTAAAATTTATTACATTTTCTTCTGGTATATTAAAAAAAGAGATACGTTTATTCTCATTTTTAAAGTAGTCATCTATTCCGTTGTAGCTAATTTTTTCGAAAGTACATCTATTGTAATTACTTGTAGTATTATAACTAGCAGACCATATAAATAATTTATCGTCTATCTTGCCACGCACAGATATTTCAATGATGAATTTTTTTGGATTATTATTTTTGTTTATGATATCGGTCGATGTCCAGCCATGCTTATCTAAAAAAACGTCAACATCTCCTCTAAAAACAGAAGATACAAAATCAATCATATATAAAATTGTAGACTTACCAGAACCGTTGAGCCCAGTAAGAACGGTTACAGGAGAATCTTGTGAAAAATCTAACGATGCAGAACTTATAGATCGAAAATTTTTTATTGATATTTTTACTAGCTTATTCATGGCAGGACCTTTGTATTACCCAGACCAGCGCTCATCGAATTCTGCCCTTGAGGGGCTTGCTTGGCCTGCCGCCCGCAGATGCTGAACGTGGCGAGGCTGTGGCCTGCGCCAAGGGGGGGAGCTGGCAGTTCTGCTCCCGCTCGCAAACCCTACCGGGCCATTTCCCGCTGGGCGTCGCGCTCCTCGGCCCGGCGCTTCAGATCCTCGCGCTTGTCGAAGAGCTTCTTGCCCCGGCCGACGGCGATTTCGAGCTTCACCTTGCCGTGCTGGAAGTACATGCGCACAGGCACCACCGTGAGGCCCTTCTGGGCGACCAGGCCGGCATAGCGGGCGATTTCCCGGGCGTGCATGAGAAGCCGGCGGTCGCGGTCGGGATCCTGGGGGGCGTAGCCGGCGTTCTCGTAGGGGGCGATGTGGAGCTTGACGACGAAGGCCGATCCTTGCCTGAACTCCACGTAGGCATCCTGGAAGCTGACCCGTCCGAGGCGTATGCTCTTGATTTCGGGGCCGGTAAGGGAGATGCCCGCCTCCAGGAACTCGGAGAGCTCGTAGAGGTGCCGGGCCTTCTTGTTGACGGCAATGGTGCCGGGAGACTGCTTTTTCTTGCTGCTCATGCGGGCGTGCCCATGATGGTCGAAGTGTGGAAGGAAAGCTCGCGGCCGAGGGTGCGCTGGAGCAGCTCGTTGAGCATGTGCTTGCAGGCCGAGATGTCGGTGCTCATGAGGAGCTGGCTGGCCAGTTCGCTGCAGGCCTGGGAGTTGAGCTTGCGGATGAGGTGCTTGATGCCCGGCAGGAAGGATGGCGAGGCGGAGACGGCGTCGATGCCCATGCCGAGCAGCAGGACGATGCCGTAGGGATCGGAGGAGAGCTCGCCGCAGGCGCTCACGCGTATGCCCTCGCGGTGGCCGGCGTCGATGATGCGCTTGAGCGAGCGCACGACCGCCGGATGCAGGGCCTGGTTCAGGTAGGCCACGTGGCGGTTGTTGCGGTCTATGGCCATGAGGTAGTGGATGAGGTCGTTGGTGCCGATGCTGAAGAACTCGCACTCCCTGGCCAGGGCGTCCGCGATGAGGGCGGCCGCCGGCGTCTCCACCATGACGCCCACGGGGAGCTTTTCGGCATGGGGGATGCGGCGCGCCGTGAGCTCGTGGGAGATCTCCTGCATGATGCGCTTGACGGCCCTGACCTCCTCCACGGTGTCGATGAGGGGGAGGAGGATGGAGAGCCGGCCTTCGGGAAGATGTGCGCCCGCGCGCAGCAGGGCCGAGAGCTGGCTGCGGAAGATGTCGGGATGGCGCAGGGTGTAGCGTATGCCGCGCAGCCCCAGGGCGGGATTGGGCTCCTTGAGGGCCTCCTGGGCGTCCAGCAGCTTGTCCGCGCCGGCGTCCAGGGTGCGGATCACGGCCTTGCCGGGCGACTTTTCCGCCACCTCGCGGTACTCCTCGAAGAGGCTTTCCTCGGTGGGCTTCTGCCTGCCGAGGAAGGAGAACTCCGTGCGGTAGAGGCCGATGCCGTCGGCACCGAAACCCTCGAGGGACGCAGCCTCGTCGGCGCGCTCGATGTTGGCCATGACGTCTACGCGCAGGCCGTCCACGGTGTCGGCAGGCCACTGCGACATGGTGCGGGCGCTCGACTCCCAGTCCGCGTACTCGGCTGCCCTGGCCTTGAAGCGCTGGGCGTCCCTGTCGTCAGGGGCGATGAGCACGCCGCCGCCGAGGCCGTCCACGATGACGCTGTCGCCTTCCCTGGCTGCCAGCCGAAGGCCCGTGACGCAGACCAGCGCCGGAATGTGCAGGCCGCGGGAGAGGATGGAGGTGTGCGAGGTGGGGCCGCCCTCCTGGGTGAGTATGCCGCGGATGCGCTTGAGATCCACGTCCATGACGTCGGCAGGCGAGATGTCCTCGGCAGCCAGAATGATGTCCGCGTCCTCGGCCTCCCGTTCGGCAGCCCCCGTCAGCCAGCCCTTGATGCGCGAGCCCACGGAGCGGATGTCCTGGGCGCGCTCGCGCAGGTAGGGATCGTCCATGGCGTCGAAGATGCGGCCGAGCTCCTCGATGGTCTTGTGCAGGGCCCAGCTGGCGCAGATCCCCTCCTCGGCGATGCGCCGGGCTGCCGCGCCCCCCAGCTTGGGGTCGCGGGTCATCTCGATCTGGGCGTCGATGACTTCGCGGTACTCGGCCAGGTCGTCGGGCACCTTTTCCCTGGCTGCAGCGAGGTCCTCGCGCACGGCGTCGATGGCGCCCTGGAGCAGGGCCTGCTCCCGGGCGGCCTCTTCGGGCTTGATGGAGCGCCTGTCCACGAAGTTTTCGGAGTGCAGGAAGTGGAGGGTGCCGAGGGAGATGCCGGGAGACACCGGCGTGCCGTAGAGATGGGCGCGGGCCATGGGCTAGTCTCCCGGCTTTTCCAGAAAGGCCTGGAGCGCGTCGAGGGCCTGGTCCGCGTCGGGGCCGTCGGCCTTGATGGCAACGACGGCGTCTTCGGCCAGCGCCAGGGAGAGGATGTCCAGCATGCTCTTGGCGTCGGCCTCGCCCGTGTCCGCAACGATGGCAACGCTGGAGGCGAAGCGCTGCATCTCCTTGGCGAGCCGGGCTGCAGGGCGGGCGTGGAGCCCGTTGCGCGTGCAGAGCTTCACCTGGCGGCCAGGGGCCGCGTCTTCCAGCTTCATGGCTGATCTCCTCGTTCTCTCGCGGCGCAGGCCCGCAGGGCCGCGCCCGTTCCGGCGTTACAGATGAAGGGTTCCGCCTCCGGCGCAGGCGAGCAGCAGCAGGCCGGCCATCCAGAAGACGACGGGGGTGACGAAGCGCGTGAACACAAGCCAGTGCGCCAGCGCGATGAAGGCCGCCATGCCTGCCTTGACATAGCCTGGCATGCCCGGCAGGGCCTGCCAGAAGAGGAAGGCGAGGGCAAGGGCGCAGAGCAGGGCGTTGAGCACCTTGACGGGGCCGGCCCAGTCGCCGGGCTTGAGCCGCGCGATGTGCAGAATGGCGTCGAAGCCGTAGCGCAGGCCGTAGAGGAAGCCTGCGCAGCGCAGACCCTGAAGCAGCAGGCAGAGCGCTATGCTCAGCCCTGCCGCCAGGGCGACATGGCCCAAGAAGAGCAGAAGGCAGCAGACGAGCGCCCAGCAGGGGTGCACGGCGCTGGAGATGAGGGAGTCGCCCACGGCCGACAGGGCTGCCGGTATGGTCTGCCGCAGCCGCCTCGCCCCTTCCTCGTTGAGCAGGCCGCTGGCGAGGTCCCTCTCCATGCTGATGAGCACGCCGGCAGCCAGAGGCTGGGTGAAGGGATGGGTGTTGGTGTGCTCGGCGTAGCGGGCAAGGGCGCGCCGGCGCGCCTCCCTGTCCGGATAGAGCTCCCTGAGCGCCGGCGCAAGAATGTAGGCGAGCCCGATCTGCTGCATGCCGCGGGTCGTGATGGCCGCGTTGACGGCCGCCGTGCGCGCAAGGCACGAGAAGACGGTGGCAAGGGAGAGGGGCAAGGAGGACTCCTGGGGGCGCGGCAGGCTTGCGCGCCGGGACTGCGGGGAGAGGTGGATGCGGGACGTGTGCTGTTCGCGGGGCGTCAGTTTTCGCGGGGCGTCTGGAGCAGCGCGTAGACTTCCTTGGGACTCCAGCCGCTCACGCGCTCGGCGGCCCTGCGGGCAACGGCCTTGGGCTTGCCGCCTGCCAGGGCTTCGGCCTCGAGGGCCTCCCTGACCTCGGCTTCGGAGGAGCGCTGGCCTCCTTCCGGCGGCCCGACGAGCACCGTGAGCTCGCCAAGGAGGGCGTCGGGGTGCGATGCCCGATCCTCAAGACGAAAAAGAATAAATTCCTCGTGCACTTTGGTCAATTCCCTGCAGACGCAGGCCTGGCGGGGGCCAAGCTCCTCCAGGGCCAGGGCGAGCGAATCCTGCAGCCTGTCCTTGCGCTCGAAGAAGACGAGGGTGGCGGGAACTTTGGCAAAGCTGGCGAAGAGCCTGCGCCGTCCCGCCTCGTCGCGCGGCAGGAAGCCGAGGAAGCAGTGGGGCAGGGGCGGGATGCCGGCTGCCGAGAGGGCCGCGGCCGGCGCCGAGGGGCCTGGCACCGGATGCACGGCTATGCCCTGGCGCCGGCAGGCCCGGCAGAGCCGGTAGCCCGGATCCGCCACCAGAGGCGTGCCGGCGTCGGAGACCAGCGCCAGATCCTGGCCTGCCTTCAGCCGCTCCAGCATCAGGGGCTCCTTCTCCTGCTCGTTGTGGTCGTGGAAGCTCTCGACGGCCTTGACGCGCACGCCGAGCTCCCGGCACAGGGCAAGGGTGCGGCGGGTGTCCTCGGCGAGCACGAGGTCGCAGGATTCGAGCGCCAGCCTGGCCCTGGGGGAGAAGTCGAGCGCGTTGCCTATGGGCGTTGCCACCATGAAGAGCCGTCCGGGACCGCCTTGGGCCTTGGGAAAGGTCCAGCCTGCGCGCAAGCCTGCCGCGGCCGGCCTGGGGGCGGCCGGGGAGGCGGGGTTCTCGTGGATGCTCTCCGGGATGCTCTCTGGGAGACGTTCCTGGGGGGGGGCCTGGGGGCTTTCCTGGAGGCTCTCGTGGAGCCTTTCGTGGAGCTTTTCGGGCCCGCTGTCCTGCTGGGCCTCCTGCCGGGTGCCCGGGGCGGCTAGCGCTCCGGCAGCGTGAACTCTATGCATCGCGCCTCCTCTTCTTCCGGGGTTGGCGGCCGCACGCCCACGTACTCCTTGACGCCCTGGAAAGTGAGCCTGTGCGCGGGGCAGGGGCCGTAGCAGCCTATGCTCGCAAGATGGCGCATGGTGCCGTAGCCCTTGTGCTCCGCAAAGCCGTAGCAGGGAAAGCTGCGCGCCAGGCGGTCCATGTACCTGTCCCGCCAGACCTTGGCGAGCACCGAGGCTGCCGAGATGGCGGCAACCAGGCTGTCGCCCCTGACCACGGCGCGCTGGCTCGGGACGGGGCCTGCGGGCACGCGCCTGGCCAGCTCCCTGGCCAGCAGGGCGCTGGGGATGGTCTTGCTGCCGTCGACGAAGACGCGCTTAGGCAGCCCCCCCTCGGGGGCGAGCCTGCGGGCAGCCTTGGCGCAGGCCTTGGCCATGGCTTCGAAGGTGGCCTCGAGGATGTTGATTTCGTCGATCCTCGCCGGCGACGAGGCCGCTATGCCCCAGGCGAGGGCCTGCGCCTTGATCTCGGGGTAGAGGCGCTCGCGCGCTTCCGGCTCGAGCTGCTTGGAATCGTCGAGGCCGTCGAGCCGGAAGTCTTCGGGCAGCACCACGCAGGCAGCCACCACGGGACCGGCAAGCGACCCCCTGCCCGCTTCGTCGATGCCCGCGATGTCGGGGCCGAAGCGCGTGGGCAGGACGAATTCCTCGAGGCCGGGCAGGGCCGCCGGCAGGGCTCTTTTGGACCGCTTCTTGTGGGCAGGCGCGGCTGTGCGCGGGGGCATGGGCTGCTCCTTGGTGCTCCTTTGCTGGGGCAGGGGTTGGGAAGGCACTGGCGCCCCAAGCAAAAAGCCAGCTCCGGAAGACCCGAAGCTGGCTTGAACGTGTCGAGTGAAGCCAGGCTGGCCTGGCGGACTAGTAGTTGCCGCGGGGCTTGATGCGGGCCGCCTTGCCCTTGAGCTGGCGCAGGTAGTAGAGGCGGCTGCGGCGCACGCGGCCGCGGGTCACGACGTCCACGTGGTCGATGAAGGGGGAGTTCATGGGGAAGACGCGCTCCACGCCCACGCCCTCGGAGATCTTGCGGACGGTGAAGGTGCCGCCGGTGGTGCCGCGGTGCAGGCGGATGACGCTGCCCTGGAAGACCTGGATGCGCTGCTTTTCGCCTTCGACGATGCGCAGATGGACTTTAACCGTGTCGCCGGAACGGAAGGCGGGCATGTCCATGCGCATGTTTTCCTGTTCAATCTTCTTGATGATGTCCATCGTCAAACTCCTAAAGATAGACGGCGTATCCACGCCTCTCGATGTTGGGCTGGCGTTCGGCGAGCCGGCTCTCTCGGAGAGCGGGCAGCTCTGGACCGGCCTGCCGTGCCTGTCGCCTGCAGAGGCGGACAGCCTGAAATTTCGCTGGCGTCTTCCGGTGCATCCGGCCTCGGGGGCGGGCGTGCTCCGGAAAGAGGGCATGCTCCGGAAGAAGGGCATGCTGAAAGCATGGCGCACCGAGGTGCGCTTCAAGGAAGGGTGATATAGCTGGATCGCCACCCTTTGTCAAAGCCCTGCGGGCAAATTTTTCGGCGGCCGTCCCTGCCTCCTGCCGGCACGCGCCTGGGCCCGTTGTCTTGCTCCGCGGGCCCGTCGTCTGGGCCAGTTGCCCGGGGGAGTCGCCTTGGCCTGTGTCTGGAGTATTCGTCTGGACCCGTCGCCTGGACAAGGGAGGCGCAGGCTGTGCGACCCCGGTCCGGCGTCCCCGGCATCAACCATAAAGTGATACTTTAACAATTTTGCCGGAAATCGTGCCAGAAGGTGCCGGGCAGGGCGAGACCGGGAAAAAAATTCATGGCAAAAACGAAGAAAAATTGAGAAAAACAGAAAAATTTGGAAGGGCATCGTGTAGGTGCCCGTCACTTCCCTGATCTTTGGGCACGGGTGACTTTGCGGTAACTCAAAGGATCGCAGGGAGATTTTTTTTTCACGGCTTCCCTTGACTCAAAAAAAGTCGCATAAAATCAATATATTGGTGAAGACCGGCAGGGCGCTTCCGCTTTCGGCGCGTATGCTGGCAAATGGGCCGAATACGCCGTTTGCCTGGCTGGGGAGGAACGGGTAGAACTCGCCCATGGCAGAACAATGGCAGAAAATTCTAGAAAATCTCGTGAAGAGGCTTGATCCGAGCGACTTTAACGTTTGGATCACGCCCTTATCTGCTGAAATCACGGGACATTCCATTAGCCTGCGACTGGACGGCGCGACAGGCTTCTTCGTTGAGCGCTTCAAAAAGAAGATGGAGCGCGTCATACGCGAGGCTGCGGCCGAGGTTTTCGCCTGTCTGCCCATGGACGTGCGCCTTGAGGTGTCGGGCAGGCCCGCCAGGCCCCAGAGCGCGTCCCCGTCCCCGGCTCCGTCTCCGTCTCCGAAGGCTGCCTGTCCAGTCGCCGGCGCCGCGCCCCGGCGTGGCGCAAGGCCCGCCATGTCCGAGGCGACGGACAGCGCGGCCCCCAGGAAGCGGGGGCGCGGGGCGCCTGCCGACCTGGCGCCTGCGGGCACAGGCCAGGCTCCGGCGGACAGGACGCCTGCCGGCAGGGCTGCCGTCGCCAGCCAGGACGCGGAAGGGGGCCGAGGCCGCCATCGCGCCGTGCCAGGCTCCCTGCTGCCCCAGGCCCCCCTGAACCGGCCCGTGACGGGCTCGGGGGTGAAGCTCTCCCAGAAGCTCTTCCGCTACACCTTCGACGACTTCGTGGTGGGCGAGTCCAACCGCCTGGCCTACGCGGCTGCCAGGGAGCTCTGCTCCCAGAGCGGCTTTGTGGACACGCTCTTCCTGAATTCGGACGCGGGCCTCGGCAAGACGCACATCGTCCAGTCCGTGGCCGCCAGCGTCCAGGCTGCCAGAGGCGCCCATGCCGGCGTGGCCTGTCTGTCTGCCGACGACTTCTGCTCGCGCTTCGTGGCGGGTTCGCGCAGCGGCACCCTTGCCGAGTTCGACGCCCAGCTCAAGGCCCTCGACTTCTTCATGCTCGACGACGTGCACTTCCTGCAGGGCAAGGACAAGACCCAGGAATTCCTGCTCAACCTCGTCAAGCATCTGCAGGACAAGGGCTCCAGGGTCGTCTTCACGAGCTCCTGCCAGCCCCGCGACCTCACCATGCTGGACAGCCAGCTCGCCTCCATGCTCCTCTCCGGCATCCGCGCGCACATGGATCTGCCCACCTACGAGATGCGCCGGGAGATGCTCCGATCCAAGGCCAGGATCCACCAGGTCATTCTGCCCGACGAGGTGGAGCACCTGCTGGCCTCGCGGCTCACGGGCGACGTGCGCCAGCTCGAGTCCTGCCTGCGCACCCTGCTTTTGAAGATGCGCGTGCTCAAGGCTCCGCTCACGCCCGAAATGTGCATGGACGTGCTCGACGACTTCGCGCCTGCGGCCTCCTCCGGGCAGCCCAGCTTCGAGGATCTGCTGCGCATCGTGGCCGAGGGCTTCGGCCTCAGCCCCGAGCAGCTGGGCTCCCGCGTCAGGCGCCGGGAAATCGTCAACGCCCGCAACACCCTCTTCTATCTGGCCCGCAAGCACACGGACCTCACCCTGGAGCAGATAGGCGGGCGCCTCAACAAGCGCCACTCCACCGTCATCAAGGGCATCACGGCCGTCGAGCAGGAGATGCTGCGCGAGTCCAGCGCCGGACGCCAGATGCAGCGCGTCGTGAGCCTCATCGAGCGCAGCGCCGGCATGGCGCCCCGGTAGTCTCCGGCAGCGCTCGGGCAGTCCCCGGCAGTGCCCCGGCAGCGTCCGGCAAGACCGGGGCCGGTGCGGACAGCCCCTGCGCGACCGTGCGCAGGACTCCCCGGGAGCGTCCGGCTTCCATTCGGGAACGCCAGGCTTTCTTCTGAAGATGCTCTGGCCTAGAATCGCGGCCATGCAACGCACCGTCTGCTACATGTGCTCCTCGGAGTGCGGCCTGCTTGTCTCGGCAGAGGCAGGCGGCCTTGTGCTGCGCGGCGATCCCGCCCATCCCGTGAACCGGGGGCGGATCTGCCCGAAGCTTGCCCTGGCCGAAGCCCTGCGCCGCCACCCCCTGCGCCTGACCACGCCCCTGAAGCGCACTGGCCTGCGCGGGGAGGGCCGCTTTGCCCCCTGCACCTGGGACGAGGCCGCAGAGCTCTGCGGGCGCTCCCTGCAGGCGCTTGCCCGGGACTTCGGTCCCGAGTCGCTTGCCGTGCTCTTCGGCGAGAAGCCGGACCACGACATGGTCTACGACTTTGCCGGCTGCTTCGGCACGCCCAACGTCCTGGACCACAACAGCCTCTGCGACGCCAGCCGCAGGCTCGCCTTTGCCGGCGTCTACGGCAGGGGCCAGGAGCGCCCCCTGCCGGATCTGGCGCGGCCGCTTCCTCTCCAAAGGCCAGCCTCGGAAGGGGGCGGCCAGGAGCTGCGCCTTGCCCACGACTGCCGCCTGCTCGTGCTCTTCGGCGAGAACCCGGCCGAGGCCACGCGCTTCCGCTGGCTCTGGGAGGGCATGCGGCAGGCGCGACAGGCCGGCATGAAGCTTGTGGTGGTGGACCCCTTCCGCACCGCGACAGCCAGGGAGGCAGACCTCTGGCTTCCCGCACGGCCCGGCGCCGACTATGCCATCCTGCTCTGCCTGCTGGCCCAGGCGCTGGCGGATCCTGCTGCCCTGGACATGGCCTTCGTCGGGCGCCATGGGTCGCGCTTTGCCGAGCTGCGGGAGCTTGTGCTGGCAGGGCGCCGTGATCCGGCAAACGGCCTTGCCGTGGGCTCGATTCCCTGGGCCTGCCGCAAGGCGGACCTGCCCCTGGACGCCATGGAGGCCCTGGTGCGGGACGTCAGAACCATCCGTCCCTTCAGCGCCATGGCGGGCATGAACGGCGTGGCCCACAGTCCCGGCGGCCTGCTTGCCTGCGAGACCCTTGCCGTGCTCGTTGCCGTCTGCGGCTGCCTCGACGTGCCGGGCGGCCTTGCCCTGCGCCAGCCCCTGCCCCTGGCCTCGCCGCAGGAGCGGCTCGAGCGGGCGCTCGGCGATCGGAAATATCTGCACAAGGACCGCTACGGCGCCTATCCCGGGGCCAGCCACGGCGTCTTTGCCCGCATCCCCAGGGACGTCGCCGAGGGCGTGCGGCTTGTCCGGGGCCCCTTTGCCGGCAGGCGCTACGCCCTGCGGGGGCTGGTGTGCGTGCACGGCAACCCTCTGCTCACAGCGCCGGAGAGCGGGGCCTGGCGGCGCATGCTGACGGCAGGCGACGGCCGCGGCTGCTACCTGCTTCGGCACATCTCGGTCCACGCCACCCTCCTGAACGAGACGGCCCGCTTTGCCGACATCGTCTTCCCCATGGCGCACTTTCTTGAGCGCCAGGGCGTCTGCGCGCTCGAGACCGCGGCTCCCGCCGTCGGCCTCAGGCAAGCCGTGGCCGAGCCGCCCCGGGGCGTGCTCAGGCCGCTGGAGGTCTGGCAGAGGCTTGCCAGAGCGTGCGTTCCCGGCCTTGCGCCGGACGCCCCTCTGCCGGGGGCGCTTGGCGCCGTGGACGACGACGAGTGGTGCAATGCGGTTCTGGCCCCGCTCGGCAGGCTGGGAGAGGATTTTGCGGGAACGACGCCCTGCGGCTGGCTGAGATCGCGCGGAGGCTTTGCCCAGTGGCCTGCCAGCTCACGCAAGTACGACAGGGAAGGCTTCGCGACGCCGGACGGGAAGATCGACCTGGCGCCGGCATCGCTGGTCCGCTTCTATGCCGGCCTGGACCAGGGCGTGGATCGGCTGTCCGGATCTGCCGGGGCATCGGCCGTCGCGGACGGGGATGCTCCCGGCGGGCCCTTCCTGCTCGTCACGGGCCGCAGCCCCCTGCACACCCACACGGCAACGCAGGACTGCTATCCCGAAGGCAGTCCCGCACGGCGCCTCCGGCTCCTTGTCAATGCCGGCGACGCCTCGCGCCTTGGTCTTGTCCGGGACGCCTGGGTGCGCATGCGCGGCGCCAGGGGCGCGGCCGTGCTCGCCAGGGTGGAGCCGACGCCTGACCTGAAGCCCGGCGTGGTGCGCTGCCAGCACGGCTGGGGGACGGATCCCTCGCTGCTTGCCCATCCCCTGGACGGCTCCTTCAACGTCAACGAGCTCACGCTGGCAGAGCGCTTCGATCCCTGGACCGGCAACGCCTGGTTCGGCGGCCTGGAGGTCTTTCTGGAACCTTTGGCTCCCGGCGAGGCGCCCCCCGCGGCGCCGTGAACCGGAAGGCCCTTCTGGCTAAGGGGCCTCTGCCTGGGGCGGGGGAGAACCGCCAAGCGTCCACTCGGCCTGCCAGTCAGCCAGCCAGCGGGCCGGACAGCCTGCGGGGCGTGGGTTCAGCCCCCTTGGCGGGGGCGCAGGCCTAGTAGAGCCTGGAGTTGGGGATGTAGCCCCGCCTCGGCGCCGGTCTGGTCGCCTCCTTCAGAATTTCCTGGCGCAGCTCATCGATAGTCTTCTGGTAGCGCAGCATGCGGGCCACGTTGCGGTTCTCGATGTAGGGAAGCATTCTCGAGCCGGAGCGTGCCACGCGGGCCGCGTTGCACAGCAGGCGCAGTATCAGGAGGGGGCCGGCATCGGCCGAGACCTGGGTCTCGATGGCTTCGGAGATCTTGGTGCCGCCGCGCATGGCGCGCTGGATGCCGGCGATGCGGTCGGCGTCGCCGGGATTCTCGATGACGGGCGCGAAGACCGTGCCGATATGGTCCTCGCTCGCCTTGATGACCTTGAGGCACTCGGCATTGGAGGGGGAGAAGTAGATGACGGTGTCGGCCATCTGGGGCTCGCCCGAGATGGCCCAGGGCGCGCCGAAGGTCTCGTTGATGGCAAGGCCGCTGGTCGTGACGAAGGGAATGAGCCAGAGGATGCCTATGGCCTTGCGCAGGGCGCTGGGCTTGGGAACGGCGATGCCGGCCAGGACGAAGGAGAGGAAGAGCATGCCGCCGACGGCCATGCACTGCAGGCAGGGGCCCGTGAGGGTGAGCAGGGCGAGCAGGCAGGCATCGGCTAGGAGCGCCAGCGCGCAGAGGGGCCGCAGGACATGCCGGCGCAGGACGGGCACCGCAAAGGAGACGCCTATGGCAAGGAAGGCGAGGGCGCCCATCGCCCAGGTGACGACATTCTCGCCATAGATGCGGCAGCCTGAGGTGCGGCAGGGGAAGGCCTCGAAGCCGAAGAGGTTGGGCAGGCACAGGAGGAAGCCGAGCACGGCGGGAAGGGCCGCTGGAAAAAGCAGGAGGGTTTTCTGGAGGCTGTTCACGGGCGACTCCTTCGTTGGGCCTGAGGGATGAGGAACTGGCCTTGGCGGAAGCATCCGGCAGGGCGCTAGGATGTATAGCGCTTTTTGCAGGCTCCTGCCACATGCTTGTCAGCCATTGTCTGCCCGGACAAGGCCCCCGTCCCAAGGCGGCGCGGCCGTCTTCCCGCCCCGGGGACAGGCCTGAACCTGCGCGGGCCCGGAAGTCTTGGACGCCTGGCAGAGAGGCCTTCAGCGGCTGCCTGAACACGCTTGCGCCTGTTCGCAAGCTCTCGTGATTTCATCACACCCCCCACAGGAGACCCGCGTTGCACGTGAATCGAGACCCAGAGACGATTGCGATCGTGTTTATTCGGGAAGAATAGTTGTCAATGCAAAGCCATATTGCAATGTATTTTTGAGAATCTCGTCTAACACGTCTTTTATGAGTTTCTCTTTAAACAATGATATAATACATACTATTATTTAATCAAAGCTCTTTGATTCCATAGAGATCCAAGAAGATCTCCTGATTCATACAATTCTTTAGCAAATGGAATATCTATTGCACGTTTTATCATAGTAAAACCATCTTTTTTATCTAAACAATAAATAGAGTTTAACGAAAAATTGTTTAGAAAATATGGCGAATACGTCGATATAAAAACTTGATTTTTGCATGAGTAACTTTGAAATTATTCAGCTAATTCAGCAAGTAATGATGGATACAGTTGGTGTTCAGGTTTTTCAACGCAAAGCAATGCATGACGATTTAGATAGTGAAGCAAAATAAGATACATGAGCATCTTGATTGCGCCATCTGATACAAATTGTGCAGAAAAGGGATGCTGAAATTTTCCGTCTTGAAAACGAAGGACGATATAACCATCTTGTGTTTCCTGAACTTCAATATTTTCTACTTCAGGAACATAACATTTTATTTTTTTAATAATTTTATTAAATAGATCAGGATTGTTGTCATGAATAAATTTTGTTACAACAGATAGATTATCGCCAGTTCTTGTTAGCCGTTCTGTATATTTGGCATCGTTTCGCTCTCTGGTGGCATCAATGCGAAAATCGGAAACATGCCAATCCTCAATTATTCTTCGAAGAGAGGAAATAGTTTCAAAATTTTTAAATTGACCAAGTCCTTTGATGGCAAGAATATCAGGAGACTCTAATTGTAGTTCTTTCACTTGTGCGAGTTTGATGTCTTCATATTGATTGAGTTCTCCTGAAACTGCAAATCCTGCACCGCGAAAAAAATTTAATACCTTCAGTGGCGTCGCTTTTTTACAATGCTGTAAACGTACAACTTCATTATGTACTACGGCAACATTGTTTTTATTTAATCCAATTGATAGTTCATATGTAATTATATGCTTATTTTGAGATTGTCTAAAT
>DFDR01000124.1:22708-22839 GCA_002369295.1 Desulfovibrionaceae bacterium UBA3823
TTATCACAAATCGAATATCTTCTCCGTCATATCCCCGTGAAATGACTTCGCGGTATCCACCTCTTTTTGCCAGGGATGATTTGACATTTCCTATCAAACAATCATGAAGAAAATGAAAAATATCAAAAAAA
>DFDR01000234.1:0-3317 GCA_002369295.1 Desulfovibrionaceae bacterium UBA3823
CCATGTTCGGCAAACTGCTTTCCGCATCCCTCGGCATAGTCCTCGCGTGCGGCCTGCTGGCCCCTGCAGACGCCCCGGCAAAAACCACCTTCGTCACCATCGGCACAGGCGGCATCACCGGCGTCTACTACCCCACCGGCGGCGCCATAGCCAACATCGTCAACAAGAAGAAGGACACGTACGGCATCAAGTGCACCGTCGAGTCCACCAGCGCGTCCGTCTTCAACGTCAACGCCGTCTGCAATGGCGACCTCGAATTCGGCATCGCCCAGGCNNGACCGCCAGTACCAGGCCGTCCACGGCCTGGCCGAATGGCAGGGCAAGCCGCAGGAGAAGCTGCGCGCCGTCTTCGCCCTGGCACCCGAGGCCGTCACCTTCGTGGCTGCCGAGGACTCCGGCATCAAGTCGCTCAAGGACGTGAAGGGCAAGGTCATCAACATCGGCAACCCCGGTTCCGGCCAGCGCCAGAACGCCATCGACCTCTTCGCCTCAGTCGGCATCAACTGGGAGAAGGATTTCAAGGCCGAAGGCATCAAGTCCGCCGACGCCCCCCGCATGGTGCAGGACAACCGCCTCGACGGCTTCTTCTTCACGGTGGGCCACCCCAACGGCAACATCAAGGAAGCCACGGCAGGCAAGCGCAAGTGCCGCATCGTCTCCATTACCGAAATCGAGCCGCTCTTGAAGAAGCTGCCCTACTACACCAAGGTCGAGATCCCCATGGACCAGTATCCTGAGGCCTCCAACGCCGGCGAGAAGGTCTTCACGGTCGGCATGCTCGCCACCCTGGTCACCTCGGCCGACGTGCCGGACGAAGTGGTCTACGCCGTGACCAAGGAAGTCTTCGAAAACCTCGGCGAGTTCAAGAAGCTCCATCCCGCTCTGGCCTCCCTCACCAAGGAGTCCATGCTCGAGGGCCTTTCCGCGCCCATCCATCCCGGCGCCCTCAAGTACTACAAGGAAGCCGGCCTCATGAAGTAGCCGGGCCGAACCCGGCCCTGCCATCCAGACTTTTTCAGCCCGTCCGCCGGGAGCGGCTCCCAAGCCCTCCCGGCTTTTCCGCTTCAGGCCCCTTCCAGCCCGCAGGGAACACTGCAAAGGACAGCCTATGACCACCCTGGACACCGAAAAAAAACGCACGCAGGAGCAGGAGCTCCTCCAGCAGTTCGGCGAGGAGCCTGACATCCCCAGGAAGACCCTGCTCGGCGCCGCGGCCACGGCTACGGCCCTCTGCTGGTCCCTCTTCCAGCTCGCCACAGAGTGCGTCATTCTCATCGACGCCATCTACGTGCGCGCCATCCATCTGGCCTTCGGCCTCCTTCTCCTCTACCTCACCACCCCCCTGATACGTTCCAAGGGAAACAGGAATCCCGGCTTCTTCAGGCGCTGCACGGCCCTTGACGCCGTCCTCGGCATAGCAGCCAGCCTCTGCGCCGTGTACATCGTCCTCGACTACGAGGGCATTTCCCAGCGCTCGGGCCTGCCGACGGGCATGGACATCGCCGTTGGCCTGACTCTGGTCGTCCTGCTGCTCGAAGCCACGCGCCGCGCCATCGGGCCAGCCCTGCCCGTCATCGCGACCCTCTTCATCGCCTACGTCTTCTCCGGCCCCCATCTGCCCGATTTCATCGCCTTCAAGGGCGCCTCCCTCTCCCGCTTCGTGTCGCAGATCAGCATGGACACCGAAGGCATCTACGGCGTGCCGCTCCAGGTCTCCTCGTCCGTGGTCTTTCTCTTCGTGCTCTTCGGCACCATGCTCAACAAGGCGGGCGGCGGGCGCTTCTTCATCAACCTTGCCGTGAGCGTCCTCGGGCGCTTCCGCGGAGGCGCGGCCAAGGCCGCGGTGCTTGGATCCGCCTTCTCCGGCATGGTGTCGGGATCCAGCATCGCCAACGTCGTCACGGCCGGCACCTTCACCATTCCGCTCATGAAGCGCGTGGGCTATCCGGCAGAAAAGGCGGCGGCCATCGAGGTGGCGGCCTCCATCAACGGCCAGATAGCGCCGCCCGTCATGGGGGCCGCGGCCTTCATCATGGCCGAATACGTCGGCCTGCCCTATCTCGACATCTGCAAGGCGGCCGCCATTCCCGCCTTCGCCGCCTACGCCGGCCTCTTCTGGATCACCCACGTCGAGGCCTGCAAGCTCGGCCTCAAGGGCCTGCCCAAGGACCAGACGCCCGACTTCTGGAGCACGCTCAAGGCAGGCGCGCACTACCTTCTTCCCCTCTTCGTCCTGCTCTGGGAGCTCGTCTACGAACGCCACTCCCCCCAGCTGGCGGTGCTCAAGTCTATCGCCGTCCTGACCGTCATCCTCGTGGGCCAGCCCCTCGTCCTCGCCCGCCTGCGCGGCACATCCCTCGCCCAGGCCCTCAAGGAGGGCTGCTGGCAGCTCTTCGACTCGCTCGTCGCGGGCGCGGCCAACATGGTAGGCGTCGCCCTGGCCACGGCCTCGGCCGGCATCATCGTGGGCTGCGTCTCCCTCGGCCTCGGCCAGCAGATCACCACCTTCGTGGAGGTGCTCTCAGGCGGCAGCGTCTTCCTGCTTCTGCTCATCACCGCGGTCGCCTCCCTCCTGCTCGGCATGGGCCTGCCCACCACGGCCAACTACATCATCATGGCCTCCCTGACGGCGCCAGTGCTCGTGGATCTCGCCTCGGGACTGCAGATCCACGGCCTCTCCCTGGCGCTTCCGCTCATCGCGGCCCATCTCTACTGCTTCTACTTCGGCATTCTGGCGGACGACACGCCACCCGTGGGCCTCGCGGCCTACGCCGGCGCGGCCATCGCCAAATGCTCGCCCATCGCCACCGGCATCCAGGGCTTTTTCTACGACATCCGCACCGCCGTGCTGCCGGCCTTCTTCATCTTCAACCACGACATCCTGCTCTGGAACATCGACAGCATCCCCGTCGCCGTCTTCATCTTCCTCATGACGGTCGCCGGCTGCATGGCCTTCGCCTCGCTCACCCAGGGCTGGTTCATGGCCAAGAACAACCTGTTCGACATGCTCCTGCTGTGCACAGGCACCCTCCTCATGCTCTACCCCTTCGCCCTCACGGGCTTCTTCCTCCCCTACGAGGAGCGCTGGTGGGGCTATGCCGCAGGCCTCGGCGTCCTTGGCCTCTGCGCCCTCATGCAAACCGTGCGGTCCAGGAGCCGCACCGGCAGGCCGGCCGCAGCCCGAGCCTAGTCCCTCCCCCGCATCCGGAGGGCCAGTCCCGATCGCGCCGATCGCCCGGACATGCCGCCAAGCCCGCCAGAGGGCTCCGCACGGGGCTTCGTTGCGCAAAGCCGCCAAATTGCGTACAACCGCCAAG
>DFDR01000234.1:3420-7561 GCA_002369295.1 Desulfovibrionaceae bacterium UBA3823
GCACGCCGGGCCCCACGACGCCAAAAAGCAACCTTCTAGACAAGAGACCTCGACCCATGAGCGTTACCACCCGCTTCGCCCCCAGCCCGACGGGGCACCTGCACATCGGCGGCGCACGCACCGCCATCTTCTCCTGGCTCCTCGCCCGCCACTTCAAGGGCAAATTCCGCTTCCGCATTGAAGACACGGACCTGCAGCGGTCCAAACAGGAATACACCGACTCCATCCTCGCCTCCATGCAGTGGCTGGGGCTGACCTGGGAAGGCGAAACCACCTACCAGACGAAGCGCATGGACGTGTACAGCAAGTACGTGGACCAGCTGCTCGCGTCGGGGCACGCCTACTGGTGCTCCTGCACGGCGGAGGAGGTCGATGCCATGCGCGAGCGCGCCAAGGGCCTCGGGCTCAAGCCCCGCTACGACGGGCACTGCCGCGAGCTCGGCCTCGGCCCCGGCGAAGGCCGCTGCGTGCGCCTCAAGTGCCCCCTGCAGGGCAAGGTGGTCTTCGACGACATGGTCAAGGGCCGCATCAGCATCGACGTCGCCGAGCTCGACGACATGGTCATCCGCCGCTCCGACGGCACGCCCACCTACAACATGGCCGTGGTTGTGGACGACCACGACATGGGCATCACCCACGTCATCCGCGGCGACGATCACGTCTCCAACACCCCGCGCCAGATTCTCATCTACCAGGCGCTGGGCTTCGAGGTGCCGACCTTCGGCCACGTACCCATGATCCTCGGCCCCGACGGCGCCAAGCTCTCCAAGCGCCACGGCGCCCGCGCCGTCATCGAGTACCAGAAGGACGGCCTGCTGCCCCAGGCGCTGGTCAACTATCTGGTCCGCCTCGGCTGGTCCCACGGCGACCAGGAGATCTTCAGCCTGGAGGAGCTCGTCGAGCTCTTCGACGGCACGCATCTCAACCCCTCCGCGGCCCGCTTCGACTCCCGCAAGCTGGAATGGCTCAACGGCCACTACATGAAGAAGCTCCCGGTCGAGGAGCTGGCCCGCCTGACCCGCCCCTTCGCTGAGGACTGCGGATACGGCGCCCTGTCCGACGAGCGCCTGCAGACCCTGTGCACCCTGTTCCGCGACCGTGCGCGCACCCTCGTGGAGCTGGCGGCCTCCTTTGCGCCCATGCTCAAGACCGCCGACGAGCTCGAGTTCGACCCCGCCTGCGTGGAAAAGCAGCTCAACGCCGAAGGCAGAGCGCACCTCGAGAAGCTCCTGCCCTGCTTCGAGCAGGTGGTAGACTTCTCCCCCGAGCCCATCAACGAGGCGCTCAAGGCCTACGTCGAGGGCCAGGGCCTCAAGTTCAAGCAGGTGGCGCCGCCCCTGCGTGCCGCCATCGTCGGCTACATGGGAGGCTCCCATCTTCCCGACCTTATGGCCTTCCTCGGCAAGGAGGACAGCCTCGCGCGCATCCGCAAGGCCATCGCGCTCGGCTAGCTCCCCTTTTTCACGGCATCTCGGCGCTCCGGCCCCCGCCCAGCAACGGAGGCCGGAGCATTTTTTCCTGCGAACGCCCTTTCCACGACGCCCTTTCCACGACGATCTGCCCACGACAATCTGCCCATGACGGACTGCCCCGAACTGCACCTGCTCGATCCGCGCCTCGTGCTCTGGATCAAAAACCAGCGCTGGAACGGCTTGCGCGACATCCAGCGGGATGCCGTGCGCCCCATCCTCGAAGGAGGCACCGACGTCATCGTTTCGGCATCGACGGCGGCCGGCAAGACCGAGGCGGCCTTCCTGCCGGCCCTGACCCGGCTCGCCTCTCAGCCCGCCGAGGGCTGCGGCATCGTGTGCCTCAGCCCCCTCAAGGCCCTCATCAACGACCAGGCGCGGCGTCTCCAGGCCCTGTGCCAGCCGCTCGGCATCCCCGTCACGCCCTGGCACGGCGACATTCCCTGGAGCCAGAAGCAGGACTTCTTTGCCAAGCCCTCGGGCGTGCTGCTCGTCACCCCCGAGTCGCTCGAGACCTTCCTCATGCGGCACAACGGCTGGTGCCACGAGGCCTTTGCCGGCCTTGCGTGCATCGTCGTCGACGAATTCCACGCCTTCGTCGGCGGCGAGCGCGGCTGGCAGCTGGCGTCGCTGCTCCGGCGCATCGATGCCATGCTCCACCGCAAGGTGCCGCGCATCGCCCTCTCAGCCACGCTCGGCAGCCTCGAGGAGAGCGCGGAGATGCTGCGCCCCAACCGCCAGGGCTATCCCTGCCGGCTTCTCGAAGAAGGCGGCGCCCGTACCAGCCCTCTCATCCAGGTGCGCGGCTACCAGTTCCGCTTCTTCACGAAAAACGGCAAGCTCTGCACCACCAACGACAGGCTCGTCGAGGACCTCTTCAGATACCTCGAAGGCGGAAACCACCTCGTCTTCGCCAACTCCCGCACGCGCACCGAGCGCCTGGCCAGCGATCTGGCCAAACTCTGCGAAGAGCGCGGCCTCGAGAACGAATTCTTCCCCCACCACGGCAGCCTCTCGCGGGAGCTGCGGCACCGGCTCGAGCTGCGCCTGCAGGATCCCGACAAGCCCACCACCGCCGTGTGCACCATGACGCTCGAGCTTGGCATCGACATCGGCAGCGTGGACTCCATCGCCCAGGTGGCCGCGCCCAGCTCCGTCTCCAGCCTGCGCCAGCGCCTCGGCCGCTCAGGCCGGCGCAACGGGCAGCCGGTGCTGCGCCTCTTCATCATGGAAAACGGCCGGACCAGAAAGGAACCCCTCTGGGACAGGCTGCGTCTGGACCTCTTCCAGAGCCTCGCCATGCTCCGCCTGCTCGAGCGCAAGTGGTACGAGCCCCTTGCCGACAGGCGGGCCCACTACTCGACGCTCGTGCAGCAGATTCTCTCCCTCCTCGCCCAGTACGGCGCGGCCCGCCCCTCGCAGCTGCACCATCTGCTCTGCCAGACAGGCCCCTTCCCCGTGGAGGGGCAGGACTTCGTCGAGCTGCTCAAGGGACTGGCCAGGCTCGACCTGCTCCACTCGGGCGCAGACCACGCCCTTGTCCTCACGGAGCAAGGCCTTGCCCTCACGCAGGACGCCGGCTTCACCGTGGCCTTCCGCACGCCGGAGGACTACGCCCTGGCAACCGAAGACCAGGTCATAGGTCGCCTGCCCATGACCGATCCCCTCGAGCCCGGCCAGCGCATCCTTTTTGCCGGCAAGAGCTGGAAGGTGTCGGAGGTGGACGACAGGCGGCGCTGCATACTGCTGGAACCGGCCGCGGACGGCGCGCCGCCCAAGTTTGCCGGCCAGAGTGCGGAAGTCCACGGGCATGTGCGCCAGGAAATGTTCGCGCTCTACTGCTCCAGCGAGGAGCCCCGCGTCTGCGATGCCGGCGCGCTCGCCCTCTTCCGGGAGGGGCGGGAGGCCTTCTGGGAGTTCGACCTCGAGCACAAGGCGATCGTGCGCGACGAAGGCCGCAGCTTCATCCTGCCCTGGCTCGGCGACAAGACGGCGCGGACCATTGCCGCCCTCCTGCGGCTTGAAGGATTCGAGGCCGACGACTACAATGGCATCATCGACGTCAAGGACGCCACGCCCGCCCAGCTGCAACGGACTATGCACGCCGTCGTCTCCAGACCCCGGCCGGACGACGGACGGCTCGTCAGGGCGCTTCCCGAACCCCTTTTCGAAAAGTACGACCATCTGGTGGCGGAGCGCCTGCGCGACAGCGACACGGCGCTCCACTTCTACGACATGGATGGCGCCTGGACCTGGATGCAGGCGCACGCCGACAAGGCCAAGGCGTGACCAAGGCCTCAGCCGATCTGCCCCCCCGCGAACAGGTTCGCGGGCCCCTTCGCCCCCGACAGGACGCAAACGCACAAGGACTCAAGCCATGAACTGCAAGCACTGCGGCAAAGCCATTTCCGACAGCGACACCATCTGCCCCGCCTGCGGCAACGTGACAGGCATTGTCCAGCTTCCCAAGCATCCCCGCCCCGAGGCAGGCCAGAACAGCGAAACCGGCGAATTCTGGGGCCGGATGCAGGGCAGTTCCTGCCAGCCCGGCCAGGCATGCCAGCAGAATGCCTGCGGCCAGTTTGGCCAGCAGGACCAGTACGGCACCCAGGGACAGCAGGGACAATACAGCCAGCAGGGACAGTACGGTCAGCAGGCGCAGTACGGACAGT
>DFDR01000234.1:7638-21669 GCA_002369295.1 Desulfovibrionaceae bacterium UBA3823
GCAGTACGGACAGTTCGGCCAGCAGGCCTGGCAAAAGGTCCAGACCACCTTCAGCAAGCCTGAGGGCTACGGCTACGGCGATCCGGCCTATCCGGCCGGCTTTCCGCGCTACGACACGGCCGGCCACGAGCTCAGCCCCAAGAACCGCATCGTGCTGAGCCTGCTGTGCGCAGCGCTCGGCTCCCTGGGCATCCACCGCTTCTACGCCGGCAAGATAGGCACGGGCATACTCATGATCCTGACCCTCGGCGGATTCGGCATCTGGTGGATCATCGACCTCATCTTCTGCTGCGTCGGCAGATTCAAAGACAAGGAAGGGCGGCTCATCGCGAGCTACTGACCGCTGGCCGAACCGCCTCCCCTGCCGGGCGCGAGCCGCTCCTCCAGAGAGGGATCCACGGGGACGGTGCGCGTGAAGAGCACCTTGTCCATGCGCATGGTGCCGAGCGGAGCGCCCCGCAGGGGCTTGACGTGGCGAACCTCGCAGTAGGTGAGCAGAGCGCTCGGCTCGTCCTTGAGCCAGCTCTTGAGCGCCGCCAGCGAGCCTGCCTCGTCCAGCGTGCGCTCGGGCACGGCTTCGCCGCCGTGGCTGCGGCGGATGATCACGTGCGCGCCGGGGCCGCCTTCAGCATGCACCCAGATGTCGTGCGGGGAGGCGAGCCGGCGCACCTCGAGGTTGCCCCTGGCGTCGCGCCCCCGCAGCAGGGTGAAGCCGTCCGAGCTCGCAAAGACCTGGACGCGCTTCGGCGTCTCTGCCGGCAGTGCCTGGGGCTGTGCCTTCTTCGCCTCCCTCCTTGCCCCCGCTCCGCCCATGAGCACCTCGCGACGACGGTCCTGGACGGCCTTGAGCTCCTCGGCCAGGGCCCTGCGGCGCGCTTCCACGTGCGCAAAGCCGCGCGCCGCGCGCTTGGCCTGATGGAAGAAGCGCTCCATGTTCTCCCTGAGGGTGAAGCGCGGATCCAGCGCTATGTCCACCGGACCGTCCTCGCCCTCCACGCTGACGAGCTTTGACCTGTAGTCCTGGGGCCACTGCCACAGCCAGCCCTGGAGCAGACGCCCCTGCGCTCCCAGCGCCAGCATCTTCTGCAGGCGCTCCGTCTCTTCGTCCTGCCTGGCAAGCAACTGGAGCAGGTGCTTCTCGCGCCGCAGGAGGGGCTGTGCGGCCTGCTGGGCGGCCCGGCGGCCGGCCTCAGCCAGCACGAGATCGCCCCCTGCCCGCATCAGGGCTTCAAGCGGATCGGCGACAGCCTCCTCCACGAGCCCTTCCGCCTGCTCCGGCGGCAGCGGCCAGCAGGAGACCTTGACCACGGGACGGCGCTGGGCTCCTTCCTCCGGATCTGCCCTGGTATAGAGGAAGACGTCGCCTCCGCCAGCTTCAAGATCCGCCATCAGGGCGCTGGCATCGAGAGGATCCATGCCCTTGAGCGTCCGGCGCAGGGCCGGCGTGAGCACGGGCCAGGCGCGCCAGTCCTCGCAGGCTAAGGCTAGGTTCCCAGCTTCAGGCCAGACGGGCTCGGCGGGCTTCGGCGTCTCGTCCTCAGAGAGGAAGAAGAGCCGCGCGCCCTCGCGCAGGCTCAGGCAGAGCCAGACGAGCTTCGCGTCCTGGTCCGCCTCCCCGGCGCCTGAGCCTTCCGCGCATGGCCGCTCCCGGCCGGGCATGGCGCCCGACATGAGCAGCCACAGCTCCCGCCCCGTCCAGTCGGGAACGGCGCAGCGCACCGTCCGGCCTGCCGCATGCTTGCGCAGGCGCATGACGTAGGCCGAAGGCTCGGCATTGGCCGACGTGCGGGCCGAGGAGAGGAAGGCGAAGGGCTCCTTGCGTCCGGGCCTGAAGACCAGCTGGGGCTTGCGGCCAAGAAGCGGATGCGGCCTGAAGAGCTCAAAGTTGAAGGTCAGCACGCCTTCGGCTGGCTCCTGCACCTTGGCCAGCCTCGCTCCAGCCAGCAGCGGGCAGGCTGCCGTGCAGAAAAGGCGGAAGAGATGAGCGTCCATGATGGCGGCCTCGCTGTCCGTGGGGCAAAGAAAAAGGCACGCCAGACGGCTGCCCGGCATGCCTTGAAGATGCAGTGTCGCCAGAGAGGGCTAGTCGCCCCGCTGGTGTTCCTCTTCCTCCTGCTTCGCCTTGCAGGTGATGCACAGGCGGGTGACAGGGCGGGCCTTGAGGCGGGAAAGGCTGATCTCCTCCCCGCATTCTTCGCAGATGCCGTAGGTGCCGTCCTCGATGCGCATCAGGGCTTCCTTCACCTTCTTGATGAGGCGACGTTCCCTGTCGCGGATGCGCAGAGTGAAGGAACGGTCGGACTCGGCGGTGGCGCGGTCGGCGGGGTCGGCGAAGACCTCGTTGCCATCGCTGAGCTCTTCCAGCGTCGTGTCGCCCTTCTGCTGGGCCTCAACGAGCATGTCGTTTAAAAGGTTCCTAAAAAAGGCAAGATCTTTCTGATCCATGGTGCAAAGTCCTCCCGCAGGGGGCATTCTTGGCGGGCCCTCGGGAGTTGCATGCCAGGGCCTTGGCCCCGGCGGAAGACAGGCTCCCGCATGGCTTATGAAAAATGAATTCGAGTATATTAGCACCCGTCCATCTTTCTGTAAAGCTCAGCAAAAAGCGAGCCAACACAGCGCAAAGCGAGCTGTTGCCAAGCCATGCGAGATTGCTTAGAGAGGCAAAAAGCCGGACGGTCCTGCGCCGGACCAAGCCGAAGAGGGGGAGACCGCATGAAAAAGACAGCTCATGGCAAGGACTGCGCCCTTCCCGCGGGCGCGCAGGAGCGTGCCCGCGAAGTGCTCAGGCTCCTCAGGCTGCGCTACCCCGCGCCAGCCACCTACCTCGCCCACTCGACGCCCTGGCAGCTGCTGGTGGCCACCGTTCTTTCCGCCCAGTGCACGGACGACAGGGTCAACATGGTGACGCCCGAGGTCTTCCGCCGCTGGCCGACCCCGGAGGCCATGGCCGAAGCGCCCCTGGCGGAGCTCGAGAACGCCATCCGCTCCACAGGCTTCTACCACAACAAGGCCAAGAACCTCCTTGCCGCGGCACGGCGCGTGGCCGAGGTCTACGGCGGCGAGCCCCCGCGCACCATAGCCGAACTCGTCACCATTCCGGGCGTTGCCCGCAAGACGGCCAACATCGTGCTCTTTGGCGGCTACGGCATCAACGAGGGCGTGGCCGTGGACACCCATGTCAAGCGCATCAGCCACAGGCTCGGCCTCACTCGCCACACTGAACCGCTCAAGGTGGAGCCCGACCTCATGCGACTCTTTCCGCAGGAGGAGTGGGGCGACCTCAACCACAGGATGGTCTTCTTCGGCCGCGAGGTCTGCGATGCCAGAAGACCCCGCTGCGAAGCCTGCGAGATGAACGGCTTCTGTCCGAAGCTGGAGCCGCCGAAAAAGCGCTGACAGGCGTCCCTGCCCTGATCGGCCAAGCAGGTCCGGCACTGCCTCCGCCTCTTCGCCAAGGAAGGGGCTTCCTGTGCAGGGCTGGTCTGCGCCAGCGATGCGACCGTCCTTCAGCGAGGACGCAGCCATGCCGGAGAAGCGGCCGTGCAGAAGGTGCCAGGGAAGCCCTGCCCCCGCAGCGTCGGCTGATCTTGCAGTCGCCGAACTGGACTTCGGGCATGTTGCCTCTCCGGCATGGCCTCCGGCAGAAGGACACGACCGGCGAAGGCGCCTGGGGCCGATGCCGGCCGGAGGCGTCCTGGAAATGCCGGCTGCGGGCCGCGGCTAGTTCTCGACGGCCGTGCCGAGGGGCTCGCCGTCCACGAGGTAGCGCTTCAGGGCACCGCTCTCCGAGCCGTTGAGGATGAGCGCGCGGCGGCAACCGTGGTCGAGCGCGTTGAGGCAGGCGTCCACCTTGGGGATCATGCCGCCCGTGATGGTGCCGTCGGCCTTGAAGGCCTCGATGTCGGCCCTCGTCAGCCGCGGCTGGAGCACGCCCTGCTTGTCGAGCACGCCGGGCACGTCGCTCATGAGCACGAAGTACTCGGCAGCCAAGGCGCCGGCAACGGCGCCGGCCGCCGTGTCGGCGTTGACGTTGAGGGCCCGTCCCTCCGGACCTTCGGCCACGGGGGCCACCACGGGCATGAAGCCGCCGTCCATGAGGCAGGCGAGGACGGCGGGATCGACCTTTGTCACCTCACCGACATTGCCGAGTTCGGGCCTGCGCACCTCGGCGCGGAGCAGGGAGGCGTCGCGGCCGCAGACGCCGCAGGCGCGCACGCCCTGCTGGACGAACTGGGCGACCACGGCCTTGTTGACCTGGCCCGCCAGCACCATCTCCACAGCCTCCATGGTGGCATCGTCGGTCACGCGCAGCCCCTGCTCGAAGCGGCTCTCGATGTTCAGGCGCTTGAGCAACGAGGAGATCTGGGGGCCGCCGCCATGCACGACGATGAAGGACCGGCCGCCACGGGCCAGATCCGTCAGGTCTCTGGCAAAGGCGCGGCTCAGTTCAGGCACGGTCATGGCATGTCCGCCGTACTTGATGACTACGGGAATGGTCTTCATGGCTCTACTCCTTGAGAACAGTGTTCGTCAGCTGCCTTGCTCCGGCACCAGAGCCGGACCGGGATCTGCCGGCAGGCCTTCTTCTGCCGGCGCGGCAGACGCAGCGGTTTCGGCCAGCCTGCGCTCGAGGCGCTCCCTGCGACGCCGTTCGCGCTCGCAGTTTTCCTCTGCCTGATGCCGGCTTGCCTCGGCGTGCTTTTCGGCCTTCACCTCGTCGAAGGTCATGCGCGTGAAGCCGATCCGCTCCATGTCGGGCAGGACGCGGACAACGCTCTGGATGCCGGAGCGCTCCTTCATCCACACGCCTATCTCGCCGCCGGCCTGCACGGCCTTGGGGGCGTAGGAGGCGAGCATGGCGGCTGCCAGGCGCCTGGCCTCGGCGGTCCAGGAGCGGCCCCGCCGGAGCAGCGCCAGAGGCCCCGGATAGTCGCATACGCCGGCCAGCAGGTCTTCCTGCTCCTGGCTCTTCTTCAGCGTCTCGTTGTCGTAGCTGTTCCGGCCCATGACCAGCCAGCAGGCCTGATCGGCCGTGACAAGCCAGTACTGCCGCCCCCAGGCGGCCAGGCGGTAGTCCGCAGCAGATGGAGAGCCGAGGCGGGTGCGTATGGGCCAGTAGCGGCGGGCGTTTTCGCGCTCCGCTAGCCAGCACCCGCCGCCGGGCGAAGGAATCTCCTCCATGCCGTAGGCCTTGGCCAGGGCGAGCTGATCCTGGCGGCCGCGCCCGTGGATGCCGAGCAGCTTGGAGCGGTCCACGAGACCAGACTCCTCCATGGGCGTCGGATCGAGATGCAGGGCGCTCAGGGGCCGCAGAAGCAGGCCGTCCACGCCGGCCTCCCGGCGTATGGTGTTGAGCACGTCCCTGCGCTGGGACATGGGCCGCTGTCCCATGACTTCGCCCGTGGCAATGAACTTGGCACCAAGCTCCTCCATGCGCTTCTTCGCAAGCCGGAGCAGGAGAATCTTGCAGTCCACGCAAGGGTTCATGACCTTGCCGAAGCCGTGGGGAGGCCAGCCGCTGACAAGAGCGGCCATCTCCCTGGAGCAGTCCAGCGCCTCGACCTCCAGGCCGTAGAGGCGCTTCCAGCGGTCCCGGGCCGAAGAGGAAGGCGTGCCGAAGAAGGGAGACCAGAAGTGCAGGCAGAGCATGCGCAAGCCCTGGTCCGCAAGCAGCCTCGCGGCCAGAATGCTGTCCAGGCCGCCTGAGAAGAGGCTGACGCCATCGTAGATGCTTTTCATAGTCAGCTTTCTTATACGGGGACTAGGAAATAGGCAAGACGGCGCGGACCCCGCCCGAGGCTGGCAGGGAGAGGCCTGCCCTCCGGCGGTGTTTCCCTTTTGGGAAATACTCTTGACATATGCATCTCTTTTGGTAAATCAGGTTTCGTTCGCCGTCCGTTCCCGCCGCAGGGCCTGCGCTTCGCAGCTTTTCGGCCGCGTGTTGCCTTGCCCTTCGGCTAATGATAGAAAATCGACCTTTGCAAACGCCGTTTTGAGGAGAATTCCATATGGCAAGAAAAACCGCTTTGACTCCCGAAGAAGCCAAGCGCGAAGCGCTCGGCACCGCGCTGTCGGCCATCGAGCACAAGTACGGCAAGGGCGCCGTCATGAAGCTGTCCGACAACGCCGTCGTCCGCATTCCGGTCATACCCACTGGCTCCATCGGCCTGGACATGGCCCTTGGCGTCGGCGGCATCCCCCGCGGCCGCATCACCGAGATCTTCGGCCCCGAATCCTCCGGCAAGACGACGCTCACCCTGCACATCATCGCCGAGTGCCAGAAGCGCGGCGGCACCTGCGCCTTCATCGATGCCGAGCACGCGCTCGACACCACCTACGCCAAGGCGCTCGGCGTCGACGTCGATTCCCTGCTCATCTCCCAGCCCGACTACGGCGAGCAGGCCCTCGACATCGCCGACATGCTCGTCCGCTCTGCCGCCGTGGAGCTGGTCGTCGTCGACTCCGTCGCGGCCCTGGTTCCCCAGGCCGAGCTCGAGGGCGACATGGGCGAGACGCAGGTCGGCGGCCACGCCCGCCTCATGTCCCACGCCATGCGACGCCTCACCGGCACCATCCACAAGTCCCACACCGCCGTCATCTTCATCAACCAGATCCGCATGAAGATAGGCCAGATGGGCTACGGCAGTCCCGAGACCACCACGGGCGGCAACGCGCTCAAGTTCTACTCCTCGGTCCGCCTCGACATCCGCCGCGTCCAGACCCTCAAGGACAAGGACACCCCCGTGGGCTCCCGCACCACGGTCAAGGTCGTCAAGAACAAGGTCTCCCCGCCCTTCAAGAAGGCAACCTTCGACATCATCTACGGCCACGGCATCTCCCGTTCCGGCGAGCTCATCGACTACGGCATCGAGGGCAAGATCCTCGATCAGAGCGGCTCGTGGTTTGCCTACGGCGGAGAGAAGCTCGGCCAGGGCCGCGAGAACATCCGCGCCATGCTGGACGAGGACGGCGATCTGCGCATGCGCATCGAGGCCGACGTGCGCAAGTACCTCGGTCTGCCCCCTGAGGACCAGCAGGCAGCCCCGGTCCAGGATGCACAGCCTCAGCCCCAGGTCCAGCCCCAGGCTGCGCCGGTGCAGGACGCCCCCGCTCAGGAGCCGGAGGACTACGTCCCCGGCGCCGAAGAATTCTAGCCCCCTGCCTGCGGGCCGGCCCTGCGCCGGCCCGCAGGCATCTCCTTCAACCCCCTTCTGCACTGCTTTCACGGAGCCCCGCACATGCTCACTGCTCAAGAAATCCGCCGCCGCTACCTCAAATTCTTTGAAAGGCACGGCCACGCCGCCGTTGAATCCGGACCGCTGATTCCGCCGAACGATCCCACTCTGCTCTTCACCAACGCCGGCATGGTCCAGTTCAAGAAATGCTTCACCGGCGAGGAAGACAGGGGCTACTCCCGCGCGACCACGGCACAGAAGTGCCTGCGCGTCTCCGGAAAGCACAACGACCTCGAGAACGTCGGCCGCACCGCGCGCCACCACACCTTCTTCGAAATGCTCGGCAACTTCTCCTTCGGCGACTACTTCAAGCGCGAAGCCATCACCTGGGCCTGGGAGTTCTGCACCCAGGAACTGGAGCTGCCCAAGGACAAGCTCTGGGTTACCGTCTTCCGCGACGACGACGAGGCCGCCGACCTCTGGCACGAGATTGCGGGCCTGCCCTACGAGCGCATCGTGCGCATGGGGGAGAAGGACAACTTCTGGACCATGGGCGACACCGGCCCCTGCGGCCCCTGCTCGGAAATCTACATCGACCAGGGCGAAGACATGTCCTGCGGCCCCGACTGCGGCATAGGCAAGTGCGACTGCGACCGCTTCCTTGAAATCTGGAACCTGGTCTTCACCCAGTTCGAACAGATGCCTGACGGCACCCGCGTGCCCCTCGCCAAGCCCAACATCGACACCGGCATGGGCCTCGAGCGCATCGCGGCCGTCTGCCAGGGCAAGCGCTCCAACTTCGACTGCGACCTCTTCCAGAGCATCATCCAGCATGCCGCCAAGGTCGCCGGCGTCACCTACAGCTACAGCGCTCCCGATACCAACGACATCGACACCGCCCTGCGCGTCATTGCCGACCACAGCCGCGCCGCGGCCTTCCTTATCGCCGGCGGCACCCTGCCCTCCAACGAGAGCAGAGGCTACGTCCTGCGTCGCCTCATCCGCCGCGCCCTGCGCTTCGCCACCCTCATGGGCGTGCACGAACCCTTCCTCTACAAGGTCGTGGGCAAGGTCATCGAGGTGATGGGCGAAGACTACCCCGAGCTCACGGAAAACGCCGACTTCATTACCCGCGCCGTGCGCCAGGAGGAAATCCGCTTCTCCGACACCCTGGACAAGGGCCTGCGCATGCTCGACGGCGAAATCTGCGCCTGCAGGGAAAAGCATGTCAGCGAGCTTCCCGGGGAGTTCTGCTTCCAGCTCTCCGACACCTACGGCTTCCCGCTCGACATCATCACCGACGTCTGCTGCAAGCAGGGCTTCACCGTCGATACGGCCGGCTTCGACAGGCTCATGGCCGAGCAGCGCGCCCGCGCCCGCGAGAGCCAGAAGAAGCTCGGCCTCCTCGGCCAGGACGCCAGCGGCGGCAAGGGCATCTTCCAGCAGCTGGCCGACGACGGCATCGAAAGCGTCTTCACCGGCTACGGCACCCTGTCCGATGAAGGGCGCATCATTGCCCTGCTGGACAAGGAGGGCGCTCCGGCCGACAGGCTGGCCGAAGGCGAGACGGGCTTTGCCGTTACCAACCGCACGCCCTTCTACGGCGAATCGGGCGGCCAGGCCGGCGACACCGGCACCATGGCCGACGGAGGCAGCCTTGCCGAGGTGACCACCACCCTCAAGCCCGCCCCGACCCTGCTCATCCACGCCATCAAGGTGATGCGCGGCGAAATCGCCATGGACAGGCAGGTAGCCCTTGCCGTTGACGCCGATCGCCGCATGGACACGGCCCGCAACCACTCCTGCACCCACCTTCTCCAGGCAGCCCTGCGCAAGGTGCTCGGCCCCCACGTCAAGCAGGCCGGCTCCCTTGTCGAGCCCGGCCGCCTGCGCTTCGACTTCAGCCACATACAGGCCATGACGCCTGATGAAATCGAGGCCGTTGAACGCGAGGTCAACGGCGCCATCATGGCCGACCTCGCCGTCTCGACCAGGGTCATGGACCACGACGAAGCCATGAAAAGCGGCGCCATGGCCCTTTTCGGCGAAAAGTACGGCTCCAAGGTCCGCGTGGTTTCCATGGGCGAGGGCGACGAGATCTACTCCAAGGAACTCTGCGGAGGCACCCACCTCGCCCGCACCGGCCAGGCCGGCGGCTTCTTCATCCTTTCCGAGTCCGGCGTCGCCGCCGGCGTGCGGCGCATCGAGGCCGTCACCGGCTGGAACGCCTTCGGGCATGCCGCCTGCATGCGCAAAAATCTTGCCTGCCTCGCCCACCAGCTCAAGGCTGCTCCCGAGCAGCTCGCCGACCGCCTCGAAGCCATGCAGGCCAAGCTGAAAAAGCTCGAGAAGGCAAGCGAGAAGGCCTCTGCGGCCAGCCTCAGCGGCGCCGACATTGCGGCCTCGGCCGAAGAGATTGGCGGCGTCAAGGTCGCCTGCGCCACCCTCGACGGCGTCAACGTCAAGGCCATGCGCAGCCTCATGGACGACGTGCGTTCCAGGATGCCCTCCGGCGTTGCGGCCCTCTTCTCCACGGAAGGAGAGAAGGTCTCCATCATCGTCTATGTGTCCAAGGATCTCCACGGCAGGTTCACCGCCCCGGCGCTCATCAAGGAAGCTGCGCCCCTCTGCGGCGGCTCCGGCGGCGGCCGTCCCGACCTGGCCCAGGCTGGCGGCACCAAGCCCGAAGGCGTGACTGCCGCCATTGCCAAGCTCAAAGAGCTGATGGCATAGTTTCCCACGAACGCTGAATACTGCGTCCCAGCGCCCGCTCTGCCGCGGGCGCTGGGCGAGCGACAACTACGCGACCCGAAACGCCGCCCTTCCGCGGCAGCTCGGAAGAGGAAGTCACTATGATCGGCATTTCTAAACTCTACTGCGGCCAGGCCGAGGAGTCCGACGTCCTGCGGTACGGACGGGACTCCAGCAAGCTGCCATCCCACCTGCTCCAGTTCTCCAAGGACAAGAAGCCCGTCATCGTCTGGAACATGACCAAGCGCTGCAACCTGAGGTGCGTGCACTGCTACGCCCAGGCTGTGGACGTCCACGGCAAGGACGACATCTCCACCGAAAAGGCCAAGGAGATGATCGATGATCTGGCGGCCTACGGCTGTCCCGTGATGCTCTTTTCCGGCGGCGAGCCCACGGTCCGCGAGGATCTCGTCGAGCTGGCCAGCCACGCCAAGGCAAAGGGCATGCGCGCCGTCATTTCCACCAACGGCACGCTCATCACCAAGCAGAAGGCCCGCGAGCTCAAGGGCGTCGGCCTCTCCTACGTCGGCATCTCCATGGACGGCATGGAGGAAGTCCACGACCGCTTCCGCGCCGTCAAGGGTGCCTTCAGAAAGGCCCTCGAGGGCCTTGCCAACTGCCAGGAGGAAGGCCTCAAGGTCGGCCTGCGCTTCACCATCAACAAGCGCAACGTGGACCAGATCCCCGGCATCTTCCAGCTGCTGAAGGACCACAATGTGCCGCGCGCCTGCTTCTACCACCTCGTCTACTCCGGCAGGGGCTCGTCCCTCATCGAGGAGGACCTCAACCACGCTGAAGCCAGGGCCTGCGTCGATCTCATCATCGACGAGACCCGCAAGTGCTTCGACGAAGGCAAGCCCAAGGAAATCCTCACGGTGGACAACCACGCTGACGGTCCCTACCTGTGGATGCGCCTGAAGCGCGAAGATCCCAAGCGCGCCGAGGAGGTTTTCCGCCTCCTGCAGTACAACGAAGGCAACAACTCCGGGCGCGGCATCGGCTGCATCTCCTGGGACGGCAAGGTGCACGCCGATCAGTTCTGGCGCGAGCACGTCTTTGGCAACGTCCTGGAGCGCCCCTTCTCCCAGATCTGGGACGATCCCGCCATCGAGCTCCTGCACAAGATGAAGGACAAGAAGCGCTACGTGGGCGGGCGCTGCGCCAAATGCCAGTTCCTCAATATCTGCGGAGGCAACTTCCGAGCCCGCGCCGAAGCCTACTACGGCGACGAGTGGGCACAGGATCCGGCCTGCTACCTGACCGACGAGGAAATCGGCCTCAAGTAGCCCCCAGCAAAAGCACCCGACGGCTCCGGAGCTTCTCCGGAGCCTTTTTCTAATTTTCCGCCCCCATCCAGGGCAGCAAGGAGATACAAGATGAGCAGCTTCTTCCGCGGCAGGCGCATCCGCCAGACGCCGCAAATGCGCGACTTCTTCCGCGAAACGCCCCCGCTTCTCAAAGAAGACCTGATCATGCCCTACTTCGTGGTGAACAGCGGCGACGCCTCTCTGGAACAGGAAATCGCCACCATGCCTGGCCAGTACCAGCTCTCCCTTGCCAAGCTGGAGGAACACGTGGCCAAGGCCGTGGACATGGGCCTGAAGAACGTCATCCTCTTCGGCGTCCCCGCCAAGAAGGACGAGCAGGCCACCGGCGCCTGGAAGGAGGACGGCATCATCCAGCGCGCCACCCGCCTGCTGAAGAAGCGCTTCCCCAGCCTCTTCGTCATCACCGACGTGTGCCTGTGCGAATATATGAGCCACGGCCACTGCGGCATCCTCGCCAAGAACGGCCAGGTGCTCAACGACCCCACGCTGGAGCTTTTGGCCAAGACCGCCGTGAGCCAGGCCAAGGCCGGCTCCGACATGGTGGCCCCCTCGGACATGATGGACGGGCGCGTGGCTGCCATCCGCGAGGCCCTCGACGGAGCCGGCCTCGCCAACACGCCGATCATGTCCTATGCCGCCAAGTTCGCCTCGGCCTACTACGGCCCCTTCCGCGATGCGGCCCAGTCCGCTCCTGCCTGCGGAGACCGCAAGTCCTACCAGATGGATCCCGGCAACGGGCGCGAGGCCATGCGCGAAGTCTTTGCCGACCTCGAGGAGGGCGCCGACGCCATCATCGTCAAGCCCGCCGGCCCCTACGGCGACATCCTGCGCCAAGTGCGCGACGCCGTGGACGTCCACGTCTGCGCCTACCAGGTGAGCGGCGAGTACGCCCTCATCCGCGCGGCCGGACTCAACGGCTGGGTGGACGAGGAGCGCGTCATGATGGAGTCCCTGCAGGGCCTCAAGCGCGGCGGCGCAGACAGCATCATCACCTATTTTGCCGAAACCATCCTCGCCAAGGGGCTTGCCCGATGAACTGCCATCCCATGCACGGCTGTCCGCACGGCCACGATGCCAAGGGCGGCATGCCGCAGGGCATGAAAGGGATGGGGCCCAAGACGCTCGAGGACGGCAGCCCCGCCTGCCGGCTCATCGCCTGGGAAGTCACGCGATCCTGCAACCTCGCCTGCAGGCACTGCCGCGCCGAGGCCCACCTTGAGCCCTACCCCGGCGAGCTCGACCACGACGAAGCCATCCAGCTCATCGACACCTTCTCGCAGGTGGGCAATCCGCTTATCATCTTCACTGGCGGCGACCCCATGATGCGCAAGGACGTCTACGAGCTCGTGCGCTACGCCCACGACCGGGGCCACATCTGCGCCTTCTCGCCCAACGGCACCCTCATCGACGAGGCCTCGGCGAAGAAGATCCGCGATGCCGGCGTAGACCGCGTGTCCATCTCCATCGATGCGGCCGATGCCGCAACGCACGACGCCTTCCGCTGCCGCAAGGGGGCCTTCGAGGCATCTCTCAACGGCATGCGCCTGCTCAAGGAAGCGGGCGTGCCCTTCCAGATCAACACGACCGTCACCAGAAACAACCTCGAGAGCTTCACGCGCATCTTCAACCTCTGCGAAGAGCTCGGAGCGGCGGCCTGGCACATCTTCCTGCTCGTCCCCATGGGCCGGGGCTCCGGTCTCGCCGACCAGGTCATCACGGCCGAGCAGTACGAAGAGGTGCTGCGCTGGTTCTACGGCTTCCGCAAGCAGACGAAGATGCAGCTCAAAGCCACCTGCGCGCCGCACTACTACCGCATCATGCGCCAGATGGCCAAGGAAGAGGGCGTGCCCGTCGATGCAAAGAACTTCGGCATGGACGCCCACACCCGCGGCTGCCTTGGCGGCACGGGCTTCTGCTTCATCAGCCACACCGGCATCGTCCAGCCCTGCGGCTACCTTACGCTGAACTGCGGCGACGTGCGCAAAACGCCCTTCCCGGAAATCTGGCGGACGAGCGAATACTTCAGGCAGTTCCGCGACCAGTCCTGCTACAAGGGCAAGTGCGGCGTGTGCGAATACCACAAGGTCTGTGGAGGTTGCCGCGCCAGGGCGTACAGCATCAACGGCGATCACCTTGGCGAGGAGCCCCTCTGCTCCTACATCCCCCAAGCCCTGAGGAAGAAGACCAATGCCTGACGCCTACACCATGGACGCGACCGACAAGGCCCTGCTCGACATCCTGCAGTCCAACTACCCGCTGGTTCCCCGCCCCTACGCCGAGATGGGCTCCAAGGTGGGCATCAGCGAAGAAGAGGCTCTTGCCAGGGTGGTCAACCTGCGCAGGCACAGAATCATCCGCCGCATGGGCGCGAACTTCCAGTCGAAGAAGCTAGGCTGGGTGTCCACCCTCTGCGCGGCCAAGGTGCCTGAGGACAAGATGGATTCCTTCGTCGAGGCCGTGAACGCCGAGCCGGGCGTCACGCACAACTACGAGCGCGAGAACGCCTACAACATCTGGTTCACCTTCATCGGCCCCTCGAGAGAACATGTTCAGGAACGGCTCGACGCCATCACGGCCAAGACCGGCATCCCCATCCTCAACCTGCCAGCCACCAAGCTTTTCAAGATCCGCGTGGACTTCAAGATGGGCGGAGAAGAGGCCTAGGGAAAATTTGCGGGAAGCCACATTTTTCGCTTGCCAAAGTTCGGCCTTTCCTGTAAACACTCTTTTGTTCAACGCCACAAGGCAATGCCGAGGTAGCTCAGTTGGTAGAGCAG
>DFDR01000045.1 GCA_002369295.1 Desulfovibrionaceae bacterium UBA3823
GACTTTTTTAAGGCGCTCAGCTGCCCATTGGCCTGGGCAGACAAGTCCTTCCTTGAGTCGAGACTGTCCGCTGAACTGATGCCAAAACAGATCGTTCTCTCCTTCCTTTTTTTGGGGGAAAGATGGCCAAAAGCCTTTTCCTGGTGAACGCCGAACACAAGGCGTTCTGGGACGGTGAGGACAGGCCGTTTTTCATGACGATGAGCTGATTCAGGCCTGTACTTTGGCTGTGGCGAAGCGAGGAGAAGCACAGATGAGGCCCGAAGCCGAGGCGCAGAAGAAAGCCCCCGCCTTGAGACAGGGGCTTTCAGCATGGGGATAGAGCGGGCAACGCCCAGCCGGTTTCGCTAGAAGGAGTATGCGAAGATCAGCTGGGCCTTCCAGGCATCCTGCTTGGTGTAGGCGCTGTGCATGCTCCCCTTCTTCCAGGTGTCGTGGTCGATCATGTTCACGACGTAGCCGAGTTCGAAGTTGATCTCGAAGTTCTCATACATCTTGTAGGAGTTGACCAGGTTGAACTCGAGCAGGTAGTCCATCTTGGTCAGGTAGAGCTCAGGCTCGACGGTGCCGGAGACATCGTCGGAACCCCAGTCCCAGGCCGTGGTGGACGAGGCGTACTTGGCCATCTTGGGGCTGTTGGTGCCGCCCCACAGGGCCACGCGGAAGGTGTGCTTGAGATCTTCAAGGAAGCTCATGTCGCGGACCTGAAGGCCGATGCCCCAGGTGCCGGTGTAGCTGAGGTTGCGGTCATACAGGGAGTCGTGGGAAGACCAGCCAAGGTTGCCGTCGCCCATGAAGGAGGTCATGTTGCCCATGGCGGACTGGACGGGCATGCGCTCGGAGCCGTTCTTCGGATTGCTGTCGTCGCCGGAGGCGTACCAGCCGAAGATGCCGGGAACGCCCCAGTCCATCTTGTACTCGACAAGGGCCTTGGCCAGCCAGCCTTCGCGACGGGTGTCGAAGCGCTTGCGAATGCCGTCGCTGTTTTCGATCCAGCCGCGGCCCTGGCTCTGCGCGTAGCCGTAGTTGAAGTCGAACTCGACGTTGAGGGGATCCCAGAGGGAGAGCTTGACCGGCAGACCGGCCCAGAAGGCCAAGGTGTTGGCCTTGGACCGGCCCCAGGTGCCGTCGCCGGCGCCATGGTTCCAGCGGTAGGAACCGTAGTTGGAGAGGAAGTTGGCCTGGCCGATGCCGATGTTGCGCAGGGCGTTCTGGCCGAAGAGCACGAGCGAGACCCAGGGGGTGACGCTGACGCCGTCGAAGGTCATGGGCGCGGCCAGGGCAAAGATGTCGACGTTGTCAAGGTAGCCATCCTTGTCGTTGCCAGTGTTCTTGGCGCCAGTCGAGGTGTAGTTGTCGTTCAGGGGACGCACCCAGGCTGCGAGCAGACCAATGTTTTCGGTGACGGGGCCGTGCACGATGATGCCCGCGGCATCGTCGTCCATGACGGCAGAGCCGCCGGCTGCGCTGGGCAGGGCCACGTTCTGGATGCCCATGCGGACCTTCCAGTCGGTCTCGGGAATGGTCCAGTCAAGGTAGGCGTTCTTGACTTCAACGATCTTGCCGTCTGCGCCGAGGGCGCCGCCTTCGTTCGCCTTGCCCCAGTGCTGGTCGCCGATTTCAAAGTACACGGTGCCAGAGAGGTATTCCGAAGCCACGGCGTCCATCTGGAGGCGGACGCGCTGGGCCGCGGAAAACTTGTCTTCATGGTCGACGCGCTGGCCGGCAACGCTCCTCAGGAAGCTGCCCTGGCCAAGGCTGAACCCCATGAGCCACTGGCCCTTGGCCTTAAAGTCGATAGCCTGAGCAGACTGCGCACAGGCAAGCAGTCCTGCCGCCAGGACGAGCGTCATCATCTTCTTCATTTGTAGAACCTCAAATGATTTGTGCCGCAAACAATTTGAGGCCCCTTCCTGTTGACCTTGACCTTAACTGCAAAGACGCTCCCATGGCAAGCAAAAGTTTAAAAATTTATACCCTAGTCAGGGCAGGGAACTAGCCATCCAGCCCGTGCCGGGAGCCTTGCTAAAGCCAATCCTGGTTTTCATGGTCGGTGGCGGAAGTCACGCCTTCCATGGCGGGTTGTCATGAAGAAGGGGCACGGCCTAGCTCAAAAAGCCATAAGAAAAGCCCCGCAAGGACTGGCTGAAGGAACTCGCCGGCCGAGGGGCGGACATGGTCGTCGGCACGGGCATGCCACTGCGCGCGGCGAAAGAGACGATCTGTAGTACGCCTCAGTGCTGGCCTACGAACGCCGGGGCAACGCCTTCTGGCGCATCGACTCCTCTTGCGTGCCCGTACACTATTCGGGAACGGGCGGCATCTTTGCGTGCGTGCTCACGGGAAGCCTGCTCGCCGGCGAGTCCGTAGCCGTCTCCCTCGACAAGGCGGAGCATTTCTGCACCCTGCTTGCGTGCACCACCTTCGGCCAGGGAATGTCCGCCTGGCAGGGCGCGGTGCTGGAGCGCTAGTGGGACGCGCAACGTCCCGGCCACCGTCGGCGCCATTTCCAGCGCCATCGAAGCCCAGTTCCCCCGATGCCTTCCGGATGTTGTGCCCGCTGTGCGCAAAGATGCCGAGGAGGATCTGTCGGAAAGCTTCAGGCACCGTCTTGTCCAGATAGAAGCGCATAATCCAGCCGGGGCAGTGCTCCTTGCGACAAGGACGTTGTAGAGGGCGTTGAGAAGGTAGCGGTGGTTGGCGCGGAAAAGCGAGAAGGAACGCACGGACTTTTCTGCCTGGCTTCGCGCAGAAAGGCCTCAACTCCGGCCCGCTGGTTCATACCGATTCCAGAGGAGGCTTTTAGGACTGCCCAGCCCTTGAACATAAGAGCCCGCGTGCCGACTTACCTAGCCTTCGGCATGTCCTGCAGGCGTCCGCAGGCATGCGCGAGCATGTCGCGGGCATCAGTGTTGTCCGGATTGACGGCAAGCATCCTTTCGGCATAGCTGACTGCTTCCCTGCACTTGTGCAGCTTCGTGTAGCAAACGCACGCATTGCTGGGCATTTCCACATCTCCGGGCCGGCGCTTGAGGATCTCGCGACTCTCGCGACAGAACAGCAGCCCTGCTCGACAATCCCCGTGCATGCGCACGCAACAGGCTGCCTGCTCAAAGCGCTCAACGAACATTCCGGCATCCCGGATGGCCAGTTTCACGGTCTCTTCCAGCCTGCCGGCAAGATGCAGCCTGAGGGCCTCGCGACTCCAGCTGCCAGGAATGCGCATGGCAGAATGGGATCCCGGCGGGCTTGCCGCCGCAGAGCTGATCATTGGCATCTCTCCCCTGCCTGCAGAAATGCGCGACAGACCGCTCGGAAGCAGTGCAACGAGAAGGCTTCGGCAGCGAGCGGAAAAAGGACAGCAAAGCCAACCAGGCACGGCAGGAATCATTTACGCATCCTGAAGGCTGATGCGACAGGGGCTCCCGCATCGTCTTGCCACGGCGCCCAGGCCAAGGCTATCCTGCTCCTGCACCGTACAGGCAAACTCTGGGAGTTCACCACTCATGCTCATCGAAATCTGGTCCGACTTCGGCTGCCCTTTCTGCCACATCGCTGAAAAGCGCCTTGAAAACGCGCTGAAGGCGCTCCATGCGGAGCATCTCTTCACCATCGAACTGAAAAGCTTCGAGCTTGACCCGAGCCCCGTTCCCCAGTCTCCGCCCATAGTGGAGAGCTACATGCGCAAGTACAGCCTGACCGAGGAGAAGGCCCGGAACTGGATCCTCAAGACAAGCAGGACGGCCGCCGGGGAAGGCCTCGACTGGGACTACCTCAACGCCAAGGCCGCCAACACCTTCGACGCCCACCGGCTTGCCAAGTTTGGGGCCAGCAAGGGCGTGAAGGACATGCCGGCCAGGCTCTTCAAGGCCTACTTCAAGGACGGCGCGGACCTCGGCGACAGAAAGACCCTCCAGACCATTGCCGCCGAAGCGGGTCTCGACGTGGACGAAACGGGCGCCATGCTCGACGACGGCGGCTTTGCGGACGCCGTGCTC
>DFDR01000010.1:0-866 GCA_002369295.1 Desulfovibrionaceae bacterium UBA3823
CCGTAGACGGCGCCGAGCAGGGCTCCGCAGATGCTGGCGTTGGCGCCGGCATCGCCGCCGCGGGAAATGGTGCGGATGATGCCCTCGGCGGGACTCTGGGCGAAGAGCAGCTCGTGCAGGGCGTTCTGCAGGGCAATGAGGGCGTAGCCCATGTGGGTGATGAAGTCCCGGGGCACGCGGAGGCTTGCCTTGCGCATGCAGGTCAGCACGGTTGCCGCCATGTGCATGTCCTCGGCCTGCTGGAACATGTAGTCGTAGAGCTCGGCTGCCCGGATGCCGGTCAGAACGGCCTTGCGTATGCCGCAGACAAGCACGGCGCTGGCGTCCTGGCAGACGCGGTGCACATGGGTGATGGCGCAGTCCCTGCGGGCGGCGCTGATGGCCTCCAGTTCCGGCAGGGTCGTGGCGTGGAGCCCCATGGCAGCCGCACGCTGGAGGGCGCCGTTTGAGATGGAGCCCTGCAGGGGAACGCCGGCGAGGGAGCTCTGGGTGGTGTGTCCCGCTTCAGGCGGATTGGTGGAGAGCCAGAAGCGGTATTCGCTCTCCACGCTCTTGGTGCGGAAGCAGCCCTGGCGCTGGATGCAGCGCGCGAGCACGAATGCCAGCTCGCACTCGTCGGCAGGCTGGCCGGGCAGGTAGCCCTTGTCCTTGGCCAGGGCGAGGGGCAGGACAGGCTGGGCGCAGATGACCTGCAGCTCGCGACGCGACTTCTGGCGCAGGCTGCAGCCGAGGCTGGAGCCGGCAACCAGCGCATAGAGGGCGCCGGCAGCCCTGTCTTCCCGGGCGTCGCGGGAGGCGCCCGGCTCGGCTTCAGCCGCCGCGCGGCAGGCTGCGCCCTGGCTGGCGGGCTGCGGCACGGCGTCCGA
>DFDR01000010.1:933-4903 GCA_002369295.1 Desulfovibrionaceae bacterium UBA3823
CGCCTGCAGCGGGAGCGACGTCCGGAGCCGCAGGGCCTTCCGAGGCCAGCGGCGCTTCCCTGGACTGTTCGTTTTCCTGCTTCATGGCCACCTCAGGCGCATTGCGCGCCCCTCCTGCCGGCAACTATACGAAGAAAGCCCTGGCGGGGCAAGACAGGCGTTCCGGCGTCCACTGCGACGCACCTTGGGCCTTGCCAGCCATGAGACCTGCGGGCGCCGGACATGCCGGCCTCATGGCCTGCCTGCAGCCGGCCGGAGCGCGCGATGTGCTCCAAGCTTCGTCGCAACGACGTGCCGCGCTCGTCGCAAGCCCCGCCAGCGCCGCCTCGGCGATGCTACCCGCCAGAGAGGGCGTCAGCATTTTTGCGAACGGCACAGCCAGCCTTGCCTTGTCGCCTTGTCTGGGGCATTTGCCCTTGGCCCGATTTTTGCGTATAGGCGAGTGCCATGCCTGCGGATCTCCCCAGGCTCCAACCGGAAGCGCCAGGACAAGGGCATGTTCAAAGATCCAGAGGAAATCAAGCAGGGCATCGTGCAGCTGCTCGAAAGGGCCACGCCGGAAAACCGGCGTGCCGTCATCAATCTCTTTCCGGCCGCCAAGGCTGCCCTGGAGTCGGGCTACGTCCCCCTGCTCAGGCGCGAGCCCCTGCGCACCTGGCGCTGCCTGCTGACGCTGCTGGCCAACCTCGCCTCCATGCAGGCCGGCGCCGACGCCTTCCTCCACGTCACCCACGAACTGCTGGGACTTGCCGACAGAATGGTTCCGCCGGCCGAGGCCCTGCAGGAGAGCGCAGAGCTTTTGACCCACCTGCTCCACGCCGACCTCTACGTCTGCCGCATGCGCGACAAGCAGGGAAACTGGCGCGCCACGTCGGCATCGACGGTGGACGAGAGCCCCATCCCCCTGTTCGCCAAGTCCCTGGAGGCGGGCCTGAGCCAGCATCCGGTCATGCGCGCGGCAAGCCAGCGCGGCGTGCTCTACATCGTCTCCAACGACCTCAGGAGCATCGAGCGCGGCGGCGAGTCCTTCGACTGCATGTGCTACCGCGACGGCTACCGCTCCCGCCTCGCCTTCGTGCTGCGGGAACGCTTCGACGACCAGGCCTTCGGGCTGCTCATGTTCTACTCGCGCATGGACTACGGCTTTGAGAACCTGGACGAGCTCTTCCTCTCCCGCATTTCGCGGCTGATCAACATGGCCGTGGGCCGGCGCATCAGCCTTGCCCGCGACACCCTGGAGAAGGCCGCCGGCGCCATGGCCCACTACGGCAACAACGCCCTCAACACCATGCGCGTGGAGGCGGAGTACTGCGGAGAGCTCGTGGAGGGCGTGGACGAGAACGCGGCCCGGGCCCTGCGCCTCGTGCGCCAGGCAAGGCGGAGCCTGGGCGAGTCCAGCCCCCTCGCCCGCGGGCTCGGCGAGGCGGAGCAGGCCATTGCGCGCATGGAGACAGGCGAGCTGTCGGCCCGCATCGGCGACGTCGTCGAGGGCACGAAGCGCATGTCGCGCATCATCAGGTCCCTGGAAAAGAGCGTGGAGCGCCCCCGCCTGCTCAAGTACGTGCGCGGCGTGGACGTGCTCAGGCTGGAAGACGGCCAGACCCCGGACGAGCGCACGCCGTCCGGCGCGGAGCGCTAGGGTCTGAAGGCCCTGCCGGCGGCCTCGCTGAGGGAGGCTGGCGAGAAGACGTCGCGCAGGACCACGGGGCGCTTGGCTGCAGGCCCTGCCGGGAAGAGCGCCGTCAGCGGGATGCTCCGGCTGCCGAGCAGGCCCAGGAGCTTGAGGCCGTAGGCGTTGGCGTCGGTAATGTCGACGCGCACGAATTCGATGCCGTACTGCTCCTTGAGGCTGCGCATTCGGTCCTCGGTGAAGACCGTGGCCTCCACGAACTTGCAGTTGGGACACCAGTTCGCCGTGAACTCGACGAGCATGGGCTTGATGCCGAGGTCGGCCACGAACTCCTGCGGCTGGAAGGGCTGCCACTGGGCGTCCTCTGCCTGGGGCCGCAGAATGAAGAAGACGCTGGCCGCAATGGCGCAGGCAAAGAGCACGCCGCCCACGCGGCGCCGGGCCGTGGAGGCGTGGAGGGAAAAGGGCCTGCCCCAGAGATAGGCCGCGCAGCCCAGGGCGAGCAGGACGGCAAGCACCCGCAGGTGCAGCCAGTCGGGCAGGATGCTGAGCAGATAGATGCAGGTGGCGAAGAGCAGAAAGCCCACGATGCGCTCGAAAGCTTCCATCCAGCCGCCTGGCCTGGGAATGAGGTGGACGAGCTTGGGGAAGAGGCTGAAGACAATGTAGGGCAGCGCCATGCCGAGGCCCACGGACCAGAAGACGACGATGAGCACGGGCAGGGACTGGGTGAAGGCCCAGCCGAGGACGCCGCCGAGCAGGGGGCCGGAGCAGGGCGTCGCCAGGATGGTGGAGAAGAAGCCGCCCACGAAGGCGTCGAGGCGCGTGCTCTTGGCCTTGCTCAGGTTCCCCATGCTGACCATGGGCAGGTTGAAGATGCCGAACATGGACAGTGCCATGAGGAAGATCAGGATGATCATGACCAGGATGAATTCCTGGCTCTGGTAGATCTGCCCCCAGATGAGGTCGAGCGCGCCCAGCACCACGGCCAGCAGGGTGAACTGCACGAGGATGCCAAGGGCGAAGAAGATGTTGTGGCGGCGGAACTCGGCAACGCCTTCCGCCGTCCTGCGTCCGAGCAGCAGGGCCGAAAGCTTGAAGGTCACCACCGGCAGCACGCAGGGCATGACGTTGAGGATGAGGCCGGCGATGAGGCCGAGCAGAAGCGCCTTGCCAAGGCCGCCTATTTCAACGGCCTCCTCGGCGTAGACGGGATCGAGCTCTATGCTGAACTCCGAAGGCGGAGGCAGAGGGGCCTCTTCGGCTGCAGGCGCAGGGGCGCGCGGAAGCTCCGCGCCTCCCGGATTCTGCGCCGCGTCGGCTGGATCCATGCCGGGCGCATCGGCAGGCTGCCTTGCCGGCCTGAGGCCAGACCCGTCAGACGGCACGCTTCCTGCCAGCGCAAAGGGCATGGTGCCAGGATCGTCGGCAGGCATGGCTCCCCCCGAGGCCTCGGCCTCGAAGGAGGCCTTGCCCTTGAGGTAGCCGGCGCCCCAGGGCGCCGCGGCAAGCCCGCCGGGATCGGCCGGCACCTGGCCCTCTAGGGTCTTGTCCACGGGCTGGCAGGCGCTTTGGCTGCACATGAGCAGGGAAAGCGAGGCCCGGTAGCGCTGGCCGGCGGCCTTGGCAGGAAGCTGCACGAAGAGCTCGACGGCATCCTCGTAGACGCTGATGGTGGCATCGGTGTCGTAGAAGTCGCGCTGCAGGGTGCCCCGGGGATAGAGCACCGTCGCCGGCGAGCCGTCGGCCAGATGGAAGCCCAGCACCGTCGGCCTGCCGGCATCGCCCGGCGCGTGGGCATAGGCATGGTAGCCCTTGGGCAGCTCCGCCCGCAGGGCGCAGACAATGCCGTCCGCCTCTCTGGCAAAGCTCAGCTCGGGCGCGATGTCGGCATCGGCCAGCGCAAGGCTGCAGGAGAGAAGGCAAAGCAGGGCCGCAAGCGCGCACAGCGTGGATGTCTTGCTGAAAATCATGGTGCTCCCGTCACGTGCTCCTGAGATTGATTGCGACGGCGTGGCAGGGCCGATGCCGGAGGGGCGACCCGCCCCATGTCCGGCAGCCCGCATCTTGCCGCGACTCTACCAGTATACGGCACTTGAACGCGGCACTCAATTGCGCGTCCCGTCTGGCAAAAAAAATTTTGTTTTTTGCGCAAAAGCCTTGACCGCACCTGCCTCTTGGCGTACAAGCTCTCTTGCGCCGTGGGTCACTAGCTCAATTGGTAGAGCAGTTGACTCTTAATCAATTGGTTCGGGGTTCGAGTCCCCAGTCGGGTACCAGGCCGGCTTAGCTCAGTGGCAGAGCACCCGCCTTGTAAGCGGACGGTCGTCAGTTCAAGTC
>DFDR01000004.1:0-2584 GCA_002369295.1 Desulfovibrionaceae bacterium UBA3823
CAAGGAGCATCTCCAGCCCCTGAACGCTGCCGGCGGCCCCGTCTGCGGCCCCGACGGCTGCTCCCTCCCCTAAGCCATCCTTTTCCTCGCTCGCATGACCTTGCGTGGCGGCGGCGCGGGCATGATGCCTGCACCGCCGCTTGCCGCTTTGCACCTCGAAACCTGAGCTTTCGGGAAGCCTCTCCGGCCGGCAACGCCAGCACGCCAGCAGGAAGACGCGCCGCGAGGGGATGAAGACCAGCATGCTCTTTGCGAAGGGGCTCTGCCTGCACTTCGCGGCAGCCCCCCCTGCAGCAGTGCGGACGCCTGCGTCCAGGGCGCCGCACTGCACATGCCCTTGCCAGCCCAACGGGCGTCCTCGTGTCCAAAGCCGTCGGGACAGAACGTGCCTGCCCCAGGCCAAAGCGCCTGCACGGCTGAAGCCGGGTGCCGATGGCTTTGCAGCAGAACGAGGTCAAGGCTTGCGGATCGGCGTTTTTCAAGGCTATACCTCAGGCATACGTCCGGTGGCGCCGGACGGCTCCCAGGAGGTTTGCGCATGGCCAGCATCTTCTCTTCCCTCATCGGCATCCTCTCCGGCACGAAGCCCGGCGAGCGCGATGACAGCAGCGACTGGGAGGAGGAAGAAAGCCCCGGCGGCGAGGTGCCGGAGCAGTCGCCCACCACGGCGGCCCAGTGGCGCGAAAGGGCCCGCAAGGGCGAGGCCGAGGCGCAGTACCAGCTTGGCGAATGCCTCTACTACGGCCGGGGCGTGCCTGAAAACCGCACGGAAGCGGCCAGCTGGTACCTCAAGGCCGCCCGCCAGGGGCACACCGAGGCCCAGTACAGCCTTGGCCTGTGCTTCGAACTGGGCGAAGGGGCGCCGCAGGACGCCCGCAAGGCCGCAGGCTGGCACCGCATGGCTGCGGTCTCGGGCCACGCCGGCGCATGGGCGCATCTGGCAGGCCTCTACGCCGAAGGCAAGGGCGTGCACCGCCAGGATCTGGAGATGGCCGCCAGGCTCTGCCGCAAGTCGGCCGAGCAGGGCTTTGCACCGGCGCAGTTCGCCCTGGCCACCTGCCTTGCACAGGGCACGGGCGTGCCCCAGGACATGCACGAAGCGGCCCTCTGGTACCGCAGGGCCGCCGAGCAGGAGCACCCCGAAGCCCAGCTCAAGATGGGCGACTGCTGCTACTACGGCACGGGCGTGGAGGAGGACCTGGAGCAGGCCGTCAAGTGGTACACGCTGGCAGCCGAGCAGGAGAACGCCGAGGCCCAGCTCTGCCTTGGCGAGTGCTACAGCTACGGCAACGGCGTGGAGGCCGATCCCGCAAAGGCCCTCGAATGGTACCGCAGGGCCGCCGACCAGGGCCTGCCCAGCGCCCAGTACCACGCCGGCGTCTGCCTGCTTGGCGGACGCGGCGCGGAACCCGACGAGGCCGAAGCCGTCCGCTGGTTCCAGAAGGCGGCCGAACAGGGCCACGCCGAGGCGCAGGAGGAGCTTGCCTACTGCCTGCAGCACGGGGTGGGCGTGGAGGAGGACCACGAGGCGGCCTGCGCCTGGTACGCCAAGGCGGCCGCGCAGGGCAACGCCGAAGCCCTGCACTGCCTTGGCCTCTGCCTGCAGCAGGGCGACGGCGTTCCCGAAGACCGGGAGCAGGCCTTCAAGTGCTTCCTCAAGGCCGCCCGCCAGGGCCACGCCGGCGCCCAGCGCAAGGCGGCCCAGTGCCTGCAGGAGGGCGACGGCACGCCCATGGACGAAGCGCAGGCCTGCTACTGGCTCGAGCAGGCCGATGCCGGCGAGCAGAAGGGCCGCGACGAGGCCGACAATGCCCCCGATACGCCGGAGCGCTGGATAGACGCCGCCGAGCGGGGCGAAGCCGAAGCGCAGTTCCACGTCGGCGAGTGCCTCTTCAAGGGCTGGAGCGTCGATGCCGATCCCGTGGAGGCGGCCGTCTGGTACCGCCGGGCTGCCGAGCAGGGACACGCCGGCGCCATGTACGGCCTGGCCTGCTGCCTTGCCGGCAGCGGACCCGCCCGCGACGTCCCGGAGGCCTTCCGCTGGTGCCAGGAGGCGGCGCGCCTCGGATCGGCGGATGCCATGTTCATGCTGGGCGCCATGTACGCCCAGGGCACGGGCGTGCCCGCAAGCCAGGTGCAGGCCGTCAAGTGGTACTCCCTGGCCGCCGAGCGGGGCCACTGGGGCGCCGTCACCAACCTCGGCCTCCTGTACGAGACGGGCGAAGGGAAGATGCACGATCCGGTCAAGGCAGCCAAACTCTACGAGGCCGCCGCCCTGGCCGGGAACCCCGTGGCGCAGAACAACATCGGCAACTGCCGGCTCTGCGGCATAGGGGTGGACAGGGATCCCGAAGCCGCGGCCGGCTGGTACCGCAAGGCCGCCGAGCAGGGCAGCGCCGATGCCATGTTCAGCCTGGGACGCCTGTACGAGCAGGGCGAAGGACTGCCCCGGGACAGGGGCGAAGCCCTTGGCTGGTACCGCAAGGCCGCGGCCCTTGGGATGGCCGAAGCCGAGCGCAGGGTCGAGGAGCTGGCCGGCGAGGGACGCCTCAGCCAGACGGACGCCCCGCTGTAGCGGAATGCG
>DFDR01000004.1:2689-4551 GCA_002369295.1 Desulfovibrionaceae bacterium UBA3823
CAGCGTCTGGACCGCGCGCCTGGGCCTGGCGCTTCCTGCCCCCGGCCGGCATGCTGAAGGCCGCCCTGCGCCAGCCGCTCCCCCCGGGGGCGCAGCCGTCTAGAAGCCCCTGCGCACGTCCTGCAGGGACTGCACCATCTTCCTGACCGTGGCGATGTCGCGTCCGGCGAAGGTGACGAAGACGGCCCTGCCTGCCGACTCGTGGACGAGCACGCGCACAAGGACGCCCTGCCTGACGCCGCTGGCGACCCAGGTATTCCTGCCCTGTCTGGCAAGCTGCTCGAGTCCCGACTGCCTGGCAGCCCTGCGGGCAAGCTCTTCGGCGGAGCGCCCCCCGGCGTTGCGGATGACCACGCCCACGGCCGTGGCGCCGTCCGGCGCGGTCGAGCGCAGGCCCCCCTCCACGGGCACGGCTGTCCAGCCCGGCGGGATCCAGATGGCAAAGCGGGCATAGTAGGGGCCGTACTCGCGCACGCCCCCCGAGGGGCCCATGCGCGTCTCCTGCCTGCGGGCGGGCGGGATGCGGAAGGCCGGATCACGGGCCGGGCTTCCCGGCGCCACCAGGGGCTTCTGGGGCCGTGCGGGCCGGTGCAGATCGCGCCGTTCCTGCTGGGGCGGACGAGGCGGCGCATCCACGCCGTTCCTGCGCCGCTCCGGGCTCTGGCCGCTCCCGCGGCCCTGGTCCCCTTCCCTGTTGAGCTTGCGCTGGTTGTCCAGAATGAGGCTGTCGAGATCGGAGAGGGGATCGCCGGCGCACTCGCCAGGCAGAACCGCGGCCAGGGCAAGGGCAAGGCAGAGGCAGGGCGCGAGCCTGCGCTTCGCGGACGCCTTCCGGAACAGGGGCGCCATCAGGCCAGGCCCTCCCACCAGCGGCGCTGCGGCAGGGAGCCAGCTATCTCGACAGGCTCGCCTATCAGCGGCGTTGCCAGCCGCCAGGGCATGCCTTCAGCTGCCCGGCTGATGCGCCGGAAGGGATCGTCCCAGTCGTGCTCGGAAATGCAGAAGCGGCCGGCATGCACGGGCAGCAGCGCGCGTCCGCCCAGGTCGGCGCAGGCTCGGGCTGCCTCTTCGGGGAACATGTGCACATGGGCCCAGCGCCGGTTGTACTGGCCCGTGTCGGGCATGACGAGGTCGAAGCCGCCGAAGCGCCGGCCTATCTCCCTGAAGTGGCTGCCGTAGCCGCCGTCGCCCGTGAAGCAGATCCGCAGGCCTGCGCCTTCGAGGGCAAAGCCGCCCCAGAGCGTCCTGTCGCGGGCAAGCAGGCGCCCCGAGAAGTGCCGGGAGGGCGTGAGCGTTGCCGAAACAGGCCCGAAGCAAGCCTGGCCGAACCAGTCGAGCTCGACAAGGCGGCTCTCCGGCAGGCCGAAGCGGACAAGGTGCGCCCCGACGCCCAGCGGGCAGAGCACCCGGCGCACGCGGGGCGCAAGCGCGCAGACGGTGGGATAGTCCAGATGGTCCCAGTGGTCGTGCGAGATCAGGAGCAGGTCGATGTCCGGCATGTCCCCAGGACCGTAGACGCCCGTGCCCCTGAAGGCCGCGACCGCGGCCGGCAGGGGCGCGGCATGGCTCGAGAAGACGGGATCGACGAGGATGCGCATGCCGGCCAGCTGCAGGAAGACGCTGGAGTGTCCCAGCCAGACGGCAAGGCTCTTTGCGGGATCAAGGGCCCGCAGGTCCGTCTTCGCGCAGGGTATGGCGTCCTTCGGCTCGGTGCGGCCTTTGGGCTTGAAGAGAAACTTGGCCCAGGCCTTGACCACGCCCTCGCCGGACGTGATGAGGGGCGTCGGCTCCAGGTTGCGGAAGGCGCCATCGGCCCAGTGGGGCGAGGCCTGCACGCGGGCAAGGCGCTCGCCTTCCGGCGC
>DFDR01000118.1:0-2567 GCA_002369295.1 Desulfovibrionaceae bacterium UBA3823
GTCTGCCGGAGAATTTTTCTTTCCGGTAATACGCGGAGAAAAAATTTTCTTCTTGACAAAATCTGGACTGCGAGCCTAGTCTGCAGTCAGCGCAGGAAACCATGCGGCAACGCAGACGGACGCGCGTTTTCCCTTTCCGCACATTCCGGAGGCAGATCATGCAGGCCTACGAATACTTTATCGCCATGCTGAACAAGGCCATCGACAAGGCTGGGTCGCCGAGCCGCCTTGCCAGGGCCCTCGACATTGCGCCCAACATGATCACCCGCTGGAGCAAGGGCGAGCGCTGCCCCAACCTGAAGAGCATCCAGCCCGTCTTCGACTACCTCAACGAGGAGTTCCGCACGCGCGAGCTTGCCGTGGACAAGGACGTGCACTTCGTGAACCCCCGCCTCGCCAAGGCAGCCGAACGGCTCGAGGCGCCCGTGGCGGACGACTTTCTGGCCGCCCCCGTCGTGGGCGAGGTGGGCGCCGGCCCCGGCTACTTCGATCAGGAGCAGGTCGAGCGCTGGATGCTCGCCGACATGAACCATCCCGCCATCCGGGGCCGCCGCAACCTCATCGCCGTGGAGATAGGCCGGAACTCCACCTCCATGCTCCCCCTGCTCCATCCGGGCGACATGGTGCTTGTGGACAGGGACGACAGGGACGTGAGCTATCCGGGCCGCATCATGCTGGTGCGCGATCCCGACGGTGCCGGCATGGTCAAGCGCGTGAAGATGGAGCGGCATCCGCGCATAGGCTGGCAGATAGTCTACTTCTCCGACAATGCGTCGGCCAATCCGCCCCTGATCTACAGCCTGGAGGAGGACTTCGACGGCAGCATGGAGAACGCCATCGTCGGCCGCGTCGTCTTCGCCATGCAGGACGTGAAGAACAGCTAGCATTCATTCGCTGCGGCTGAAGATTGCTTCCGCCTCCGCCGGACAGGGCCAGGCAGGACCAGGGAAGGCGGAGCAGTTCTCTGACGAGAACAGCGAAGTGCTAGGGCTGCGGGGCCAGGGATGGCCCGGACTCCCCGGTCGCGCCTCGTTACCTGTACTTCCGGACGTCTTCGGCTACCCTTTCGACTTCGTCCGGCGGAAGATCCGCCACGGCCATGCGCTCGCGCACAACGCCGGCGTCAAGACTGCACCGCAGGGCAATGTCTGCGGCGCAGAGCCCCCTGGCGCGGAACCCTGCCATCTTTGGCGAAGGCAGGCAGAGTTCGAGGGCGAAGGACCTTGAAGGAGCGTCCTTCTCTATCGGCCTTTCGCGCCAGTGCATGCCGTTCTCCAGCCGGATGTCCGGCTCCTCGGCCAAGAGCTTCGCAAGTTCCTGCGCCATGGCGAAATTGGCATAGTCGCGCGGCACGGCGCAGCTTTCAAAGATGCGCCATCGTTCGTCGAAGAAGGCGTAGGGCTTGAAGATGGACAGCCCGCTGGGCGCGTGGGAGAAAGGCAAGAAGCATGTGAAGGACAGCAGCCTCCTGAGCACATTTGCCCATTTTCGCAAACCGTCGTGATTTCATCACACAACCCACAGGGGACCCGCGTTGCACTTGAAACGAGACCCGGGGACGAATCCGGTGCCGGCGAGCTCCTTGTCGGTCATTTTCAGCATGGCATGGCACAGCAGGTTCGTCGAAAGGCCGGAGACGATGCCGATGTGCCGCATGCCGCCGTTCCTGATGAAGTCGATGACGCTGTCCGTCTGATCGCGGGGAATCGTGTTTCCGGCCATCCTTTCGGCCATCTCGCGAAGCCGCGTTCCGTAAGCCATTTCCATGTCCGTCTGCCTTTAGCTTGTGTGGCGTTATGGCTTTCCCCTTCTGCCTGGCTTGCAGGGGGGAAGCAGGGGCCCGGCGCCTTTCCCTCGCCGCTGCCGGCAGGAATGCCTGCTGGCGGCGACTGTGCCGGGATGGCTTGAGCTACTTGCAGAAGAAGCGCGGAGCCCTGCGCTCGCAGGGCTTGGTCTCGTGCTTCCTGAAGCCCATGGAGAGCGCGGCCACGAGCTTGAAGCTCTCCGGGATCGCGTGGGCCTGCTTGAATTCGGCATCGTTGAAGAGGGCTTCGGCAAAGCCTATCCAGCAGGTGCCTATGCCCTGCTCCTCGGCCAGCAGCATGAGATTGCCGGCCACGAGGCTGCAGTCGTAGACGCACCAGGGCGAGGCCGTGTCGCCGTAGACGGCGAGCACGGTGCCGGCGTGGTTGAAGATGCTGTACGCATCGTTGCGAAGCCAGCTTTCGTACTGGGCGAACTCGGGATAGCCGGCGATGTTGCCGAGGACTTTCTGCTTGATCTGCCCGGAGAGGGCGTCGATTTCGGCCTTGTCCTGAAGCAGGGCGAAGCCCCAGGGCTGGAGGCCCGATCCCGTCGGCGCCTTGATGGCGAGTTCGACCAGGGCTTCAATGGTTTCTGCGGGAATGGGGGCGTCGGTGTAGCTTCTGACGCTGCGGCGCTTGAGAATGGCGTCCTTGAGTTCCATGGAATGCGCTCCTTGCTGGAGGGTTGTCTGGCGGGGCCTTCTGGCTGGCGGGAGCGCCTGACCGGGCGCTCCCGCTGAAGAAGAATCGTTCCCGGGGCCG
>DFDR01000118.1:2664-2832 GCA_002369295.1 Desulfovibrionaceae bacterium UBA3823
AGCCCATGCCGATGGCCTCGCCGTGGGAGAGCTGGATCTGGCCTGTGGTGTGGGGCCAGCGGGCGGTGAAGATGTCCCTGCCCTGGAGATCGAGGTCGGCGAGCAGCGGGGCCTTCTGGACGAGGTCGAAGCAGGCCTGGTCGAGGGCCACGGGATCGGTGGAGGCGA
>DFDR01000244.1:0-2885 GCA_002369295.1 Desulfovibrionaceae bacterium UBA3823
GTCATTTCTCCCGTCCACGACTTCAACTTCGCTCCCTGTCGCACCTTCACTGTCTGGTAAGAATCGAAATGAAGTAAAATTCTATATAGTGACATTTCATTAAGCCATTTAAGCAATAATTTTTCTTTATCAATATTTGACTTTAAATCATGTCTTGGATCTCCATTTTTATTTCCTAATGTTTCTTTTAAATATTTAATTTTTTATATAACCATGAATAATAACAATATTGATATAAATTGTACATATGTAAAACCTTTACACTCTTCCATAGTCCGCATTATTTGTTTATTTTTATCTGTTTTATCATTTACAACACTATATAAATCTTCTATGCTTTTACGCCTTGTACAATAATCAAGCGCAATTTTTGCATCTTTAATACGATTTGATATAATTACGAATATACCTTTTCTTTTTTTGTCTTAGCATATTCATCATTGTTAATAGTTACAATAATTCTACTTCTTGTGTTTTTGATATTAAAATACTTATCTATAAACTCTTCTTGTGTTTTTGTTATATCTTCATCTAACTCTATACATCCTTTTAATCCAAATATTGTATATTTAAATTTTTCAGATTCTATATAGTTACATTCATTTGATAAAAATATATGTACATATACACGACGTTTTATTGTTTCTATACTACTTTTATTATTTTCTTTTGCATAGTATTTTCTCGTCAATTTAAAATTATGCCATGCAGTTTTTGTAACGCTGTGAATATAATTATGTTCATTATATATTTCTATTATAGAATTTATACTAAGCAAATCATGTATAGAGTCTTCAACAATATCATTTATCCAATCAATATTACTTGGCACTTTTGCTAAATAATCAATATTGTTTTTTGCATATAGAGCTAAATTTTCTTGATCTGTAAATATTGTATCTGTCACATATATATATTTTTTTATTCTTACAACATCTATAAAATTTAATGCGTTCGCTATATATACATTATCAGAAATGCTACCAAACTGAATATAAAATGATATTAGCCTATTTCTTTTTAATGAGTAGAGCGTAAAAATTTTATATGCAAGTGATCTATCATTATCGTCTGTGTATGAAAACAAATAATTGTTATCATAAACTGCATACACATCAGTATAATCATAAAATACATCATCATGTTGATCATCTTTATCAAGTGCCATAAAAAGTTTCTGAGGTGCAACATCATGGCGACCTAAAGATGTAAGAAAATCATGATATATATCTTCAGTTATGCCTCTTTTATATGGCAATTCATGACGCATCTACCATTCAACTATGGCTGGAAGTGACTGGCCATCAGTAGCAACCAGATAGCGTGCCAACGATATGCACTTCTTTGCGTCGCCTGCATCCATGGCGCGTTCCACAGCCTTGTCCGTCCCCGACTCCGCACCGGCGATGTCGAGAATGGCAAGCGCCCCGGTGCGCCTGCAGGAAGCCGGCGCTTCGTCGAGGTCGGGTATCGCCGGACAGGACGCGCCGGCTTCTCCGGCGGCATTCCAGCGCTTTGCCAGCGGCGTCTTTTTCGGACGCGTGGGCACCGGCTCCGTTTCTCCCTTGGGGATCTTGTAGAGCAGGCGATCGTGGAGAACCACGTTGTACTGCTTGTCGGGGTCATGCCTGTGCCCAGACGCTCAGCGTCCGAGGGCCTGGTTGCAGCGCCGCTCCATGAGCACGCGCCGTGCCAGCTCGGCGGAGCCGGCGGCAATGGAAGCCATGGCGCAGACGTGCTGGGAGCCCAGGCAGCCTGTCATGGAGGGCAGCCGCCTGCCGATGCCGTGGAAGCGCGTGCGGCGGCGCACTTCCGCGGCCGTTGCCGCAACGAGCCGGAAGGGCAGGCTGCAGTCCGCAGCGTAGATGGCGCTTGAAAAGCGCTGGGAGGCAAGGACGGAGGCTGCCAGAAGCCAAGGATCGACTTCCTGGCGCGCCTGGTCGAGCTCCTCACGCACCCTGTCGCGCAGGGCGAGTCGTTCGGCAAGGCGCTCGGCGCCTCCCCTGCGGCGTGACCTGCGCTGGGCGCAGACGAGGGATGCCGGACTGACCCAGTCCCTGGCGAAAGCCTCGTCTTCTGCCTGCCTGCCAGGCGCGGCCTGCTGGCGCAGGCTCTCGGGTGCATCTGCCATGGGCGTCTTCGGCGCAGGGCTCCGGACGGCTTTGCCGGAGAGGAAGCGCCGCCTCCTTGTGTTCCTTGGTGTGGGTACAGGTGGCGATGGGGCGGGGAGCCGGCGGCGCCGGCAGGGCCGGGGGCGCCACAAGCTCCTGGAAAGGCGGCCGCCTGCGCAGAGGCAGAGCGGCCGGCCCGCAGAAAGCTTGGCGCAAAGCGGGGGAGCCTGTCAACGCCCGGCATCCTGCGCGCAGGCCAGGTGCCTCGGAGCGGCAGGCAAAGGTTCTTCTGCGAGGCGGGAAGGGGGACGCCTGCGAGGGCGGGAAGGAGCCCTTCTGCGGGCAAGGTGCTGGCACCTCGCAGCCTCCACAGCGCATGCGATGTCTTACCCGTTGAATTACCTCAACTTACTTATATACGTCATCTGCATTCTTCAAGCAAGAAAAATTGCATTTCCCTGCCAGAAGCGTACAAATGTCTGTGGAGGCTCCCCAAAAGGCGCCCTGTCCGGGACCCTGTCCGCAGGGCAGGGCGCCGAGCCTTCGATTCCGGCCCCACGATCAGGAGATTCTTTGCGCGATGCTGCACCATGCAGCTGCAGACAAGCCCTTGTCTCAGCCCCGGAGAAGGCTCACGGCGCTCAACGTCTGGGCGCTTTCCTTCGGCTGCAGCATAGGGTGGGGCTGCTTCGTCATGCCGGGCCGGGAATTTCTGCCCTGCGCAGGTCCCCTTGGCACCTTCATTGCCGTGCTGGCAGGCACCCTCGCCATGCT
>DFDR01000244.1:2944-5612 GCA_002369295.1 Desulfovibrionaceae bacterium UBA3823
GTCTTTGCCGCCAACTACCACTTCATGGCCCAGCGCCGCGAGGGCAGCGACGGCCCCGTTGCCTACGTGCGCGGCGTCTTCGGCGAGGATCACGCCTGCCTCTGCGCCTGGTTTCTCCTGAGCGCCTACCTGGGCCTCATCTGGCAGAACGCCACAGTCTTCGCCATGGCCCTGCGTCCGGTGCTGGGGCCGGCATGGGATAATCTCGCCACCTATGAGTTGGCTGGCTTCAAGGTGCACGCCGGCAACGCCGGCGCGGCCATTGCCGCCATGCTCCTCTGCGCTCTGCTCTATCTCAGGGCGCGCGGCCGCGTGCGGCACCTGCACACCTTCCTCTCCCTCTGCTGGCGGCAGGCGTCGCCGTCTGCGTTGCCGGGGCCCTTGCCAAGGGCGATCCCCAGGCCTGCAGGGATCTCTTCGCCCTCGACAGGAAGCAGGCAGCCGGCATCCTTCCGCTCGTCCTGCTCATGCCCTGGGCCTTCCTTGGCTTCGAGACCGCCGTCCACGTTGCCGACAGGCACGCCTTCCCGCGCAGCCGGCTCTTCGCCGTCATGGCTGCGGCCATCCTTGCCGCGGCCCTGTGCTACGCAGGCTTCACCCTGCTCGCCATTCAGCATGTGCCCGAGGGCTTTGCCGGCTGGCAGGACTACGTTGCCAGCCTCGGGAAGCTGGAAGGCCCGGACTCCATCCCCACCTTCTTCGTCATGCAGGCCACCTTCGGCCGAGCCGGGCTTGTCCTGCTGGAAGCCACGGCGATGGCGACCCTCGGCACGAGCCTGCTCGGCTACCTCATCGTCTGCTTGCAGCTGGTCTGCACCCTGGCGGAGAGCGGGGTCCTCCCGGAAGCCCTCGGCCGCCGGAGCGCAGACGGCCTGCCCGAAGGCGCCATGCACCTCGTGCCCGCCCTCTGCGTGACAGCGCCCTTCCTGGGCCGCACGGTCATCGAGTGGTTCATGCCCGTCATCACCCTCGGCTGCACGCTGGCCTACGGCTATACCTCGGCCTCCGCCTACTGCGCGGCCCGCGCCGAAGGCAGGCCCGCCGCCCGCGCCGCCGGCGCTGCCGGCACGGCCATTGCCTGCCTGCTGGCCCTCGTCCTGCTCATTCCCACTTCCTGGGGCGGCGCCAGCGTCTGTCCAGAATCACACCTCATCCTCGCCGTCTGGAGCGTGCTCGGCCTGCTCGTCTTCCGCTTCGCCGCCAGGCGCGGGGGCGCTGCCAGCCCCCATGCCCGCTCTCCCCTGGTCTGGACGGCGCTCTTCTTCCTCATCTTCTTCTGCTCTGCCATGTGGATGTGCCAGGCAGGCCTGCACGCGGCCAGGGAAGCCTGCGGGAACGTTGCCGGCTACTTTGGCATGCAGCTGGAAGCCGCGACCGGCCATGCCCGCGGACAGGAGGCCGCCCGCGACCTGCGCGAGACGGAGAGGCAGATGCAGAAGGTCGCGGACAGGCTTGTGGTCAAGCAGCTCGTCCAGGGCTGCGTCGTGCTCTGCGCCCTGTGGCTGCTCTACGGCATCCTCCGGTCCATGCACGCCTGCGAGCGCCTGCTCGAGATGAAGCAGATGCGCGCCGAGGAGCGCCGCCGCGCCAGGCACGCCTTCCTCTTCCACATGTCCCATGATCTGCGCATGCCCATGAACGCCATCATCGGCTACGCCAACCTCGCCGCAGCAGGTGCGCCCCAGCCGGGGAGCTGCGCGGCTATCTCGACAAGATCGGGGATGCATCCCAGCACCTGCTCGCCCTCATCAACGACACCCTCGAGATGAGTCGCCTCGAGAACGGCCGCATCGAGCTGATGCCCGTGGACACGGATCTGCGCGCCTCGGTGGAGGAGATCTGCGCCCTCTTCGCAGGCCAGCTCGAGGCCAAGGGCGTGCGCCTGGAGGTGGACTGCACGGGACTGGCGAGCCCTTCGTCAAGTGCGACGACAGCCACTTCCGGCGCATGGTCCTCAACCTCGTCGGCAACGCCTGCAAGTTCACCCAGGCAGGCTGCGTGTCCGTGCGCCTTGCCCAGACTGGATCAGGCAAGGCACGGGCGAGTACGAGCTCACGGTCAGGGACACGGGCCTTGGCATGGCTCCCGAGCTTGCGCCCAGGGTCTTCGAGCCCTTCGAGCGGGAGCGCAGCTCCACCCAGAGCGGCCAGCAGGGCACGGGACTCGGCCTGGCCATCACCCGGAACATCGCCGAGCTCATGGGCGGCGCCATCGCCGTCGAGAGCGCGCCGGGCAAGGGATCGTGCTTCACGCTGCGCGTCCCCTTTCCCTACAGCCGGCCGCCCGAGCAGGCCGGCCCCGCGGCCGGCCACGGCATCCACTGCGACATGGACTTCAAGGGCATGCGCATCCTGCTGGCCGAAGACAACGCCATCAACCGCGAAATATCCGAGATGATACTTCACGACGCCGGCTTCGAGGTCGATGCGGTCGTCAACGGCAAGGAGGCCGTGGACAGGGTGGCGGGCTCCAGGCCCGGACACTACGACGCCGTGCTCATGGACATCCAGATGCCCGTCATGAACGGCTACGACGCGGCCAGGGCCATACGCGCCCTGGCCGATCAGGCGCTGTCGGCCATTCCCATTGTCGCCGTGACCGCCAACGCCATGCCGGAGGACGTCGGTCAGGCGCGGCGCTGCGGCATGAACGGCCATATCGCCAAGCC
>DFDR01000244.1:5666-5904 GCA_002369295.1 Desulfovibrionaceae bacterium UBA3823
CATATCGCCAAGCCCATCGACATCGAACTCCTGCTCGCCACGCTGGACCGCGTCCTCGCCAGATAGGCGGAAGGCAGGGGCTGGGCCCCGGTTCTGCGCCCCGGTTCTGCGGCAGGGCCCTGGCACTGGCCGGGGATCCCGCCGCGCCGGCTTCGGGCCGGACTTGAGCCCGGAACTCGCGCTTGCTTTCAGGCTGGACCTCAGGCCGGCCTTGAACCCGGGCTTCAGGCTGGGCTTC
>DFDR01000244.1:5978-6705 GCA_002369295.1 Desulfovibrionaceae bacterium UBA3823
GGCTGGACTTCAGGCTCAGGCTGCCCGGGCTGCCCGAATTCCGCGGGCGAGCCGCCGATGACGGCAAGCCTTGGCCTGGCAAGGCTCCCCCCTTCGCGGACAAGCGCGCAGAGCCTGTCCAGATCCGCCTCCCCGAAGTGCCGCAGGCGGCACTCCCAGACCACGACGACGCTCCAGCCGAGCGCGAGCAGGGCCTCGACATTGGCGCGGTCGCGGGCCTGGTTGCGCTCGAACTTGGCCTGCCAGTACTCCGCGTTGTCCTTGGGCATGGAGGCCAGCCGGCAGCCGGCATGCCTGTGCCAGAAGCAGCCGTGCACGAAGATGCAGGTCCGGTGGCGCCTGAGCACGAGATCGGGCTTGCCGGGGAGGTCCCTGCGGCAGACGCGGAAGCGCAGGCCCCTGCGGTGGACAAGGGAGCGCAGGAGCTTTTCCGGCTTGGTGTCCCGGCTTCTGATGTGCGACATGACCGCATGCCGCTGGTCCCTTGTCATGGTGTCCGCCATGGCGATCCTCCTCCTGCGGCCTGCGGAGGGCAGGCCTGCCTTGCCGGCAAGCCTACGCTCTTGGCAGGGCGTGTCCAGACGGCCAGGGCAAACGGACCAGGCAAACGGGCCAGGCAGGCCGGATTCCGGAAGCCTGCCCGCACGACGCCGGCCCATGCCTCCTGCAGGGAAGGGGGGCCGGCAGGCCTAGCTGTCCGCGCCGAAGGCCTCGCCGTCGAGTCTGG
>DFDR01000244.1:6778-13921 GCA_002369295.1 Desulfovibrionaceae bacterium UBA3823
CGGTAGAGCCGCCTGCGGCGCTCCTCCCTGTCGCCGGCATAGTGCATGGCGCGGTGGCAGTTGGGACAGAGGGCGACGGCATTCTCGGGCGCGTCCCAGCCTTGTTCGGCCAGGGGCACGACGTGGTGGACCTCAAGATAGGGCATGTCCGGCGCCTCCTCGAAGGGCGCGCGGCTTCCGCAGAACTCGCACAGGCCCCGGGAGTTCACGAGCAGCCAGGCCTTCAGCCTGGGATCGCGCGCAAAGAGGCAGGCCTCGACCCTGCGCAGCCGGGGACGGCGGACGCCCGGGAAGGCCGGCATGGCGCCGGCGCCTCCCCGGGATCCGGCCTTGGCCAGGGCCAGGTACTCGCAGCGCACGGCAAAGCCGAACGCCTGTTCGAGCAGGGCGGGCGAGGACTCGACCTCGGCGGCAGCCTGGCGGATCACGGCCGCCACGCCCGTGCCCACGTGGGTCGCAGGCATGTAGCCCTTGACAAAGGGCTTGCCGTCCTCGGCCAGCACCGCGGAGATGTTCTGGAAACGGTACTCGAGGGCGCTTTCGGTGCGCCGGTCCAGCCGCTCCCTGAGGACGCGCCTGATCTGGGCCTTGCTGTAGGCTTCGCCGGCACGCTCCTTGGCCAGCATGTAAAGATAGGCATACACTGCCTGACGGGTTTACTCAGGCGTCCAGCTGGAGTTCATGGGCGGAATCCCGGAAGAAAGGGAAGGGGAAGGGGGAAGAGAGAAGGGGAAAGGGACGGAGCAAGGCCGGCAGGGGCGCAGCCCCTCTCTCTGGGCTGGCACCAGCCTATGCCCTTTTCCGCCGCCTTGCCAGGCCCTGCCGGCTCGACCCTGCGCCTTCCGAGCATTTTCCAGCCTTTTCCCAGTCTTTTCCGGGACTTGTCCAGGCCTTGTCCCTGGCCTTTGGCCTCTGCCACCAGTTCCAGCCGCGTGCTTGCCGTCTTTTTCTGTACAGGTCTCGGCAAGCCTGCAAAGCTGCGCACTCTCGTTTGCCATCGAGATGACAGCTTTAAATTCAGGAGCTTGCGTCCTCCAGCGCAGGTCTTTTTCAGTGTTTTTCTGCGCAAGCCGCGACAATCGGGAAAAGCTGCGTAAACCGGCCGCTTGACAGCATGCTAGCGTGCCTGCAGGCGTGGAAAGGAGTCGAAGCGCGCTTCTTCGGCTTTTTTCTGCGCCGGCGGCAGCCGCCGCAAGGGTCTCGCATCGAGCCGTTGTGACGCTCCGCACAGCCGTGGCTGACACAGCCGTGCCGGAGGAGAAAAATCACCCTGCGTGGTGAAATATACACTTGACTTTTTTTCGTCTTCATATGAGAGGATTGCGCTAAAATGCACTTCGGGTCAGCCACGTTGCCGACTGGCCCGTCTCCAGACCCTGCGGCCCGCCTGCAGTTGCTCTGGAGATGCAGCGGCGCAGCCAATGGCTAAGGCAGCGGATTCCCATCCGCATGCGCATCCCGCGCACATGTCGGCAAGCGCCGCCCGACCCCCGGTTCAGGACGCGCCGGCAGCGGCTCTTCCGCGTCCAGAAGCTCTGGGTGCAGGGGAGCCCGTAACTGCCAACCTGGGCCTTAGCGCCAAGAAGGGTTCGGAATGGAACTTGCATGGTCCCGCGAAGATCTCGCCATTGCCGTCGACAGCTATCTTGCACTTCTGGAAAGCCAGAAGACGGGAGGCGCACTGACGCCTGAAGCCGTCCTGCGCTCTGTCGCAACCAGGACTGGACACAGCCAGGAGGAGGCCAGAGGCATCCTCAACACCGTCACCTGGCAGATGTCCATGCACAACGCCCCCGTGTGCAAGGGCTTCCGCGCTCAGTGCGAAACTGACGAAAAGGTGCTCGTCACCCTGGAGCAGATTCTCTCCCGCGACTGGAAGATAGACCGCGTTCTGCACCGCAAGCCCTGGAGTCGCAGCGAGCTCAAGGCCGCGGTCGCCTGCTACCGCGAGATGTGCCGCGATCAGCAGGCCGGCGTGCCCTTCGACCGCACAGAGCGCCTCTCCAAGCTTGCCGACGACCTCTCGCGCAAGTTCAGCGCCGTCCGCCTCAGGATGAACAACATCTCCTGGATCATGGCCCAGCACGGCCTGCCCGTCGTGGACTGCATCCCCCTGCTTGCCGGCGTCGGCAGGAAGGTGGTCAGCGTGGTGCTCGACGTCTACGGCGAGCTCGTGGCCAGCGAGGACGAGTCGGCCCACCGGGATCTGTGGACCGAGTCCCAGCTGCGCAGCGCCCTCGACGCCTACAAGGACATTGCTGAGCTCGAGGCATCCAAGACCCGCTTCGACGTCAACGACAACATCTGCGCCCTCTCCCAGGAGACGGGCCGCCGCTTCAGCTTCTGCCGCCTCAGGCTGGCCAACATCGCCTGGCTGCTCCAGGGCAAGGGGCGCACGCCCATTGCCAGCATCCCTGCCTCCAACGAGATGCCCCAGGAGACATGCGAGCTGCTGGACCGGCTCTGCATGGAGCATCCGGTTTCCAAGTAGCCTGTCAGGCCCCTGTCGCCGCCGGCGGCAGGGGTCGGGCGCGGAGCAGGCCTGGGGCAGGGCGCAGGGCCGCCGCTGGTCCAGGCCCTGCCAGGGAGGCTCGCCATGTCCGCCATGCACCGGGGCTTTTCCCCCGACCCTGCAGCCGCCGGCCGGCGGCGCATGCTTGTCCTGCTCAGGCGCTTTGCCCGCTCGCTGCCCAGCGGCATGAGCGACGAAGAGAAGGCCTCCATGACGGCCGAGATGGCGCGCCGGCTCGAGCGTGAACTGGAGGGCGCGGAAGGCGCGAAAGGCAGGACGCACAGGGACTGAAGGCCGTCAGGCGCATCTGCCCGCCCCGGCCTGAAGACGCAGGTCCTGCCAGAAGCTTCTGCCCGAAGTCCTGCCCGAAGTTCTGCCCGAAGTTCTGTCTGAAGCTCTGCCGGAAGCTCTGCCGGAAGCCCTGCACGGGCGCTGGCAGGAGGGCTCTGCCCGTGCTATGCCTTGAGCCGAAGCCTGCATCCCCTGCGGCGCAGGCCAGCATCAGCGCAGGACAAGCGCAGGAACGGCGCAGAATCTGCGCAGCCCAGGACAGCGCAAGGAGCAGAGCATGAAGAAGTACGTGATGGCCCTGGATCAGGGCACGACCAGCTCGCGCTGCGTCGTCTTCGACCGCGGCATGCGCGTTGCCGCCATGGCGCAGCAGGAGTTTCCGCAGATCTATCCCCAGCCCGGCTGGGTGGAGCATGATCCCGAGGCGATCTGGCAGACCCAGCGCGGCGTCATGCTGGAGGCCCTGGACAGGCTCGGCGCAGACCCTGGGGAGATAGCGGCCGCCGGCATTGCCAACCAGCGCGAGACCACGATCCTCTGGGACGGCAGGACCGGAGAGCCCCTCGGCAACGCCATCGTCTGGCAGTGCCGCCGCACGGCAGAGCGCTGCGCGCTGCTCAAGGCGGACCAGGCCTTTGCCGCCAGGGTGCGGGAACGCACGGGCCTTGTCGTCGATGCCTACTTTTCGGCGAGCAAGATCCAGTGGCTGCTCGACAGCGTGCCCGGCGCCCGCGCCAAGGCGGAAGCGGGGAGGCTGCGCTTCGGCACCGTCGACGCCTGGCTCGTCTGGAAGCTCACCGGCGGCGCCGTCCACGCCACGGACCACACCAACGCCAGCCGCACCATGCTCTACGACACCGCCCGCCTCCGCTGGGATCCCGAGCTCTGCCAAGCCTTCGGCGTGCCCCTGGCCATGCTCCCCGAGGTGCGCCCGAGCTCCGGCTTCTACGGCGCCTTCCGCCTCAAAGGCGTCGAGATTCCTCTTCTTGGCGTCGCGGGCGACCAGCAGGCCTCGCTCTTCGGACAGGGCTGCACGGCTGCCGGCCAGGCCAAGAACACCTACGGCACGGGCTGCTTTCTGCTGATGCACACGGGACAGACCCGCCGGACCAGCGCCCACGGCCTCCTGTCCACCATGGCCGCCACGCTCGGCTCCGAGCCCGCCTACGCCCTGGAAGGCAGCGTCTTCATCGGCGGGGCCGTGATCCAGTGGCTGCGCGACGGCCTCGGCATCATTTCCAGCGCGCCCGAAACCGAAGCCCTGGCCCTGAGCGTTCCCGACACTGCCGGCGTCTATCTGGTGCCGGCCTTTGCCGGCCTTGGCGCCCCCTGGTGGGACATGGACGCCCGCGGGGCCCTGCTCGGGCTCACGCGCGGCGCGACGAAGGCCCACGTGGCAAGGGCCGCGCTCGAGGCCATAGCCTACCAGTGCACGGACCTCGTCCGCGCCATGGAGCAGGACGCCGGCATGCGCCTGGAGCGGCTCAGCGTGGACGGCGGGGCCTGCGCCAACAGCTTTCTCATGCAGTTCCAGGCCGACGTCGGCAACCTGGCCGTGCGACGCGCCAGCGTGCTGGAGACGACGGCCTTCGGCGCGGCGGCTCTTGCCGGCCTTGCGGCCGGCTTCTGGAGCCTGGACGATCTGCGCGGCGGTGCGCCCAGCGGCAGGACCTTCCTGCCAGCCATGCCCGAGGCGCGGCGGGAAGCCCTGCTGGCCGGCTGGCGCGAGGCCGTGGCGCGCGTCCGAAGCCGGCAAGGCGGCGCCTGCCAATCTTGACTTCAGCGCCAAGGGCAGATAGCACATGGCATGGCCCAGCCCTCCGGGCAGCCTTTCCAGCAGCCGCGAACCCTCTTCAAGGAATCGACATGATCCGCTCGATAACCACTCTGGAACGCCTGGGACGCAAGGATGCCCGACTCATCGTCGAGCAGACCAAGGGCATGGTTGAAGCCAAGTCCGTGGACGACTACCTCGCCGAGAAGACCATAGTCCATATCTTCACCGAGCCCGCGCTCGCCGAGTACCTGTGCTGCGCGGCGACCGTGCGCCAGATGAGCGGGCAGGCGATCTTCTTCCCGCCGAAGGAGGCGGCCCAGGCCAAGCTGGAAACCTTCCCCGTCAAGCTGCTCAGCTCCGTCAGCTCCTACATGGACTGCCTGATGGTGAACGGCGTGGAGACCTCGAGCTGGGAGCCCGAGGAGCTGGTCTTCCCCCTCATCAACTGCGGCGGACCCGACGCCCATCCGTCCCGCGCCCTGGCCGACGTTGCCTGCATGATGCTCCATGCCGGCGGCGAGCTTGACGCCGTCAAGATATGCTGGCTGGGCGGGATTACCGGCGAGCTCTGCTCGCTCGCCGTGGCGGCCGGCTTCTTCGGCCTGCACCTGCATGTCTATGCGGTGCCAGGCCTCCCCCTCGAGCAGTTCAAGGATCTGGCGGCCCGCCATCCCGAAGCGGACGTTGTCCTTGACGCCACGAAGGAAGAGGCCCTCGATGGCGCCTCCTACTGCTTCATCGGCAGCCGAGAGGGCCTGGACTTCGAGAGCCTGCCGCGCTGGACCGTGTCGCCGAGCTTCCTGCGCGGCCTCAAGCCGAACGGCCAGCTCCTGCTCGGCGCCTCCCCCTCGAAGTGCCTCCTGCTCGACATGCGCTACCGCCGGGCCGGCGAAGGGCACTCCCTGCTGCTCAAGCAGGCCGAGAACAGGCTCAAGGTCTACAAGCGCTTCTTCCACTACATTTTCGACTAGCGCCCCGTGCGGCTGGCGTCCTTCATGCGTGAGGCGTCCTGCACGCGGCAGGCGAGGCTGCGCCAGGCCCGGCGCTCGAGAAAGCTGCCGGGCACCGAAGCCTCCATCTCCTGAAAGAGCCGCCAGGGCATGGCGAAGGCCAGCAGATCCGGCTCGATGAACCTGCGCGCAAAGACGTCGGTCATGCTGATCACGGCCCGGGGCCGCTCCATGGCGTTTTCGTGCTCTGCGAGCAGGCAGAAGGTCATGCAGGCCGAGCCTGCGGGCGCCATGACGTTGTCGTAGCCGGGGTGGGCGAAGTTGGCCATGCTCACGAGGGCCGCCAGCTGGTCGGGATTGGCGTACATGACCACCACCCGCGGCGCGTCTGCCGGCTCCACGCCGGCAAGGGGCCTGAAGACCACGTACTTCTGCCCTATGGCCTTCAGCGGCAGCTTCAGGCGCGTGGCCCGCGCCGTTGCCACGTCCTTCTTGTAGCCCTGCGGCTCCTTGCCGGGCATGACCTGGCCCTCGCTTCGGGCATGGCCGCAGGTCATGAAGTAGTCCATGCCGGCGGAGCGCTCCGCACTCAGGCACAGTCCGTTGCGCGCGCCGTGGCAGGTGCAGCTGGCAAGGCTGAAGGCCGCCTCGGCGCCGCGGGTCGCAGCCGTCAGCATGGCGGCCGCGCAGCCCCAGCGGCCCGGGACGAACTCGCTGGCGCGGCTGGGCTTCTCGTCGCTGAAGAGGATGGCGGCTGGCTGGTGCTTCAGATAGAGCCTTTCGGCAAGCAGGCTGTTCACGGCTGGCTCCTTGACTGCGGACGCAGGCTTGGCGCCGGAAGGATCCCGGAAGAAAGCGGGGGCGCCGGCGCGGCATGGGATATGTGCCCTTTCGGCATGCCTGTCTGTGACCTTTGTCGCGCTTGCCGCCGGTTTCAGGCAGGACAGCGGGCAGGGCGGGGGCAGGAAGCGGGCAGAGCAACTATATCACAATAACTTGATGCAGTGATGTAAAATTCGGGTCTTCAGCCCTATTCCACCCCTGCTGGAAGGTGCCGGAGCGCGTTTGGAAGGCCCTGGCGTCGTAGACGCGAGGGCAGGGCAGGGAGGCTTCGGCATGATTTTTTGCAAATTCCGTACTTTACAAATTTTGCCGAACAGCGTACAAGGGCGGGGACTAAATCAATATAGCTTGATATAGTTATCCAAAAACCGCCCGCCTCGGGGCGCAAGGAGTATTCCCATGCAGACGAAAGGCACCTACTACTTCACTTCCGAATCCGTCACCGAAGGCCACCCGGACAAGGTGGCAGACCAGATTTCCGATGCCGTCCTCGATGCGCTCATTGCCCAGGATCCCAACTCCCACGTGGCCTGCGAGACGCTCGTGACCACGGGCCTTGCGCTCATTGCCGGCGAGATCACCACCACGGGCTACGCCGACCTGCCCGCCATCGTGCGCAGCACCATCAAGGAGATCGGCTACTCCAGCTCCGAGATGGGCTTCGACTGGCAGACCTGCTCTGTCGTCTCCACCATCGACCACCAGTCCCCCGACATCGCCCAGGGCGTCAACCGCGAAGCTCCCGAGGACCAGGGCGCCGGCGACCAGGG
>DFDR01000244.1:13995-14338 GCA_002369295.1 Desulfovibrionaceae bacterium UBA3823
TTCGGCTATGCCTGCAACGAGACCGCCACGCTCATGCCTGCCCCCATCTACTGGGCCCACCAGCTCTCCCAGCGCCTCACCAAGGTCCGCAAGGAGCGCATCGTCGACTTCTTCCGTCCCGACGGCAAGACCCAGGTCTCCTTCCAGTACCACGACGGCGTGCCGGTGCGCATCAACAACGTGGTCGTCTCCACCCAGCACGAGGCCCACGCCTCCCAGGCCGACATCATCGAGGCCGTGAAGCGCGAAGTCATCCGCCCCGTGCTCGAGCCCTCCGGCTTCTTCGACGAGAAGGACTGCGAGATCTTCATCAACACCACCGGCCGCTTCGTGGTCGGCGGCC
>DFDR01000080.1 GCA_002369295.1 Desulfovibrionaceae bacterium UBA3823
TCGCCTCGCCAAGGATTCGCCCGCCTATGCCACGCTGCTCGCCCGGCATGCCAAGGCGGCGGCAGACCTCAGGCAGACGGCTTCAAGGCTGTGGGAGGAACTTTACGCAGGCGCCCTTGTCGCCGACGTCGCCGGCCTCGAGGCCGAGCTGCGCAAGGGCCTGGCGGAACTCCCGCTCACGCGCCCTTCGGACATCGCCGGCATGTGGAGCTTTGTCTGCGGCTCGCAGGACAGGATAGACCGCATCGTCACCCTGTCGACCTCGGGAACGTCCGGCAAGCCCAAGCGGCTTGCCTTCACGGAGACGGACCTCATGCGCACGGCCCGCTTCTTTGCCAGCGGCATGGCCCAGATCGTGGCGCCGGGAGAGCTTCTGCTCGTCTGCCTTCCCGGTTCGGAACGCCCCAGCGGGGTGGCGGATCTGCTGAGAATCGGCCTGGAGCGCCGGGGAACGCGCGTGGCGTCGCTTGCCTCGCCCCGAAGCGGCACGGACGGCATGGCGGAACTGATAGACGCCGTGCGCGCGCGGCGTCCCCACAGCCTTGTCATGTCGCCCCGCCAGCTGGAAGGCCTCTTCGACGCCTTCGCAAGCGAGGCGCCGGCAGGCCTGCAGAGCCTGCTCGTGAGCTCCGACTGGTGCGATCCGGCGCTTGCCGAGAAGGTGCGCCAGGCCTGGGGCATTGAGGTCATCGACCATTACGGCATCACCGAGAGCTGCTTCGGCGCAGCCCTGGAGTGCCTGCGCCATGACGGCCTGCACATCCGGCATCTGGACTTGCTCGTGGAGATTGTCGATCCCGTGACCGGCGAAGCCCTCCCGGCAGGCAGCATCGGGGAGATCGTCTTCACGACCCTGCGGCAGGAGGTCATGCCGCTTTTGCGCTACCGCACGGGCGATGCCTCCTGGCTTGTGCCGGGCCCCTGCGCCTGCCGCAGCCCCTATGCGAGGCTTGGCGGCATGCTTGGCCGCTTCGAGACAGGCTCGCGGCACATCACCCATCCGCACAAGGCCGAGCGCTGCCATGCGCTGGCCGGTGACGATCTCTTTGCCGCAGACGCTGGAGCGGGAGCATGACGCGCAACGAGCTCATGTTCGGCATGCGCTTTCTGGCTTCCCAGACCGATGCCATGGCAGGGGAGGGGAGCCCGCGCTTCGGCTTCCGCAGGCTGGGGCTTGGTGCCTGCCGGCGCGACTACCGCTATCCCGAGGACGCCGGCATGCCGCTTCGGGGCATGCCGGCCGTTTCCGCCGTTATCCCGATAGGGCTTGCCGACCTCGAAGCCCTCACCGGCGCGTCCATCGACGAGGAGCGCAGGGCCTGCGTCGGCGATGCCACGGAGCGTCTCTTCGCCTGGTCGCGCCTGCTTGCCCAGCGCTACCGCGAAGCTGGCCTGGAGCCCCTGCTGCTGGCAGATGCCACGCTGGCCTCGCGCGACGGCAGGCTGCTTGCCTGGGAGCTTGCGCTGGACGGCTTCCGCGTGGTTCCGAGGCGTCCTGGCGCAACGCTCTGGGAGGACATCCGGCTGCTCTGCCAGGCAGAGGCCTACCTCGTGCACCCGGCTGCCTTTCCTTTGGCAAGGACGCTGACGCTGCGCCTGCTGCTCCAGGATCTGGCCGGGCGCGCCAAGGCGGGCAGGGAGGCCGGTCCGCTGGCCGGCTTCAGCGGCCTGCGCCCCGAAGCGCTCGGCAGGCCTGGATGGCCCCTGCTCCTGACGTCAAGGGGCCTTGGCGCCTGTCTGGCCGGCGGGAGCGCCATGGGCGTGGAGCACGTGGACACGGCGGACGACAACGCCGTCTTCTGTGCCCTGCCGGCATCGCCGGTTGACGTGGAGGAGCGCAGAGAAAGGCTCGGCGTCCTCTCCTCTGGCGAGGCCCTGCGTCTCCTGCGCCTCTCCGGCTGCCCCGCCAAGGGCGTCTGGCACGCCATGGCCGTCGGGCGCGTGGCTGAAGCCATAGCCAGGAAGGTGCAGGCCAAGGGGGGCAGGATTGATCCCGACCTCTGCCTGGCAGGGGGCCTTGTGCACGACATCGCCAAGGGACGGCGGCGCCACGAGGCCGTAGGTGCCCTTGTCCTGCAGAGCCTAGGCCTGCCCGGACTGGCAAGGCTCGTGAAGGACCACAGCGACGTCGTCCTGCCGGAGGGCAAGCCCGTGACTGAGCGCGAGATAGTCTATCTGGCCGACAAGTACTGCTACGGGCCCACCTTCGTGCCCCTGCAGGAGCGCTTCGGCCAGAAGCTCGACATTTTTGGAAGCCGTCCCGGCGCGCGCGCAGGCATAGCGCGCAGGCTCAGGCATGCGCGCGAACTGGAAGCGCGACTGGCCAGAGAGCTTGGCGAAAGCCCCGAGGCCATTGCGGCCGGCGTGCTCGGCGCCCGGCGCGCCGGCGGCGAGAGCTAAGGAGGAAGTATGGAGAAGGGAATCTGGCTCCTGCGCCATGGAGCCGTCGAGGCAAATCCGGAGCGTCGCTTTGTCGGGCAGCGGGACGTGAAGCTGTCGAGCCTGGGCAGGCGGCAGTACGAGGACCTGGCAGCCCGCTTCGTGGAGCGCTGCCGGGACAATCCCCCCAAGGCCTTCTTCTGCTCGGATCTTTCCCGCTCCATGGCCTGCGCCGAAATCCTGCGCCGGGCCTTTCGGCCTTCCGGCGGCACCATGCCCATCGTGCCTGATCCGGCCCTGCGCGAGATATCCCTCGGCGCCTGGGAGGGCCTGACCAAGGCAGAGGTCGAGAAGCGCTATCCCGGCGCTCTGGCGGAGCGGGCCGCCGACTGGGCGGGCTATGCCCCGCTTGGCGGCGAAAGCTTCGAGATGGTGCAGCGCCGTGCCCTGCTCATGCTGATCAGGGCGCGCCTCCAGCATCCGGAGGGCGTCATCGTCTTCGTGGGCCATGCCGGCCTCAACCGCACCGTGCTGGCCGACTACCTGGCCCTGCCGCTCAGGCATGTCATGGACATCCCGCAGGACTATGCCTGCGCGGCCTATCTGGAAAACCGCTAAGCGCCGGCCCCGTCCGGCAAGGCCGGATGCGGGCGGCGGAAAAGGAATCGACATGAGCTTTATCGACAGCATCTGCAAAGCGCTGGAGGACGGTCGCAACACGGCGCTCGTGAGCGTGGTGGAGCAGAGCGCCTCCTCGCCGAGGCACGCCGGCGCAGCCATGCTCGTCGGCCCGGACGGCCTGCTGGCCGGCACCGTTGGCGGGGGCGCCATGGAGCACGAGGCCATCGAGGCGGGCAGGCGGGTCATCCAGAGCAGGGTCGCCGAGTTTATGGACTTCGACCTGACCAACAAGGATGCGGCCGTTGCGGACATGATCTGCGGAGGCCGCATGCGCCTCTTCGTCGAGCCCCTCGTAGCCGACAAGCCGACCACGGTGCTCTTCCAGCGCCTGCGCATCGCCTACGCCATGGGCGACGCCATGTTCGCCGTGGTGCCGGTGAAGGCCGCAGGCCAGCGCCGGCTCTGCAAGCTGGCCTCTCCCGAATGGCCTCTGCCCATCGAGCTGCGCGACATCGTCCGCGCAGAAATTGCCAGGGACGGGCTGGCCGCCCCGCGCGTGGTGAAGAACTCGGAGGGTCTCGAGTTCGTCCTTGCGCCCTGGCGCTGCCCCTCCCGCCTCATTCTGGTGGGCGGCGGGCACGTGGCCCTGGCAACGGCGAGGCTTGCCGGCTTTGCCGGCTTCACGGTCAGCGTCGTCGACGACCGCGAGGAGTTCGCCAGCAAGGCGCGCTTCCCCGAAGCTGCGGTCGTCCGCGTCTGCGAGGACTACCGGGACTGCTTCAAGGGCTTTTCCATAGACAAGGGCACCTTCATCGCCATCATGACCCGCGGCCATCTGCACGACAGGGAGGCGCTCCAGCAGGCACTGGGCACTGGGGCCGGCTACATCGGCATGATCGGCTCGAAGCGCAAGACGGCGGCGG
>DFDR01000158.1:0-219 GCA_002369295.1 Desulfovibrionaceae bacterium UBA3823
AGCCTGTCGGCGCTGGGCACGGTGATGGTGGAGGTCATTTCAAGGCCTCCGCAGTCGACGTCGACTTCCACGGCAACCTGGCCGCGGACGACCTTGGCGACCTTGCCGGCGTAGACGTTGCGGGTGGAGAAGACGTAGCCGTCGGCATCGTCAAGCAGGATGACGAAGCTGGCCTTGATCAGGGCGAGGACGTCCTTGCCTTCGGCGAGGCCGAGGCGC
>DFDR01000158.1:382-11070 GCA_002369295.1 Desulfovibrionaceae bacterium UBA3823
TGCCTTCAAAGCAGTTGCGTGCGCTGGTTTTCATGGGGGATACTCCTTGATTGTGCAGTGTGCTGCAGGTGCTGGAACTGCCGGCGTTGGCGTTGCCGAAGCAATGCCGCAAGGAGCGCCCTTCCGGACGGTCTACCCGCCTATGCTGTCCATCTTGCCGCAAGCCACCGCCGTGCCGCGCCTTTCCTTGAGGATGTCGGCGCCGACGGGCTTTTCGGCAAGGGCCTGCCGTATGGCGCAGGCGATGTCCTGATCCGTCTTTTCGGGATCGCGGAGCAGCCCTTTGAGGGGATACATCCTGTCCGAGAAGAGGCAGGTGCGCAGCTGCCCGTCGCTGGTGATGCGCAGGCGGTTGCAGGTCGAGCAGAAGTGGTTGGACAGGGCGCTGATGACGCCGAGCCGTCCCTGGCAGCCCTCGACCTCGAACATGCGGGCCGGCCCTCGGTCCTGGCGGGTCCGCTCCACGGGGGCAAGGGCCGCGTGTCGGGCGGCCTCGGCGAGGATCTCGTCGGCGCTCCAGAAGCGGCCCCGGCTCCACAGCGTTGCCGAGCCCATGGGCATGAACTCGATGAAGCGCAGGTCGATGGGAAAGTCCCGGATGACCTTGAGGAAGGAGGGCATGTCCTGGTCGTTGACGCCGCGCATGGCGACGGCGTTGACCTTGACGCGGATTCCGCTCTCCAGCAGGAGGTGCAGGACGTCCATGACCTCGCCGAGCATGTCGTGCCCGGTGACGCGCTTGAAGGTTTCAGGATTGAAGCTGTCGATGGAGAGGTTGACGGCGTCGATCCTGGCCTGCCTGACGACGGGGATGAAGCGTCGCATCAGCGTGCCGTTGGAGGTGATGCGCAGGTTGAAGTCCGGAAAGCTTTCACGCAGTCCCAGGAGAAGCCTGTCTATGCCCTTGCGGGCAAAGGGCTCGCCGCCCGTGAGGCGGACCTTGACGATGCCAAGGCCGCCCGCGATGCGCACAAGCCGGAGGATCTCCTCGTAACGGAGCACGTCTGCATGCGGGATGAATTCCTCCTGCCCTTCGCCCCGGCAGTAGAGGCAGTGCAGGTTGCAGCGGTCCGTCACGGAAAAGCGCAGGTAGCTGACCTGGCGCTCGTGGGAATCGGAAAGCGGGAGGGTGCTCATTGCGGACTCCAAGAAAAGGCAAGTCGCCGCCCTTGTCAAATTTTCGTGACGAAATATTGGCGCAACGGACGGGGATGGTTTTTCAAGATATTGATTTTATTAAATTAATTCAGTCACTAGTTTGCTGGAATTCGTGTTTTTTCAGTTCTCCCAAACTTTGGGAAGTCCCCAGCCTGCAGGCTTGAGGGAGGTGCCGGGACAGAGAAAAAGCGTGTACTCGCCATCCTAGCACCATGGGCCGGCAGTTTCCAGACAGGAGCGCTTCCGGCAGGAAGCCTGGCCGAAAGCGTGCCGCGCCCCATGCGTCAGAAAGCCCTGGGACAGAACCGGCCGCAATCGTCCTTTCTTGCCAAGGCATGGGCCATCTGCCATAGTGCAGACGCCCTGTCCGCAAGGGGCAGGGCCTTCTTCATCCTGCGGGAGCCTCCCCGGACGAGAGGGGCGGGTGCCGGAATCGCCGGCTTTTCCCGCGCATTCTTTTCATAAGGTTGGTGCTTCGTGGACGCTTACAACGCCGGATGGCTTTCCATCCTGCCTCCCATCATAGCCATCGTGCTTGCGCTGTGGACCAAGGAGGTCTTCTTTTCGCTGATGCTCGGCATCCTCAGCGGAACCTTCATTTATGCTGTCGGCATGGATCTGAACATCCTCATGGGCACGGTCGAAACCGCCTTCGCCCTCATGGTCAAGAAGGTCGACTTCGACATCATCATGTTCTGCACCCTGCTCGGCGCCCTGGTCTACGTCGTCTACCTGGCCGGCGGGTCCAAGGCCTACGGCCGCTGGGCCGCGAAAAGGATACGCACGCGCAGGGCTGCCATGCTCTCCTCGGGGGCTCTGGGCCTTGGCATCTTCATCGACGACTACTTCAGCTGCCTCACCGTGGGCACGGTCATGAGTCCGGTGACCGACCGCGTGGGCATTCCCCGCGCCAAGCTCGCCTACCTCATCGACTCCACGGCGGCCCCCATCTGCATCATCGCCCCAGTCTCAAGCTGGGCCGCCGCCGTCGGCAGCAGCCTCGCGGCCACGGGTGCCTTCACCAGCGACTTCGCGGCCTTCGTCTCCACCATACCCTGGAACTTCTACGCCCTGCTCTCCATCCTCATGGTCTTCATCGTGGCCTGCACGGGACTCGACTTCGGCCCCATGGCCCGCGCCGAGGCCCGCGCCAAGCAGGGCAACCTCGGCGACGTGCGCGAGGTGGAGAAGGACGCCAGGCCCTCCGACAAGGGCACCATGGCCGAGATGTTCATTCCCATTCTCGCCCTCATCGTCTTCGCCGTGCTCGGCCTCATGTACAGCGGCGGCTACTGGGGCAAGGATCCCAAGTACCACACCTTCATCGGCGCCCTCGGCAACGCCTCCGCCTCCAAGGCCCTGGTCTGGGCCTCCTTCGGCGCCCTGTCCGTGGCCTTCCTGCAGTTCGTGCCGAGGCGCCTGCTCAGCATGAAGACCTTCCTCGACGGCTGCATGGACGGCATGAAGACCATGATGCCCGCCAACGTCATCCTGGTCCTCGCCTGGACGCTCAGCGGCGTGTGCCGCGACCTGCTCTCCACGCCGGCCTTCGTGCAGCACGCCGTCTCCGCCGGCGGCATGCCGGCTGCGCTCCTGCCCGCCTGCGTCTTCGTCATCGCGGCCTTCTTAAGCTTCTCGACCGGCACGGCCTGGGGCACCTTCGGCATCCTCATCCCCATCGTGGTGCCCGTTGCCCAGGCCCTTGATCCCCAGCTGCTGGTGGTCACGCTCTCCGCCTCCCTGGCGGGCAGCGTCTTCGGCGACCACACCTCGCCCATCTCCGACACCACCATCCTCTCCAGCGCAGGCTCGGGCTGCAGCCACATTGAGCACGTTTCGACCCAGATACCCTACGCCCTCGTGGTCGCCGCGGCCTGCCTCGCCGGCTACGTGGCCGCCGGCCTCACCGGCGGAAGCCTGCTCGCCAGCTTTGGCACCGCTCTGGCGGCGCTCGTCGCGCTCGTTCTTGTCCTGCGCGCCGTCAGCGTGCACAGGGGCGACACGGCCGCGCCCGCCAAGGAGGCCTAGACCGCAGACCCTCTTTCCGGCTTTTCCGGCCTTTCCCGTCCCGGCCTTCAGGATGCGTCCTGGGGGCCGGGCTCTGCGTTTCTGGCGGCGGCTTCGGCCTTGCGCGCCTGCTTCTGCCTTGAGTTGTCGGCAATGGCCGAAGGTCCGGACCACCAGAACTTGGACGTCTCGTCGAAGAGCAGAGCTGCCGTGTCGGATGCCAGGAATTTAGGAAGTATTTGCGATGATTCATACATCATTATTTATTACCATTCTGGCATTTATTGTTTTTATTCTGGCATGTAAAATTTATGTGCAGTACGTACTGTTGTGATATTTTATTGTCATGATGAAGCGTTAGCGAGCCGCAGCCACGCATCGGCAAGGACGCAGCTGGCAAGGGGTCGGCTTGTCGAGGCTTCAGCGTGCACGCTCTGCAAGAGCTACTTTGACTTCGCGTTTGCGATGAGTCAACAGCATGTGCCGTCTGCGGACTCTGCTCTGCGAGCAGGGAGGCTTGCGCCCTTTGCCCTGCTGGGCCATAACATGTCCGCAGGCTTTCCCGCGCCAGGATGCGCCGGGGCCTGAAGGAGGAGAGGCTATGGACATACGCGACGATCATTTTTCCCACATGGACGAGGACGGCAATGTCACGATGGTGGACGTGGGCGCCAAGGCGGCCACGCGGCGCGTGGCCATTGCCGAGGGCGTGGTCGAAGTCAACAGCCATACCATGGCGCTTCTGCGCGAGAAGGCCCTGCCCAAGGGCGACGTGCTGACCACGGCCAAGATTGCCGGCATCATGGGCGCCAAGCGCACGGCGGAGCTCATCCCCATGTGCCACCCTTTGGCGCTGAGCTTCGTGGACGTCCGCTTCCGTCTCGAGGGGCTGCGCATCTTCGTCGAGTGCGAGGCCCGCACCGAGGGCAAGACCGGCGTCGAGATGGAGGCCGTGGTCGGCGTGCAGGCTGCCTGCGCGACCATCTACGACATGTGCAAGGCCGTCCAGCGCGACATCGTCATCCGGCGCGTGCGCCTGCTCTTCAAGGACGGCGGCAGGAGCGGCGCCTTCAGGGCGCCGGACATGCCCCTCTAGGCCATGTGGTCCTGGACCCGCCAGAGCGTGGCCTGGTACGCCAGGGCTGCGGAGCAGAGCAGCTACCATGCCGATCTCGCCCGCGCCATGCAGCCCTTCATCAACCCCGCCTGGACTGTTGCCGACATGGGCTGCGGGCCGGGCTTCCTCAGCCTGGAGCTGGCGGGCATGGCTGCCCGCGTCGAGGCCTTCGACACCGATCCCCTGGCGATCCGGGAACTCGAGCGCAGGACTGCCGCACGGGGGATAGCCAACGTCCATCCCAGATTCGAGGACGCCATGGCCTGCACGGAGCGCTTCGGCTGCTGCGTGCTCTGCTTCTTCGGCCAGCCGGGACGCCAGGCTGCCTCCTTCCTTGAACGGGCAGGGCGCGTGCTTGCCGTGGTCAACGCCAGGGACTTCCGGGCGCTGGTGCCCGGCCGGGGACGCCTGGGGCTGGAGAGCGACGCCGAGACGGCCGGATTCCTCGAAGGCGCAGGCATCCCCTACAGGCGCGTGCCGCTGGAGCTCGAATTCGGCCAGCCGCTGGACTCCTTCGAGGAGGCGCTGGCCTTTGCGGCCCACTACGGCAGGGACGCCTCCCCCGGCGAAGCCGAACGCTGGCTTGAAGCCCGCCTTGTGCGGCTTGACGACGGGAGCTACTATCTGCCCCACGCGAAAAAGCTCGCCCTCTACGCCTTTCCGGCCTGAGCCCCGCGGCCCGGGCCAAGGAGGTTCATCCATGAAAAGATTCCTGCCGGCGCTTCTTGCCAGAACTGTCCTTGCGGGCGCCCTGCTTGCCGGTTCCTGCCTCGCCCTCTTCAGCCAGCCCGCGCTCGCCGAGGTGAAGGTCTACGGACCGGAGCTCCAGCGCTTCAGCCTGGACGTGCCGGACTCGTGGCGGGAAGAGCCCCAGGACGCCGGCATACGCCTCGTCTCCCCGGACGGGCGGGCCGTGGTGGCGGCCGCCGTTGCGCCCAGCGAGGGCAAGTCGGCCGAGTCCCTGGTGCGCAAGATTGCCGGCAACCTTTCCGGCACAGGCGTCAAGCGCCTGGACGAAAGCACCTTCGCCTTCACCGTGACCTCGGAGAACACGCCCGTGCGCTGCCTCCTGCGCGCAGGCGACGAATTCTTCCTCGTGGAGACCATGGCGGGCGATCCCGCCATCGCCGAGCCCGTCTTCCAGAGCCTCAAGCTGGAGGGGCGCTAGCGGACAGCGCTTTTTTGCGCATATGCGTTGACAGGCACGCCTGTCAGGCGTAGCTTTCCTCTTCAGCCAGAAGCCATCTGGCACCACTCTTCAGCTTTCATTCAAGGCAAGCTCTCATGACGACCCCTTCCTCCACCTTCATCTTTGCCGAAGCCGGACGCTATGCCGGCTATTGGTGGTGGCGTTCCGGAAGAAGGGGAAGGACGCGGGTGCTCTAGCCCGCCGTTCCGTAGCGCATATTCCATACACGCCGCCCCTTCTCGCAAGAGAGGGGGCGCTTTTTTTTCCCGGCAGCATCGGGTCCAGACGGCCCAGCCGGAGCACGAACCAGGAGGACTCTATGACAGCAACACGCGGCCCCATCGCGCTGAAGCAGAAGGCCAGGCTTCTGCCGGCAGACATGGACACGCCCATCAGCCTCTTCATGGGCATGGCGGGCGCAGGCGACGGCATCCTGCTTGAAAGCGCGGCGGTCGACGGGCGCTGGGGGCGCTACAGCATCCTGGCCTGCGACATGCTGCTCTACGTCTCCTGCCAGGACGGACTCCTGCGCCTTGCCATCGAGGACGACAGGCTCTCCAGCCTGCAGGAGCTGGACGGCATGCCCTTTGCCGAAGGCCTCAAGGCCCTCATGCGCCAGATTGCCATCGAGGCGCCGGAGGGCATGGAAGACCTGCCTCCCATCACCCGCGCCCTCTACGGCTACGTCGGCTTCGAGGCGGCAGGCCTCTTCACGCCGAAGCTCGCTGCCGTCATGCCGAAGGAGGAGGCCGAAGTCCGGCTGGCCCTTCCCGGCACCGTGCTCGTGCTGGACCACGTCTACAACCGCCTCTGCCAGGTGAGCATAGGCGCCCACCGCGAGGTGCGCAGCGCCCACGAGGCCAGCGTCCATCCCGCCGAGCCCCAGCGCCTCGACGCCGTCCTGGCCGAGCCTGGCGAGGCCGCCTTCAAGGCCGGCGTGGAGCGCATCCGCGCCATGCTCGCCCAGGGCGAGGCCATCCAGGCCGTGCCCTCGGTGCGCTTCTCCATGCCCTGGCGGGGCGAGGCCTTCACGCTCTACCGGCGCCTGCGCCGCATCAACGCCTCCCCCTACATGTTCTACATGCGCTTCCCCGGCATCACCCTCTTCGGCTCCTCGCCCGAGGTCATGGTGCGCTGCGCCAGGAACCGCCTCCAGCTCTCGCCCATTGCCGGCACCAGGCCCCGCGGCAGGGACGCGGCCGAAGACCTCGCCTTCGAGAAGGAGCTTCTGGCCGATCCCAAGGAGCGAGCCGAGCACGTCATGCTGGTGGATCTGGGCCGCAACGACCTCGGCCGCGTGGCTGCCAGGGGCACGGTCAAGGTCGACCGGCTCATGCAGGTGGAGCGCTTCTCCCACGTCATGCACATGACAAGCCACATCTCGGCCCTCATCCGCCAGGGCATCGGCCCCGTCGACGTGCTGGCCGCGGCCTTTCCCGCAGGCACCGTTTCCGGCGCCCCCAAGATCCGGGCCATGGAAATCATCCGCGAGGTGGAGGAGGGCCCCCGGGGGCCCTACGCCGGCTGCATAGGCTGGCTCGGCTTCGACAGGGACAGCGTCAACCTCGACATGGGCATCGCCATCCGCAGCATGTGGTGCAGGGGCGGCCGGCTCTACTGGCAGGCCGGCGCCGGCATCGTGCACGACTCGAAGCCGGATCTCGAGTGGAAGGAAGTGATCAACAAGACCGCCGCCATGCGGCAGGCCGTTTCCGGGGAGGAATAGCGCCATGTTTCTGCTCATCGACAACTACGACTCCTTCACCTTCAATCTGGTGCAGTACTGCCAGATGCTGGGCGAAGATCCCCTCGTCCTCGCCAACGACGACCCCCGCATCCTGGATCTGGCCAGGGATCCCTCCCTCGAGAAGGTGCTGATCTCGCCAGGCCCCAGCTCGCCCGACAAGGCGGGCCTGTGCCTGGAATTCCTCGAGCGCCTGCCGGCATCCGTCCCCGTGCTCGGCGTCTGCCTGGGCCACGAGGTGCTCGGCCTCTTTGCCGGCGCCAGGGTGGAGGTGGGCCCCGTGGTCATGCACGGCATGGCCAGCGACGTGCTCCACGACGGCAAGGGCATCTTCGAGGAGCTGCCCAATCCCCTGAAGGCCGGCCGCTACCACTCCCTGGTGGTCGTTCCCGCAGACGAGGGGCCAGACGCCCCCTTCACCGTCACCGCCAGGGCGCCCCTGGGCGAGTGCATGGCCCTGCAGTACAACGACAGGCCCTGGGTGGGCGTGCAGTTCCATCCCGAATCGGTCTTGACCCCCGACGGCATGGGCGTGCTCGCCAACTTCTTCAGCCAGGTGTGCGGCAAGGGCCAGGCGCAGGGCCGGCCCCGTCCCGCCTCGGGCAAAACCGAGCTCAAGGACGTGCTCGAGCGCCTCGGCGGCCGGGAAGACCTCAACGAAGACATGGCCATGCAGGGCTTCGAACTGCTCTTCGACGGCAAGATGACCCCTGCCCAGTCGGCCGCCTTTCTCATGGGCCTGCGCGCCAAGGGCGAAAGCCCGCTGGAGCTCGCCTGCGCCGTGAAGGCGGCCCTGGCCCGCGCGGTCAAGGTCGAGGGCATTCCCGACGACGCCCTGGACATCGTCGGCACGGGCGGCGACGGCCGCAACTCCTTCAACTGCTCCACCTGCACGGCCCTGGTCCTGGCCGGCGCCGGCTACCACGTGGTCAAGCACGGCAACCGCGCCGTCTCCTCCAAGAGCGGGGCTGCCGACGCCCTTGAAGCCCTCGGCGTGCCCCTGCTGCAGGAACCGGCCGAGGTGCTCGAGTACCTGAAGCGCACCAACTTCGGCTTCTTCTTCGCTCCCTACGCCCATCCGGCCTTCAAGAACATCGGCCCCATACGCCGCGAGCTCGGCATCCGCACCCTCTTCAACATCCTCGGTCCCATGATCAACCCCGCCCGCACGCGCCACCTCATGATGGGCGTGGCTAAGCCGGAAATGCTTGATCTCGTGGCCGACACCCTGCTCCAGGGGCCCTACCTGCGCTCCTGCGTGCTGCACGGGGCCGGCGGCTACGACGAAGTCACGCCCATGGGGCCCTGCCGCATCGTCCTGCTCGACAGGGGCGAAGCCGTGCCCATGGAGATCGATCCCGCCCGCTACGGCATCCAGCCCTGCACGGTGACGGAGCTTGCCGTGGGGTCCAGGGAGGAGGCGGCAAGCGTCCTGAAGGAGCTCCTGCAGGGCAGGGGGCCCAAGGCCATGCGCGACATGGTCGCCCTCAACGCCGGCCTGGCCATCTTCCTCGTGGAGCAGGGCGCCACCCTCGACGAGTGCATGGCCAAGGGCAGGGCGGCCGTGGAGCAGGCGGCCGGCAGGGGCTTCGTCCATGCTTAGCCGCTTCGCCAGGGTCAAGGCCGAGGAAGTCGCCCGCCTCAAAAGCCTCAAGGCCCAGGGACGCTTTCCCCGGGCCTGGGAGGGCCTGCGCCCCTCCTTTGCCGGGGCGCTGGCGCCGAAAGGGGGGCTTCCCGCCGTCATCGCCGAGTACAAGCGCGCCTCCCCCTCGAGGGGCGTCATCTGCGAGGACGTGGGCGTCGAGGACTGCGCCCTGGCCTATGCCAGGGCCGGCGCCTCGGCCCTGTCCATCCTCACGGAGGAGGCCTTCTTCAAGGGAAGCCTCGACTATCTCGCCAGAGCCAGAGCCGCCCTCGGCGCCGCAGGCCTGGGCCAGCCCCTGCTGCGCAAGGACTTCATCTGCGATGCCCTGCAGGTGGAGGCCACCTTCGCCACCCCCGCCTCGGCGCTGCTGCTCATCGTGCGCTTCACGCCCGACGCCGGGCGCCTCAGGGACCTGCGGCAGCTGGCCGAGTCCCAGGGCCTGGACGCCGTGGTGGAAGTCTTCGGCGAGGCGGATCTCGAGACGGCACGGGAAAGCGGCGCCAGGATCATCCAGGTCAACGCCAGGGATCTCGACACCTTCAAGGTGGACAGAGCGGCCTGCCTTGCGCTCGCAAGGCGCTGCCCTCCGCTTCCCGGCGAAGCCTGGATTGCGGCCTCGGGCGTCTTCGAGCGCGCCCATCTGGAGGAGGCAGGCGAGGCCGGCTTTGCCGCCTGCCTCGTCGGCACGGCGCTCATGGCCGGCGGCAGGCCCGGCGAGGCGCTTGCCCGGCTGCTCGGGAGCGCGCCCGCCCAAGGGGAGGCGTAGGGCCATGTTCGTCAAGATCTGCGGCATGACGCGCCAGGCGGACCTGGACTGCGCCCGCGAGGCCGGCTGCGCCATGGCCGGCTTCATCTTTGCCGGAAAAAGCCCCCGCCGCATCGCGCCCGCGGCCGCTGCCCGGCTTGCGGCAGGCGGGATGCTGCGGGTCGGCGTCTTCACGCAGGACGATGCCGAAGCCATCCTGCAGGTCATGAAGGAAGCCAGGCTCGATCTTGCCCAGCTGCACGGAGGGCAGAGCCGGGAAACGGCGCAGGCCATCGGGAAGGACAGGGTCCTGCGCGTGCTCTGGCCAGAGCGCCATGCCGGGGCGGCCTCCCTGCAGGCAGCCCTCGACGAGGCTGCTGAGGAGGCGGCAGGCGTGCTGCTGGACGCAGGGAAGTCAGGCGGCGGTTCAGGCCTTGCCTTCGACAGGGCCAGGCTTGCGGGCCTGCGCCTGCCTTCCCTGTGGATGCTGGCAGGCGGCCTCGGGCCGGGGACGCCGGCGGAACTCGCGGCTGGCGCCCTTCCCCTGCCCTGCGGCCTCGACTTCAACTCCGGCCTCGAGGAGGCGCCGGGCCGCAAGTCGAAGGAAGCCGTCTCCCGCGCCATGGCCGGTCTGCGCGCCCTCGGGCTTGGCCCGGATCCCCTGCCGCCGGCGCTTGCCCCCCTTGCCCTGCGGCGCAAAGGTTTTTAAACAGTCAAGGGGCCCCAGGCCCCGAAGCCCCAAGGAACAACCACAACGGAGGACGCGGCCCCCTCAACCCGCCGCGGCAAGACCTATGGAAAACAGCTACTTTGGAAAATACGGCGGCTGCTTCGTGCCGGAACTGCTCATGCCCCCGCTGCTCGAAGTGGAGGCCGCCATGCGGGACATCCTGCCGGCGCAGGACTTCCAGGACGAGCTTGGCGAGCTGCTGGCCAGCTACGCCGGCCGTCCCACCCCGCTGACCTTCTGTCCCAATCTCTCGAGGGAGCTCGGCTTCAGCCTCTGGCTCAAGCGCGAAGATCTCCTCCACACCGGCGCCCACAAGATGAACAACTGCCTCGGCCAGGCCCTGCTTGCCAAAA
>DFDR01000027.1 GCA_002369295.1 Desulfovibrionaceae bacterium UBA3823
CCTCCTCGGGGGGCTGGGCCGTGGCCGCGGCGGCGTCGCCGAAGATGTCGCCGAGCAGATCGTCGGCGTCGATGGCCGAGCCCACGACCGATGCCGCGCCCTTGGCCTCGGTGGTGTCCACGCAGCTGGAGGCGATGCCGTAGAGGTCGTAGTCGCTGACCTGCATGCGGCGCATGAGATCGGCGAACTGCTGGCTGGCCACGGGGTGCTGGACCATCTCGCGGGTGATCTGCATGGCCGCCTCCTTCTTCTGCCTGCGCAGCTGCTCGAGGTCGTCCGAGCGGTGGAAGGCGGAGAGGGTCTTGGCCATGCGGCGGGCGGCCTCGAAGGAGCGGTCGCGGGTCTGGTTGTACTTGCGGTCGGGATCGCAGATGGGGGCGAGCCTGGCGCGCAGCAGCTCGATGCCGCCGTCGTTGAGCTTCATGGCCGCGTCCCAGGCTGCCTGGGGATCCGTGAAGTGGGACTGCACGTCGCGGGAGTTGAGGAAGGAGTCGCGCACCTTGTCCACGTATTCCTGCATGTCCGCGCGTATGCCGGTTTCCTCGCCCTCGTCGTTGAAGGTGAAGATGGCGTCGCAGCGGAAGTTGGGGTTGCGCATGAGGAACATGTTGCGGAAGGGCTTGCCGTCCCAGTTCTGGGGCCAGGTGTGCCTGGCTCCGAAGTAGCTCGTGAGCGAGGCGGCCAGGCGGTTGTTCCAGCGGTTGCTGACGTCTTCCGCGCCCTGCTTGCGCTCGAACTCCATGTCCATCTTGGTCAGAATGAAGAAGAGGGTCGGCGCATGGCCCTGGCGGTCTTCGGGATCGCGCCCCTGGGTGAGCTGGATCCAGCCGTTGATGGCATCGGGCAGATCCTGCACCTCCTGGTTGGAGGGGCCGATGCACAGCAGCATGCTCGTCAGCTCCTGCTCGTCGCAGTAGCGCTCGAAGAGATAGGCCACCTTGCCTCGGAGGAAGAAGCCCTCGAGGGCGTCGGGACGCTTGAGCTGTCCCTGGAGATCGTCCACGTTGAGGCGCGAGCGGTAGCCGGGAAAGTCGAGCAGGTCCGTGTAGTCGAAGAAGTCGTCCGGCTTCTCGGGCATGTAGATGCTGATTTCGGCGGTGAGGGCCGTGACCACGGAGCGCTCGAGGCTGGCGGTCTGTCCCTGGATGCCCTCGACGGCGAGCGGCTCGCTCGAGCCTTCGGCCGACTCCTTGAGCAGGGTGACGTCGATGATGCTCTTCTCGCGGGGGATGAGGGCTTCCAGAGGGCAGTTGGCCTCGGCGGCCCAGCCTATGGCCTCCAGGGCCCGGGAGAGCTTGAGGAAGAAGTCCGTGAACTGCTGGCAGCCGCCCCAGATGCAGGCAAAGAGCCTGGCGCGGTTTTCCGTGGAGAGCTGGGGGGCCAGCTCCATGGCCGAGGTCCAGTAGGCCCGGTCGAGCAGCTGGGCGCGGGGCTTGTCGCCGAAGCGGTTGTGGACGTACTCGCGCAGGTCCTCGACGTCGTCGGCCGTGACATGGCCGTTGGGAGCGTCCTCCTTGAGCCCCTGGAGCTCTTCCAGGGCTTCGACCACTTCTTCAACCTTGGGCGCCTCCTTGTGCTTGCAGTCGGCGTAGTAGGTGTTGGCGAAGACCTTGACGAGGTCCATCTCCGAGAAGAGCCTGAGGCGTATGGGCCTGTCCTTCGACACGCCCTGGGGCGGGGTCGTCGTGAAGCGGGTCACGAGGCCCGTGGACTCCTTGCCGCCTTCGGGGTTGATCTTGCGGATGAAGTCCACGCTCTGGCCGGCGAAGTCGGCGAAGAGGTCGCCGTTCCTGTCCCTGGCCAGGGCCGAGATGAGGTAGCTCTTGCCGGCCTGGCTGGGGCCGAAGACGCCCACGCACATCTTGCGCGAGGCTGCCGTCGAGAGGCGCCTGAAGCCTCGGGCCTGCTTGCGTATGCTCTTGCACAGGGCGTCGCACTCGCCGCCCACGGTCTCGCGGTTGTCCAGAATCCATTTTTCGGCCTGGCGGCTGGCCTGCACCCACTTGTCGCACTGCTGGGCGAGCTGTCTGTCCTTGTCGCGCATGATGATCTCCCTTGGCTAGCCTTCGCTGACGATGATGCCGGAGTCGAGCCAGTAGCCCTCGAGGTTCGGCAGGGTCTGGAGGGTTGCCGTCATGGCGGTGGGGCGCAGGGGCATGCGCTCTCCGCTCTGGGCTATGCGGTTCACTTCCAGAATGTTGATTTCGCCTTCGGTCTGCGGCACTTCGCCGTCCTCGGCCAGAGCCATGCGGCCGCTGTCCTTGTTGAGCTTGATGCGCACTGCAAAGGGGCCGCTGGCGTTGGTCTTCTTGTCCACGAAGTCGAGCTTGTAGTAGCGCGAGGCCGGCCAGCGGTCCACGGCGAGCTGGCGGTAGCCTATGGTGATGGGGCTGTGGTAGGTGATTTCGCGCTCTTCGGGCGTGACGGTGCCGTCGTTGTCCACCGTGAACCAGATCTTGTCCTTCTCGAGCTGGCCCTGGAGGTTGAGCTCGCCCACGAAGCGGGCCGTGGAGGAGGGATGCATGTGGGAGGCGTCGAAGTTGATGCCTTCGAGATAGCCCGAGGAGAGGGCGCAGAGGATGGCGCCCACGACCACCGTGCTCTTGGGATCGGCGATGCAGCCGAAGGTGTCGGCGCAGGGATACCAGCTGCCCACGTGGTAGGAGCGCATGGCAACGACCCGGTCCGGCGTCAGCGGGGTCTTGGCGAGTATGGTCTGGATGACGCCTTTCCAGGCGCTGGGGCGGCCCGTGACGAGGAGAATGTCCGCATCGTAGAGATGCACCATTTCGCACAGGCTCGAGAGCGTGTCGCCGAGGGTGCGGCGTATGTCCTCGCTGACGGCGTCGAGGGAGAAGACCACGGGAATGTCCATGAGGTCGAGCTCGCCGCTGGCGCCGAGGGTGGCGAGCACGTTCTTGAAGTAGCCGGCAACGCCCTGCTGGGGCCGGGGCGAAAGGCGCATGACCGGCAGGACGGACGCGCCGTCTTCCTCAGACTGGGCCGCGCCGTCAGCCCCTTCGGGCTCGGCCGCCTGGTCCTTGTCCTTGTCCAGCGCCTCCCTGGCTGCCTGGGCCGCCTGGGCTGCCAGCGAGCCTGCCTTGGGGCGGGCGCCCCTGGCGGCCTTGGGATCCTGGGGCTGGCCCGGCTTCTGGAAGAAGTCGCCGAAGGTGCAGGTGAAGGTGCGCATGTCGTCCTGGTCCAGACTCTCGCAGGTCTGGAGTATGCCGAGCGCCACGGGCACGGCCACCTGCCTGACGAACTGGGCCTGCAGGGTGCGCATGCCTTCGGACTTGGCCTGGGTGTAGCGGCCGAAGAGGGAGAGGGTGGCGTTGCGCGCCTCCACGCCAAGGTTCGCCACGGCCTTCTCGATGGCGGGCACCACGTGGGTGCGTATGACCTCGCGCACCACCTCGTCGCCCGCAATGTTGAAGCCGTCCCTGAACTCCATGCGCGGCTCGATGCGCGGCGACTCCGAAGGCTGGCTCGTGAGCACGTGGGTGGTGATGGACAGGTCCGTCGTGCCGCCGCCGATGTCGATGGAGGCCACGCGCACCGAGGGGTGCTGAACCCCGTCCGTGCCGGGGCGCATGCGGCCGAAGAGGCCGAAGTACTGGCTGGCGTTGCCGAGGTGCTTGACCATGATTTCGTTGTAGAGGAGCACGAGGTGCGAGCAGCTCGCCTCGTCCCATTCGCAGAGCACCCGCGGCGGCTGGAGGTGCCTGAGCTGGGGCCCCTTGTCCCAGCCGAGCCCGTGCCAGATGAGCCGCACGGCCAGCTCCACCCAGCGCTGGAAGATGCGTCGCTCGGCCACGGGCATGGCGGTGGGCACGGTGAAGATGACGCGCCTGAGGCGCCGTGGCTTGTCTGCCAGCTGGCGCTTGGCGCGGTTGGCCGGCGAGTTGGTGTTGACGAGGGCCTGGATGACGATCTCGGACACCATGAACATCATGAGCGAGGAGCGGGTGAAGTAGGAGCCGAAGAGAGGCTCGCCGCTCTGGGCGCGCAGGGCCGGGGTGTTGAGCCAGCGGTTGCGCTCCGCGCTCTCGAAGCAGAAGAGGGGCGTGCCGTCTTCGTTGAGCTGGCGGGGGAAGAGGCCTCGGGTCACCATGGGCTCGGAGGCGCCGTGGGTGTTGTAGCGCCAGCTCGGCGTCCATTTGCGCTCGTCCCAGAGGTAGCGCTTGGGGCTCGACATGCCGGTGCTGCCCTCGGCGCAGTTGGCGAAGGTGGAGAGCCGCGTCGCCTCGGGCCCCACGCGCACGCAGGAAGGCCAGGCAAAGGCGGGGGTCCGGCGGCCGGAGCGGCGGCTCAAAAGATCGTTGCCAAAGGAGACGTCCACGAACTCGACCCGCGTTTCAAAGGGATCAGTGTAGCTCTTGTTGGGGTTGGAGAGGTCTCTCAGCTCCAGCAGGTAGCTGTCGTTCAGGTCCGTCTTCTTGGCCTGGGAGGTCTCGACCATGATGCCTGTAGTGCGGGAGTTGCCGATGTCGAGGATGAGGTCCACGTCGATGGAGTCGGAGCGGTTGGGATCCGTCACCTTGGCCCTGAGGTCCCCGACGGCCCGGCGAACGCAGTCGAGCCAGGCCATGTAGCAGGCAAGGTGCTTGAGGCAGCTCGTGTCCTCCTCGGCGTCGCCGAAGCGCCGGCGCCCGGCGTCCCAGGCCTGCCAGCGCTCGTGGATCCATTCGTCGATCCAGCCTTCGTTGACGAACCAGGAGTTGTCGCGCACGTGCCAGGCCAGAATGAACTCCGAGGCCGCGTTGAGATCCTCTTGGGAGAGGGCGAAGTAGCGGTCGATGTTCTGGGGCTTGTCCTCGATCTTGGTGTCGAAGGCAACGACGAGATGCCAGACGGCCGGGTCGTCGTCCGTGGGCAGGAGCATGCCCCTGGCCCAGTTGGCGGGGCCGCGCTCCACCCTCGGCATGCCGTCGGGCCAGGTCTGGCCCGTCACGCGCAGGAAGGGCAGGGGCAGCCATTCGCCCTTGAAGCACTCGAGGCTGTCGAGGAGCCTGACGTCGTAGTCTTCGGCGAAGGTCTGCGGCAGCTGCACGCCCGAGCGGGGATCGCGCGTGCCTCTGGCCTCGCGCATGTCCACGAGCATGCCCGGATTGTCGGGATCCTCGTCCACGAGGCAGCGCAGGTAGTGGGGGTAGCGCCCCTGGCCCTGCTCCTGCGTGGCTGTTTCCTCCCTGAAGAGGCGCGCCTCGCGGCGCAGGGGTTCGGTGTCCAGTCCGAAGTCCAGAAACTGCGGGCATCCGCCCGGGATGAGATTGACGATCTGCTTGTATTTGGGAAACTTCATGTGCTTCCGGCCGAGGCCGGCCTCCTCATGCGGTTGTCAAAAGCTTAGCGCGACTTGCGGAAGTCGGCCTTCCATCTCGTGCCGTTCTTGTCGTGCTCGCGGCCCTGGCACTGGGTGCGGTGCTCGGTGCCCTGGCAGTGGACGCTCTCCTTCAGGTAGCCTCTGCCGCCCGGGCAGGTGGCTTCGGTGCTCTCGATGATGAGCTTGCCGTTCTCGAGCTTTGCCGTGGCGTCGCCCGTGCACAGGCTGCGCTTGTCGCGGACGTGGCGCTTGCCCTTGCCGTCCTCGTTGAAGCAGTACTCCATGATGATGGCTTCGCCGGTCTTGGCGTTGCGCAGGCTCGTCTTCGAGGCCCAGCAGCCGCGCAGGAAGGAGAGATCCTTCTTCTGTTCGGCCTGGTCGGGGATCTCGAGCAGCTCGCCGCGCGGAATTTCACGCTCCACGGGCTTTTCGGGCTCGACGGGCTTTTCCGGATCCTGCCCGAAGAAGGGGCGCTCGACAATCACGGGCCGCTCCACAACGGGCTTCTCGGGTTCGACGGGCTTCTCGGGCTCGACGG
>DFDR01000102.1:0-1930 GCA_002369295.1 Desulfovibrionaceae bacterium UBA3823
GACGACATAGCAGTTGGTGGGCATGGGGCCGATTTCAAAGCAGGTGACGCGCATGGGGCAAACTCCTAGGCAAGGCGGAAAAGGTCACGGGGAAAGAGATGGCGGAAGGAGGGGCCGGGAACGTGCGCCGCGTCAGGCACCGCTGACGCGGCCTCTGGCAAGCTTCCAGATCCAGCCGCAGGATTCGGGCGCCCTGGCGCAGGATTCCATCATGCGCGCGACCTGCGCAAGGCCGCCGCGGCCCGGGAGCAGTCCGCCTTCGGCAAAGCCCATGCAGGGGGCCGAGCGCTCAAGCAGGGCATAGAGCAGGGAGGGAGAGAGCCTGTCGGGATCGATGGCCGCGCCGGCTTCCTGGGCGAGCCTGGTGCAGGCCTCGGCAAGCCAGAGCCGGAAGCTCAGGGCCAGGGAGTCCGCAGCCGTCGACGGCAGGGGGCTTTGATCGTCGCAGAAGGCTTCGGCCAGGGGGTCGGCGTCCACGTCGCGCCAGCCGCCGGCAAAGCAGAGGGCAAGCCTGGCCCCGGCCGTGGCGACGGGCAGGAGCTCGAAGACGTAGGGAGCCCCGGCCGCCGTCCGTCTCGGTCCGAAGAGCAGGGCCTCGGTGCGGGGCGAAGCCTGGCTTTCCTGGTAGCGCCAGGGAACGGGGAAGAGACCCTCCCCGCCCTGCTCCAGCAGGTAGGCGAAAAGGGCGGGACTGAGGGTGTCCACGGCGAAGCGCCCGTCAGCGCGGGCCTCTATCCAGAGCTTGAGCCTGAGCACGAGACGGGTGCGCTCGAGCAGGGGAAGCCTGGTGCCGTCGGAGAGCATCGCCGTCCAGCGCACAGGGGCAACGTCGCGCCAGCCGCCCTGGAAGAGGACGCAGAGCACGGGAGCCACGAGGCCTTCGAAGGCCGTTTCGGGCACGAGCTTGAAAAGATGCATGGCCTATCCTCCTGCGCCGTCCAGCCTGCCGGCTCCGGCATCGGGCACCTCGCCGGGATTGAAGACGCGCCGGCCCTGCCTGCTCTGCCAGTGGCGCTCCATCCAGGCGTTGACGGCCAGGCGCAGGCGCTCCGGAGAGGCGCCAGGCTCGCCCAGCGAGCGGGCCAGCAGCTCGAGGAAGGCATTGGCCTCGAGATGGGAGAAAAGCCCGGCCTCAAGCCTGGCAAGCAGGCTCGAGGCTGCGTCGGCCCCCTCGGCGTCCAGGGGCTCGGCCTGGCGCATGAGCTCGTAGACGTGGCGGAGCAGCTTCTGGCGCCTGGCCAGATCCCGCTCGCGGGATGCTTGGGCCAGGCCGGCTGCGATCTCGAGGCGCAGGGCTTCGCCGGCGCGGGAATCAAGCAGGGCGGCCATCAGAAGAACCTCCCGCCGAAGAGGTCGCCAGAACGCCGCTCCAGAACGGCGCTGGCGCGCCGGGACGCCTGCTCAAGGCGCGGACGGAACTCCTCGAGCCTGCCCTGGCGCGAGGCCGCCCGGATGGCGTAGTCGAGAATCTCGAGCATGGTGCCAGGGTCGTCGTCGAAGCGTCCCTGGTTGATGTCCTCGACGCCCTGCATGTAGCTTGGCAGAACCCGGCGGGGCTCGGGACGCTGCCCGAAGCGGGACGCCAGGCGCGGATCCTGGCGGAAGTCCTGGCCTTCCCAGCCGGCAGGGGCCCCTTCCGGCTCCTGGCGCATGAGCAGGGCAAGACGCCTGGCGGCGCGCCGGATCTCAGGCTCGAAGTGCTCGGCGAGCCCCTCCTGCTCGAGGCGCGAGGCTGCTTCCCTGAGCAGATCCAGCGCGCGCTGGGGATCAGTGTCGAAGCGGCCCTGGCCTATGTCCTTCACGGCCTGCACGCAGGCCTGCCACGAAGGCTCGCGCCGGACCTTGTGCACGCCCCGCGCGGCGCCGGCATGGCGTCCATGGGGGATCTGCCGGCGCTGGCCCTGCGCTTCGGGCGCGCCGGATCCAGCCT
>DFDR01000102.1:1989-3994 GCA_002369295.1 Desulfovibrionaceae bacterium UBA3823
TCCAGCCTGGCCAGAAGGCCGTTCGGATGCAGGGCGTTCGGGCGCAGGGCGTTCGGGCGCAGAACGTTCAGGCGCAGACGGCGCTGGCGAGGGCCTGGCCGGCCGAGCCGCCCCGGCGCGGGGCGCCGGCTTGGCGGCATCCTGCCCGGCGCCTGCAGAAGCGCCTGCCGTCTCGGCGACAAAGTCCTCGTCCGGCGTCTCGCCGCGGAAAATGTCCTGCCTGAGCTCGTCTGCCGTCTCGCTTTCCGAGGGATCGCTGCCGGCAGGACGGCCGGCATGCACGCAGCGCGAGGAAAGAAGCCTGTTGAGGTGCTCGGAGGCGGCCTCCAGGCGTTCCTGGAACTCCTCCTCCCTGCCGTCGCGCCTGGCTTCGAGGATGGCATTGCTCAGAATGGCGTAGATGTCGTCCACGCGGCTGTCGTAGTCGCCCCTGGCAACGGCGTCCACCTCGCGCATGTAGCGGGGGCTGTCTCCGCCGGCCTGGCCTGCGTCCTGCCTGGCAAAGCCGCCCTCGCCGTGCACCCGGTTGAGGATCTTGGCGATGTGGGCCGAGGCCCGCTTGAAATAGCGCTCCCAGCGCCCGGGGCCGCCGGCTGCGATGGCCTCCTCGCGCAGCTGGCGGAAACGCTGGCTGAGGTTGCGCACGTCGGCCTGGGCGTCGCCGGTGTCGAGCCGGCCTTCGGCAAGCCGCACCAGCTCCTGGATGCAGGGCGGAAGCTCCTCGAAGGGCGTTTCGTCCTCAGGCTCTGCCGCCGGCACCTCCCCGCCGCCTGCGCCGGCGTGCACGACCGGAATGTCCACCCCGCCCGAGGCGCAGGTGCCGGCCGGCGTGACCGTGAAGGTGGCCGCGCCGCTTTCGGGCGCCTTCTTCGGCTCCGCTTCGGGCTGGGGCCTGGGCGCCTCGCCGGCGCCGGCGGCGCCTCTGGCGAGCAGGGCCGTGAAGTGGTCAGAGGCAGCCTCCACGAGACGCTTTGCCGCCGGATCCGCCCCTTCCCTGTCCGCGCAGGCCATGGCGCGCTCGAGCAGGTCGAGCAGTCGGCCGCGGTCTGCGTCGAAGCGCCCCTCCAGGATGGCCTGGCAGTCGGCCCGCCAGTCGAAGGGAGCGCCCTTGGCCTCGGCGCCGTCTGCCTTCCGGGCGGCATCGGGAGCGGCGCTGGCCGCTCCGGGCGCGTCCTGCAGACCCGCCTCAGAACCCGCTTCCTCCCGAACGCCAGACGCCGGGGCAGATTCTTCCTGCAAGGGCGCGGCATCCGGCGCCGCGCTCGGGGTTCCGGCAGCTTCGGCGGCTTCTGGAGCTTCGGCAGTCTCGGCTGCTTCCGGCGCGTCGGCGCCTTCGCCAGGCTCGGCAGCTTCGGCGCCGCAGCTTCCGGCAGGCCCGGCTTCGCCTTCCGCCTCCGCGGCTGAGGGAGCCTGCGCATCGGCCAGATCCGCTGGCGCCTCCCGGGCTTCCCCGGCAGATCCGGCGGCCTTGGCATCCTGCGGCAGGCCTGCGCCGAGGGCAAGCGCGTCAAGGCACTCCTTCAGGCAGGCGCTGACGTCCCGGGCGCGCTCGAGGACGAAGCGGGCAGCTCCCGTGTACAGGGCTTCCTGGCCGGCACCGGGCTCGACTTCAAGGAAGGCTTCAACAAGGGGGCCCTGGCCGGCGAAAAGGCTGGCAAGCTCCCGCTTGAGGAAGGCCGTCTCCTCCTGTTCCAGGCTCCTTGCTGCAGAAGGGCTCTCGGGGGCTAGGCCCGCGGGTGCGGAATACGGGGACATGGCGCTACACTCCAGATGCTTAAAGGTAGGGTTCACGATGCGCCGGACAGCCGCCAGTCCGCCGGCACCCCTTATAGTAAGGCCTGCTTTGCCCAAGGCTAGTGCCCGGAGGAGAAAAGCCGAAGGCTGCCGGCCTAGCCTGGGGAGGGGCAGGTCAAAGTGTCGCAGATCCGGCCGCAATTTCAAGCGCTATGCGAAGTCCAGGATCCGGTTGGCACGCGGCTGGCATCCAGCTGGCATAGGGCTGGCA
>DFDR01000102.1:4056-8993 GCA_002369295.1 Desulfovibrionaceae bacterium UBA3823
GGCTGGCATGCGACTGGCACGCGGGGCCTCGCTCCAGGGGAAAGCGCCTGCCCGCCCCGCCCTGCAGGCCAGCCGCCGCCTCAGACTGCCAGGAGGCCTTGACCGCAGGCTGCTTTTCGCCCATTGAGAAGACCATGCCGGCGAGTGCGCCGGCAGGCGCGGGTCCAGGCTGGAGCCGGCTTGGCAAGCGCAGGAGCCAAGGAGGACAGGAGGAGCCATGAGCCGAATCACCGTGCTGGTCGGCAGCCCCCGCAGGGGCGGCAACACGGATCTGCTGGCCCGCGCCTTTGCCGAGGGCGCAGGCGCCAGCCACGAGGTCAGCCTGATCTCCGCGGCCAGCCTCGACATCCATCCCTGCCTGGGCTGCAATGCCTGCTATGCCAGCGAGGGACACCGCTGCTTTCAGCGGGACGGCATGGATCAGGTCTACGAGCCGCTGCTCCGGACGGACATCCTTGTCCTTGCCTCGCCCGTCTACTTCTACGGCATCAGCGCCCAGCTCAAGACCTTGATCGACAGGCTGCACGCGCCCCTGCGCGACCGCTTCCCCATCCGGAAGCTGGCGCTCCTCCTCGTCGGCGCGGCAACGCTTCCGGATCTCTTCGATCCCATCCTGCTCCAGTACCGCATGCTGCTCCGGTTCTTCCGTCTCGAGGACGGCGGCACGGTGCTCGTCCGGGGCTGCAGGGACAAGGGCGACGTGCGCCGGACGGACGGCCTCAGGCAGGCCAGGGAGCTTGGAGCCCGCATCGCGCAGCCCACAGGAGGAAGCCATGCCTAGCACGCGCATCCACCAGCTGAGGATAGACTTCAGCGTGACGCCCGAGGTGAAGCGCTTCGTCTTCGTCTATCTCGTTGAAGCCCAGGGGCTCTACCTGGTCGATTCAGGCGTGGCGGGGAGCGAAACGCAGATCCTCGGCCATGTCGCAAGGATAGGCCGGTCGCCTTCGGAACTCAGGGGCATCTTCCTCACCCACGCCCATCCCGACCACATCGGCACGGCAACCCTGCTCCGGGAGCGCTTCGGCTGTCCCGTCTATGCCAGCGCCGGCGAGAAGCCCTGGATTGAGGACATCGACCGGCAGTTCCAGGAGCGTCCCATCCCCAGCTTCTACAGCCTTGCGGGCCGTTCCTGCCCCGTGGACTGCTGCCTTGCGGACGGCGACGCCGTGCATCCTGAACCAGGGCTTGAATTTGCCGCCATCGCCACGCCCGGCCACTCCCAGGGCCACACGGCCTACCGGGCAGGCCAGGCGCTCTTCATCGGGGACGCCGTGCCGGTCAAGGACGGCATTCCCATCTTCACCGACGAGCAGGCCACGCGGGAAACGCTTGCGCGGCTTGGGCGCCTTGTGCGCGAAGAGGGCATCGCGGCCTGCTATCCGGCCTGGAACGGGATCTGCGATGCCTGCGCCATGCAGGCAAAGCTGGAGGAGGCCGAGGCCCTTGTGGACCGGCTGAAGGACGCTGTCCTGCTACTGGACGAGGGAACGGACCTGCCCCGGCTCGTCGACAGGGTCTGCGCGCGTCTCGGCATGCCGGCGCTTCACGCCAATCCCCTCTTTGCCCGGACCATAGCCTGCCTTCGGGAGCGCTGACGCCGCGCAGAGCCGGCAGCGCCCTCCCGCAGGGCAGACGGGACTTCCTGCCGGCAGGCCAAGCCCGCGGCAAGCACCGCGCCCTGCCAGCCTGTCCCTGCCAGGGCCCCTGCAGCCTGCCTGCCGTCCATCTGCCGTCGATCTGCCGTCCGTCTGGGCACGGCTTGTCCCCTAGCGCGCAAGGGCGTAGAGCTTGTGCCACGAAACGCTTTTTGGAGGAACCATGGCAGAAACGCAAACCAAGCGCGAAATGCTCGCCAGCCGGCTCGGCTTCCTGCTCATCTCGGCAGGCTGCGCCGTCGGCCTCGGCAACGTGTGGCGCTTTCCCTTCATCACCGGCGAGTACGGCGGCGCCTGCTTCCTGCTCGTCTTCGTCGTGTGCCAGCTCATGGTCATGCCCGTCATGATCGCCGAATTCGCCATCGGCAGGGCGTCCCGGCGCAACCTCGGCCTGGCGCTCAGGGTGCTGGAGCCCAAGGGCACCTGGTGGCACCGCTTCGGCTGGATTTCCATCGTGGGCAGCTACATGCTGCTCATGTTCTACACCACGGTCTGCGGCTGGATGCTCATCTACTGCGTCTACATGCTCCAGGGCACCTTCCACGCCATGCCTCCCGCCGAGGTGGGCAAGTTCTTCGGAGGCATGCTGGGCTCGCCCTCCCTGCAGCTCGCCGGCATGACGACCTCGGTGGGCGCGGGCGCCCTGGTCTGCGCCTTCGGCCTGCAGAAAGGCGTCGAGCGCGTGGTCAAGGTCATGATGGCCGGCCTCTTCCTCATCCTCATCGCGCTGGTGATCCACTCCGTCTCGCTGCCAGGCGCCACGGAAGGCCTCAAGTTCTACCTCATGCCCGACGTGGAGCGCTTCCAGAAGGTGGGCTTCCTGCCCATTGCCAGCGCGGCCCTCAACCAGGCCTTCTTCACGCTCTCCATCGGCATAGGCTCCATGTGCATCTTCGGCAGCTACCTCAACAAGAACCGCAGCCTCACCGGCGAAGTCTGCCTCATCACGGGCATGGACTTCCTGGTCGCCCTGCTGGCCGGCTGCATCATCTTCCCGGCCTGCTTCGCCTTCGGCGTGACGCCCAACGCCGGTCCGGGTCTCGTCTTCGTGACCCTGCCCAACGTCTTCTCCTCCATGGACGGCGGCCGCTTCTGGGGTGCCCTCTTCTTCGTCTTCCTGAGCTTCGCGGCCCTCACCACGGTCATCGCGGTCTTCGAGAACATGGTCGCCTACTTGATGGACATCCTGCACATGCACAGGGGGCCCGCCGTGCTTGTCAACGCCGTGCTCCTCTGGCTGCTCTCGCTTCCCTGCGCCCTCGGCTTCAACCTGCTCTCCGGCATCGAGCCGCTGGGCAAGGGATCGAGCTTCCTCGACCTTGAAGACTTCATCGTCAGCAACAACCTCCTGCCCCTGGGCTCGCTCATGATGGTGCTCTTCTGCACCATGCACGCCGGCTGGGGCTGGGACAAGTTCGCCAGCGAGGCGGACATGGGATCGGGGCTGCGCCTCTCCAGGCACCCCGCGCTGCGCTTCTACCTGCGCTGGATTCTGCCGGCCGTCATCCTTATCCTCTTCGTCACAGGCTACATCGACAAGTTCGGCGGCTAGACTCTGCAGAGCCGACCGCTTCTTCCGCCGGCAGGAGTTCCCCTGCCGGCGGATTCTTTTTGCAGCCGGGACGGCTCCTGTCTGAGCCTGCGCGATGCGCCATCCGATGACAGCCGCGGCATGCGCGGCGCTGCTCAGGGGCCGCGCCGCCCCTTGGACCAGTCCCTGCGGCAGGCTTTGGCGCGCGGCAATGCGGCCAAGACGACTTTTGCAAGCCAAAATCAGCCATAAACCCTAGGCAAACACAATGAAAAGGCATAGCATTCTGTCATCACCGCATTGCAAGGAGTCTTTTTGCCATGCCAGAAACCGTCCCCAGTGCCACTGCCATCGACAAGGCGATTACCGTCTACGAGCTCCTGCTGTTCTCGAAGTCCGAGCACAGCGCCCAGGAGATCTCGGACATGCTCAACTGCTCGAAATCCACCGTATCGCGGGTGCTCAAGCAGCTTGAAGGACGCCCCGGCGTGGTTCTGCGTCGCCGCATCGACAAGGGTCGCGAACTCTACTCGCTGGCCATGCCCGGCAAGACCCCGAGGACGGCCTGCACGCCGAAGGAAGTGGACAGCCTCAAGAAGGCCGTAACGCTGGCCTCGGCCAAGCTTGGCCCGGAACGCACCACGGCCTGCCGCATGGTGATCGACCGCCTGCGCCTCATGTGCGAAAATCTTGCGCGCGAGGAGATTTCCGACCCCGCCCTCTTCCGAGAGTGGCGCGACTATTCTGACCAGGCCGACGTGGCGAGAACCATCGCCGAAGCCCGGCGCACGGGCCACGTGTGCACCATCGAGCACAAGCGCAACAGCCGCTCGCGCGTCTGGGACATCGCCCCGACGCGCCTCATCTGCGGCGACAGCGTACTCTACGTGGAGGCCGTGCTGGCCAGCGAAGCGCGCAGGTACGCCACGGCCCGGGAGGCCGCCCAGCGGGCAGCTGACGGCATGGCTCCTGACGAGAACGCCCCCAGCGTCGCCGAGCAGGAAGAGGGCCTCCAGCGCTACCTCTTTGCCATCGACAGCATCTGCAGCGCCACGCTCTCGGATGCGGGCTACTTCCCGCCCGACGATCCCAAGGGCGAATTCCCCTGCAGCTTCCTGCACGGCGGAAGCTGCAAGGTGAAGATCCGCCTCCTCCCCAAGGCCGCGGCCTGGCTCAAGAACAGGGTGGTCAGTCCCGACCAGCAGGTGGAGCCCCAGCCGGACGGCTCGATCCTTCTGAGCTTCTCTGCCGGCAGCGAGGGCGACGTTGTTCGCTGGGCGCTTAGCCTTGGCGCCAACGCCGAAATTCTCGAGCCCCCGTCGCTCAGGGCCCGCATGGCCGAGGAAGCCCGGACCCTGCTCACCATGCACGAAGACATTCCCATTGGCCTGCCCGACTAGCCGGCCCTGCACGATGCTCCCACGCCCCCGGCCTGCGCTCCAGCAGCGCAGGCCGGGGGCGCTGATGTCTTCCCCTCAGCGGCTGCGCAAGAAAGGCGGAACCCAAGGCACGGGCAGGGGCACGGGCAAGGAACGCCGGCACGCGCCGGCAGGGCCTGGCTGCGACGCGGCGACGCGGCAGCCGCAGGCTGGCCGCCCCGGACGCTGACAGGACAGCCGGACGCCAGGAGACGCCAAGCGGCACGAGAGGACGCACGTCAGCCGGCACGCGGCAAGACGGGTCCGGGCGGGACAGATCGGCCCAGCCGCAGGAAGGGGACGCCTGCGGCAGGGACCTCCCTGCCCCGC
>DFDR01000102.1:9053-16170 GCA_002369295.1 Desulfovibrionaceae bacterium UBA3823
CCGCCGTCAGGCAGGCGGCGCACGCAAGGGACTAGGCGCCGCCGAAGCGGTCCGCATAGGCGAGGAACTTGTCTGCCAGCACGGCAGCGGCCATGCCGGACCGCCTGCCGCCGCGGCAGTCGAGGCTGCCTTCCAGACGCAGGGGCTCGCTGCGCGAGGCCATGGCGCTCTCGCGCTCGAAGGCGTCGCGCAGCCTGGCAAAGGACTCCTCCACCTCAGGGTAGCTGTTGTCCTCGCGCCAGGGCAGGCGGAGGCTCTGCGGCCAGAGCCTGCCCTTGTGGGAGACGATCTCGAGCTCGTAGGTGGGCTGGCCGCAGGGGCTGTAGCCCTCGGCGCGTTCGTGCTGCCCCGGATAGCAGAACTCGACGAAGGCTTCCTCGGGCTTCGGAATGGTGGACTGGACGCGGACGGGCGGAATGGCCATCTCGCGCTCCCAGGGCTCGACGGCAAAGGAATAGGTGAGCATGGGGCGCAGATTGCCCCGTTTCTTGACGATTTCCCAATGGATCTGCATGCGCGCCCCCTTTGGCTCGGCTGAAGCGCCGGCCAGAGTTGAAGGACAGGGTGAAGGAATGGCGACAGAACAAGACGAAGGGCCGGGATGAAGAGCCGGAATGAAGGACCAGGATGAAGGGCCGGAGTGAAGGGCTGGGTGATAGCCGGCGCGGCGACGCAGCGGCGCAAGAGACGGCGCCGCGGGCAGACGGCATGCGGCGCGCCTTAGGATTCACGTCGAGATCAGGACAATCTCGCCGAAGGGCGGAGAAACGGCCGGCTCGCGCGTCGCGCACCAGAGCACGGGGTAGTCCGGCTCCTCGGGAAAGGCGTCGCACTCGAAGTCCGTGAACCAGACAAGGCAGGCCGGCCTGACGCCAAGGCGCGCCAGCTCCGGGGGCACGGGCCTGTAGTCCGTGCCGCCCCCGCCTTTGGGCGCAAGCTTCAGCGGCCGGTCGGCGCGCGTGAAGCGCTCGTGCCCCGTTGCCGCGGCATCGTGGTAGACCACCCAGAGCTCGGTGTCGAAGTGGTCCAGAATGCCAGAAAGCTCCTCGCAGAAAACGGCCAATTCCCCGGCATCGATGGAGCCGGAGCAGTCCACGGCAAGGGCAATTCCCGCGATCGTCTGCTCATGGCGCGAAGGCAGGTAGAGATCCTGCCAAAGATAGCGCCTGTTGGGCATGGTCCAGGCGTAGTCGGCGTCGGCGCAGTCCTCGATGAAGCGACGCAGCGCCTCCCGCCAGTCCACCTTGGGGCGCACGCCCCCTTCAACGGCGCGCCGCACGCTCTGCGCAAGGCCGGCCGCGCCCGGCGCCGACTGGAGGGAAAGGGAAATGGCGATGTCGGCCTCGCGCTCCGCCCGGCGCCTGGCGTCCTGGGAGGCCTTCTCCATCAGCAGGGGATGGTCGCGCACCTCGCCGGCAAAGCGGGGTGCTTCGGCTTGGCGGCTTCCGCCCTCGGCATCGGCGCTGGCCTTCTGGGGGACGGCTCGGGATCGGCCGCCGGCGTCCTCTTCGCCGGCCTCGCCCGACTTCGCTTCCGGACGCTCCCCGGCAGGCGCGCTGGCCCCTTCCCGGCCGCCGAGTCCGAGGCTGCCCGAACTCTCCTGCGCCGCCCCCTTGGCCTTGGCATCGCGTGCGCCTCCGCGGGGCCTGCCTTCCTGCAGGCGCTTCATTTCCTCGTACACGGCATCGACGCTCATGCCGGCGTACTCCTCCTCCACGGGCCAGGCCGAAGGGAGGGCAAAGCCGGCCTCGCGGAGCAGGTGGTTGACGGCGACGTCGCAGGCTCTGTTCCAGAGCTTCCCGTCGCGGCCGCGCCTGCGCAGGTTGTGCTTGAGGGCGATGTGCAGGGCTTCGTGGGCCTGGGCGCTCACAAGGTGGCGCTCTTCCTGGGAGGCCGCGTAGACGGGGTTGAAGCCAAGCGTCCTGCCGTCGGTCCAGACGTCGCGGCAGGCGGGGTCGGCCTTGAGCTCGAGACGCAGCAGGAGACTGCCGAAGAAGGGCTGGGCCAGCACCAGCTCGGAACGGGCCTTGCGCATGCGGAGCAGGGCCTGCTCTTCCAGATCGCAGCCCAGCTCGCTGCCCGGATCGCAGCCCGGCCTGACGGCGCCGGCCGGCGCACTGCCGGGCCTGGCCTTGCCGCCAGAATTCGCCGCGCTGGCGAAACTGGCCGAAGCATGGGCCTCTGCCCGCACCCTGCCGTCGATTGCGCCTGCCATCTAGAGCAGCACCTCGGCGTTGGCCTGCGCCCAGCGGGCGAAGCCTTCCGTCTTGACGAAGTTCCTGTCGCGGCACACGCAGCCCCGCATGAGCAGCACGCCGAATTCCGGCGGAAGGCGCAGGGCAAAGCGACCCAGGGCATCGGCGCACGACGCTGACGCCCTGGCGGCCAGCGCCTCGCACAGGGCGTAGAGCACGGCAGGCTCCTGGCTCAGGCCGATGTCATCGGGATGGGCCAGCACCTCGTCGATGCCCGGCAGATCCCGCCAGACGGCAAGATAGCCCGTGAACTCGGCCGCGGCTGCCATGCCCACGGCGCCGATCCACAGATCGTCTTCGATCTCCCTGCCGGGGGAGGAGGAAAGCATCCTGGAGACGAACTCCCAGGCCCTCGGCGAGGCAAAGGTGCGGTCTGAGGACTTGGGATCGAAGGTGTGCAGCAGGGTGGGACGAAAGCGCAGAAAGCCCGTCACCTCGGGGCGTATGCCGTGCTTCTGGGCCCAGGCAAGCCAGTCGTCGATGTCGGCTTCGAATTCCAGATGCACCATGCGGTTGGCGAGCGCCGTCGGCATGCGGTGCACCACGGACCGGTCCTGCTCGCGGTTGCCGGCAGCCACCACGCTCCAGCCGGCAGGCAGCTCGTACTCGCCGATGCGGCGGTCCAGAATGAGCTGGTAGCAGGCAGCCTGCACCAGCGGCGTCGCCGCGTTGAGCTCGTCCAGAAAGACCACGCCGCGCCCGAGGCTGCCCTCAGGCGGCAGGAAGGCCGGCGGACACCACTGGGCAAGGCCCTTCTCCGTCACCCGGGGCAGGCCCCGCAGATCGACGGGATCAAGCAGCACGGCGCGCACGTCGCACAGCTCCATGCCGCGCGCCCTGGCGACTTCGGCCACGACCTGGCTCTTGCCCACGCCAGGCGGCCCCCACAAAAAGACCGGCTGCTGGATGTCGAGCAGAAGATGCAGGGCCTTGACGATGTCTGACGGCTTCATGGGCGCCCCCCTTGGCGTTGCTTGGCTGTGCCTGAGATGGGGGCCTTATATCAACAATGAATTTCAATGTCAATTTCGCGCACGCCTTCAAGCCGACGTTCCGAGGACGGATGGTAGACGGCGGAGCAGAGGATGTTCCAGGGCAGGCTTGCAGCGGAGGGCGGACACGAGGCGCATTCTGCCCCAGTCTGGCTCTTCCTCAAGACAGCCCGCAGGCCAGCGCAGCCCTGCCCTGCCACGGCCGCATGGAGACCCGCCCCCCGAAGCCGCCATGCGGCAAGCGAAAGCGCAGGCAGGCTGCCGGCGGAGACAGGCGCCGATGGAACGCCGGCGCGCTACACTTCAAAGAGAGAAATCTGCCTCGCCCGCCTCCAGGTGCTCCGGATGCGGCGGGCCAGATCGGGGCGGGCCATGATGGCATCGAGGGCGCGGACAAAGGATCGCTTGTCCATGACCTTCCACATGTGCTCGGCATGGGGCAGGTCCTTCCCGCAGTGGGCAAAGAGCCAGGCAAGGGAGGGGCTGCGGAAGGCGGGAAGCCTGCTGAGCATGCCGTGCACGGAGCGCATGGGCAGGCCTTCGGCCAGCGCCCTGCGCACGGCCGCCGGCACGTCGAGGGAAGCCTCCATGCTGTCGAAGAGCATCTCCGCCATGTCGAGCGCGTCCGGATGCGCCTGCCAGGTCTCGGCAAAGACCTGGCGGAGACGCTCGAAGGCCGCCTGATCCGCGGCGTGGGAAAGAGCGAAGAAATCCTTCTTGAAGCGGGCGCGCTCTGCACCGGCCTTGAGCCTCGGCAGCACGGCCCGTGCGGCCTGGGCGACGCCGCAGACGACCCGGCTTCCCGGCAGTTCCTTGCCGAAGGCCTCCTGCCAGAGCGTTTCGTCCTCAAAGTAGAGCTGTCCAGAGAGCATGTCGAATGTCGCGAAAAGCACATCGCGCACGCCGCGGTCCTTCAGGTCTCCAAGGATGGCTTCGTGCACGCCGTCGCAGGCGCCTTCGCCGGCCCAGATGCCAAGCAGCTCCGGCACAAGCCCCGGCCCCAGGCCCACGGCGCAGAAGAGCGTAAAGACATGGCGCTTCCAGACGCCAGCCTGAAGCCGGAGCTTCTTTGGCGCGCAGAACCAGACCAGCGGCCACTGCGCCTTGAGGGGACGCTCCAGAAAGTCCTTGAAGCCGCCGAGCAGCTGGGCCACGGTCTGCTCGCAGCCGGAGGGCGTCAGGCGCACCCCGCACTCTTCGCGAAGGGCGTCGAGGGCGTCGCGGGAGAGGTCTCTGGCAGCCCAGTGCTTGAAGGCCAGATGCTCGCGCAGTGCCCGCTCCGAAACGTCCGGCAGCGCCAGCGCAGTGCTCGCCTTGCGGACAAGGCGGGCCATCTCCGTCTGGCAGCGCTCGGCCAGCGACTGGAGGCTGGCGCGGCAGCGGATGAGCGCCATGCCGTCCTCGTGCCGGGCCCCGCCGGCAGCCTGCGGGAGCAGCCTGACCAGTTCCTCGTAAAGGTGCCTGATCTTGGCTGAAGCGTGGGCATGCTCGAGGAAGGGCGCAACGCTGCGCTCCAGTTCGGCAATCTGGTCTGCCGTCTGCCTCCAGAGGTCTTCATTGTCCATGGGCTGTCCTTCCTGCACGGGCCAGGCGCCAAGACGCCGGCCATGGGGCATCATAGGCCGGACGGCGGGAAAAACCAACGGGGCAGCTGAGCGCGTGCACGATGCCGGATCCCGCTCAGTCGCCGCTGTCGGGATGAACGCCCATGAGGTTTTCGAACTGCCGTATCGTTGCCAGATAGGGGCTGAAGTCAGTCATCCTGTGGCTTGTGCGAGTCACCGTGCAGTCGGGGAAGATCCGGCGCACCCGGTCCGCGTTGCCCTGCAGGAGCTCGTCGATCTCGGACACGTAGACCTGGACGGGGACGTTGCCGCCCGGGCCGGCGACGCGCTCCGGATAGGAGTCCAGCATGGCCTCGGTGAAATCGTAGGCCTTCTGGGTCACGAAGTTGACGTTCCTGCCGAGGAACTGCCTGAGCTGCTGGCGGGGCTCCACGACGGGGTTGAAGGCGACGCAGGGCGTCAGCAGAGCCTGCGAGATCATGAGGGCGTAGAAGCCGCCCATCGAGGTGCCGACCAGCACGTCGAAGCCGTCGGCGTGCCTGTTCACCTGCTGCGTCAAGCTCTCGAAGTTGTCGGCGAACATGCCGTCGGAACTGTACTCCAGGCGGTGGACCTTGGCGCCAATCTGGCGTTCCAGGAGCTTTCCCGAGGAGCTGCCCGCACCCGAATTGAACCCATGGACATAAAAGATCATCGCAACGCTCCTTGCACTTCGCCACCCGCAGCCGCAGCCGGGAACGGCTTCCGTGCCGGCATCTGGAAGCGGGAGCCATCCGCCGTGCCGCCATCTGGACGCGCTCCCATCCAGACCTGCCTCCATCCGGAAGCGCCTCCTTGGCAGAGCGGAGTCTCCCTGCCCTGCAGGCATCCCGCCGGACACGGCGCCTTTGGCGGGACAGGCCGACTGTGCCTGCCTTGCACAAGGTTGTCAACGAAGGAGCACGGGCGCGGCAACGGGCCTGGCCTCGGCGTCCGCACGCCTGCCACAGGCCCTGCAGGCCCCATCCTGCAGACTGGCCGAAGCCCTTTCCGCGCCCTCCGGCGACACCCTTTGGCCCTTTGCCCTGCATTGCCTCTTGGTCAGAAAGGCTATACAGTTCAGCCTCTTCTCAAAACAAGGGACGCTCCCGCCCTGGGGCATGAGAGCGCCTGCAATCCCGGCCTTCCGCCTTGCGCCGAAGCCCCGGCCCCCACAGAGGATCCGACCGACATGATCAATAAAACGCGCCTTCTCACCCCCGGCCCCACCCCCCTGCCCGAACGCGTCCGCCTGGCTCTGGCCAAGGACATGATCCACCACCGCAAGGGCGAATTCCACAAGATCATGAACCATACCCAGGAGCAACTGAAGCTGCTCTTCGGCACGACCCAGCCCGTGCTGACGCTCTCCTGCTCCGGATCCGGCTCCATGACCGCCACCGTCTACAGCCTCTTCAACCCCGGCGACACGGTCATCGTGGTCAACGCCGGCAAGTTCGGCGAGCGCTGGGGCGAGATCGCCAAGATGCGAGGCCTCAAGGTCGCTGAAATCAAGAAGGAATGGGGCACCGCCGTCTCCGCCGAGGAAGTGGCCCGCGCCATTCAGGAGAACAGGGACGCCAAGGCCGTGCTCGTGCAGATGTCCGAGACATCCACCGGCGTCCTGCATCCCATCGAGGCCATTGCAGCCGTCACCCGCGCCACCGACACCCTGCTCGTGGTCGATGGCATCTCAGGCGTCGGCATTTCCCCCTGCCCCATGGACAAGTGGGGCGTGGACTGCCTGCTCACCGGCTCCCAGAAGGGCCTCATGCTGCCCCCCGGCCTCGCCCTCCTCGCCCTCTCCGAGCGCGCCTGGAAGGTTTGCGAGGACATCAAGCCCGGCTGCTTCTACTTCGACCTGCCGGCTGAGCGCAAAAAGATTCTCAGCAAGTCCGAGACCCATTTCACCACGCCCGTGAACCTCATCGTCGGGCTGGAAGAAAGCCTCGGCATGCTCCTCGAAAGCGGCCTTGAAACCGTGTACCGCAAGCAGTGGGCCCTCACGCAGCTCTGCCGTCGCTGCGCCGATGCCATGGGTCTCAAGCTGCTCGCTCCCGAAAACTACACCTGGGGCATCACCAGCATCCTCCTTCCCGATGGCGTGGACGGCATCCGGGTAATCAAGGACTGCGCCGAGCACTACGGCGTCTACCTTGCCGGCGGCCAGGACCAGCTCAAAGGCCGCATCGTGCGCGTTGGCCACATGGGCTGGGTGGACTGGGGCGACGTCGTCGCCACCATGTATGCCCTGAACCAGTGCATCATCGCCCGTGGCGGCTTCTCC
>DFDR01000102.1:16224-18461 GCA_002369295.1 Desulfovibrionaceae bacterium UBA3823
TTCTCCGGCTGCCGCGACTTCCTCGAGCAGGGCCTGGCCACCTACAGGCTGGCCCTCCAAGGCAAGCCCGGCGAACCCGTCGACGAGGTGCACGACTAGCCTGAAGGCTGCCCTTCGCCCCCATGGACATGCTACGCCCCCGCAAGCCCTTCAGCCTTGCGGGGGCGTTTTTCGGGACAGAGCCAAAAGCTCCACAACGCCTTAGCTAGCTGACTTGCCGGGGGACAACGTGCCAATGCACGCCAGAATGAATTTGCTAATATTCTGAATTTACTAATTTTCCTACAGCTCAACACCTTAGAAAGCCTTTGTTCTAGACAGATCCGTGTTTTTCTGGTAGGTGACATTTGTACTTTTACCATATATAATTTCATTTAAATTTTTCTGTGGCATGATTTCAACTTCGGTTTCTCGATATTTGATATGAAATTGATATCTCTTGACTATATTTTACTATAAATTTTAACTCTTGTGGAAGTAAAGATAATTGTTTATGACAACTAATACAATATCAGCTGATATATATTGTATTTTGTTATTAATTTAAACAATTTCATATAACGCATCGAAAAAGTCAATTTCTTTAACACAAAATTAAATATAATATAGAAACCTTAACATGAAACAAATTTTTCTGTTTGAAATCATTATCAGATATTGATGACGTTATTCAGAATTTTAACGAGCAGTTCCCAGAAAAATATTTTTCAATTCTCGTCTCTATTTTCTCTGTCTGGCGAGATGAGGCATTAATTGTTAATCTTGCAAATACGATACATAATGCATTCTCGGATGCAGTTATAGTCGGAAGCACGACGTGGGGGGAGATTTTCTCTGGTGCCATGTCTGAAGGCACGACAGTCGTGAATTTCATGGTTTTCACGACGGCACGACTGCATAAGTACGTAATTGATTTCACCGATGTCTCCGCCCAGGAAGGAGCGTCGTCACTTGTCGTAGCCTTCTTAGTTTTGCAATTTTTTATACTAAAAAAAGCTGAAAAAATAGCCAGTTGCCTGAATTTTTAGAAAAATTTTAGATTGACAGCCTCCTCTTTTTATAGTATAAACATAGTATACATCCCAAACAGAGGTGGCCCCATGGGCAGGCATCCAGACCCGCTCAGTTCCTACCGTGTTTCAATCCATAAGATTGGAAAATATTTATACGCAAGCACACAACCAATTAGATTTAATGAAGAAAAAGGCAAAAATGAACATTATAGAATTCATTGGGGAACAGTATCAAAAGACAGTCAGATACCCCCGGCAGAGCCGGGGGCTTTCCATTTATCAATAATACCAAACAAACAAAGCAACATAATATTCAAAGCGACAGATATTAAGCTGTCCCGCATTTCCATCTGAACGCCTTACATTCCTACGTGAAGAGTACGATATCAACGTTCAAGCAAGTTCAACGCCGTTAAGCGCCTCACTGCCCACGTGATATTTTGCGAGACACTCAGGCAACGTGTTGCTTCAAGACACGCTGCACGCGATGTCGCTAGCTGCGTCCCTGATGGTCATGACCGCAATCGCAGGAACCATGGTCATGGCTGTGATGATGGTGCCCGTGCTCATGACCATGGTCGTGGCCGCAGCCGCAGTGCTCATGCTCGTGATGGTGGTGCGCGTGCCCCTGCCCGTGATCATGATCGTGGTCGTGGTCGTGGTGGTCGTGCCCGCAACCGCAGGAACCGCCCTCGGCAGAAGCGTCCTTGAGTCCGTCAAGCGCCATGTGCCTGCCTATTTCGAAGGCCTTGCGCAGGTCGAGGGGGAAGAACTCCTCGCGGCGGCGCTGCTTGGCCTTCTCGTCGAAGCAGGGCGCCACGTACTCGCTGTAGTCGGAGAACTGCAGGGTGTCGAAGCACCAGAGGGTCTGGGGCGTGGAGAAGATGTTCCCGACGAAGCGCTCCATGAGGCCAAGGCGCTGGGGCAGGCCCCACTGCCCGGCCTGCGCTTCGGTCACGTTCATGGCGTAGAAGAAGGCCGTGGGCATGCGCTTGGGCGCAATGGACGTGCCCTTGCCGTCGTAGACAAGGTAGGGGAAGAGCAGACGCTCGAGGAAGCTGCGCATCTGGCCCGAAAGATCCATGAAGTAGATGGGGCTGCCGAAGATGATGCCGTCGGCGCAGGCGAGCTTCTCGAGGACTGGGCTGAGCTCGTCCCTGGCGCCGCAGCGCCCGTAGGAGGGGCTGTCCTTCTTCTTGCAGGCAAAGCAGCTCCTGCAGCCCG
>DFDR01000033.1 GCA_002369295.1 Desulfovibrionaceae bacterium UBA3823
AGCGAAGAGGTGCGCAAGGCCTACCTTGGCATGTAGCCAGCGCCCCGCAACCTTTTCTGCCCGGCCGGGATGCCCTCAGGCGTCCCGGCCGCCTGCGTTTCCGCAACTTCGCCTGGCCCCCCAGGGATCGCAAGAATGGTTGAGCAATCAATTTTTTCCGCCAGCGGGCTTTCCAGCCCAAAAGTGCATGACTGCCCGATAAAGATTTGCTAAATATTCTGCAACGGATTTCAGCCCCCTGCAGCGGACGGCGACGAGCCCCGCCTGGCGGCTCCGCCGCGATTTCCGCTTTCCATTTTTTCCAAGGGAGGATCCCATGCCTAGACGCCCCATTGTCAGGAAACACGTTGCCAGCCCCGCACCGGCCGCACCCAAGGCTGAACAGGCACCCCAGATATCTGCAACCCGCGGCGCAGGCGTCCTTAAATTCGACCCCGAACGCCCGCAGGGCAGCTTCCTCGTGCTTTCCGACAGCGGCACCGTCCTCGGCAGAGGCTTCTACGGCGCCGGCCGCCTCTACGTGCATTTCCAGGAGCCCGAAACGCGCAAGCCCGGCGAATGGATCTTTGCTGACGCGAAGCAGGCCGGCACGAACATGATGGTCCTCTCCTCGCCCCTGCTGGGCAACGAACCTGCCGTCATGAGCATCATCGGCGAAGCCGCCGAGCCCGACCTCTCCCGCGTGACCGCCGAGAGCGACGGCAACACTGCGGCCATCTCCTACAGGCCGAGAGATCTTGGCGAGTCCCACGTCATCTTCACGGCGGACAGCGAAGCCTACGGCAAGGAGCCGCTCGATCTCGTGCCCGTTGCCATCGAATCCTACGGCGCCTTCGACGTCGTGACCTTCTCCGTGCGCGAGCGCGACGAGATGTTCCCCATGAACGACGACCTCTACAGCGTCGTCGTCGACAGCCGCACGGGCAAGCCTCTTGGCGAAGGCCTTCGCGCCTCCTTCCACAGCATGTCCATGCGCTTCGACAGCTACCTCGAGACCGGCCAGAGCTTCGGCCCCATGGGCGACATGGACTGGTGGCCCGTCTTCTACGCCGACAAGTGGAGCGCCACGCTCAAGAACGTGCGCATGCCCGACTGGGACTTTGAAGACGACCGCTGCGTGACGGTCACCCAGAACGGGGAGACCCAACGCTTCGTCCTGCCCTAGCCGGCATTGCCTTCCGCTGCCCCGCGCTGGCAAGCAAGACCTGTCTCCACGGCGGAAAGATTCGCTCCCAGCGCCTCTCTCCGCCGTTTTTCCTACCCTATCCCCACGCATGGAGGCGGCGCGTGCGCGCCGAAACCCACGTCATGAAGCACTTGTCCGCACTGCTCATCGCGCTGGCCCTCATCGCCAGCCTCTTCACCCCGCAAGCCTGCTCCGCCGACAGCGCCAAGGGAGCTCTGCCGGCCAAGATGAGCGACAAGGATCTCGCCCGGTGCCTGGAAGGCAAAAACGGCACTCCCCAGGCCCAGCAGAGCCTGATGGGCATGTCGCCCCTGAGCGGTCCCGGTCTTTTCGGCACCATGGACGGCGGCTTTCCACCCTTCTTCGGCAATCCCCAGGGCCAGCAGCCGCCCCTGCCGCCCCAGCAGCCTCAGGGACCCCAAAGTCCCCAGGGACCCTACGGCCAGCAGCCTCCGCAGCCTCAGGGGCCCCAAGGTCCCCAGGGATCCTACGGCCAGCAGCAGCCTCCGCAGCCCCAGCCCCCCTACGGCCAGCAGCCTCCGCAGCCCCAGCCAGGCATGGCTGGACAGCTTGACGGCTGCTGGAGCGCCACGAACGGGCAGAACTTCGTCATCATGATTTTCAGGCAGGGCTACTGCGGCCTCAACCTCAACGGCACGCAGGTCTACGGGCCCTACACCGTGCAGGGCCAGCATCTGCGCGTGCAGTTCACCAACGGCCAGACCTTCGAAGCCGACTTCGCCGTCCAGGGCAGCGTCCTGCGCTTCTCCACGGGCCTGCAGCTCAACCGCATGCCGATGCCCGGGCAGCAGGGACCCTACGGCCAGCAGCAGCCTCCGCAGCCCCAGCATCAGCCCCCGGCAGGCAACCCCCTGCAGGGCTCCTGGACAGGCACCCTGCAGAACGGCACAACGCTTGTCTTCTCCTTTAACGGCAACCAGTACTTCGTGACCGCCAACGGCCAGCAGATCGAGGCCGGCACCTTCGCGCTCAACGGCAGCAGACTCGAGTACTCGGTGGCCTTCGGCCAGGCCGCCGGCCAGCGCGGCGTCAACACCTGGCAGCTCAGCGGCAGCGTGCTCGTCCTCACGGGCCCCAACGGGCAGAGCATTCAGCTGACCCGCCAAGCCTAGCGCGGCCCCTTTTCCGGCGCCGGCGGAACCACCGCCGGCGCCCGCTTTTTTTCAGCCCTGTTCCGCCGCGCGATCCCTGCCACGGGAGGAAGCCATGCCCCTTGCAGCCCTTCAGCAAGCCTGCCAGATCGTCCTCCGGATCATCGTCCCGTCAGTCCCCAAAAGCCTGGCGGCCCTGGCTACTCTGGCCTGCCTGCTTGTGCCGGCGCCCGCTCCTGCCGAACCCGAACCGCAGGCGGAGTGGACCGTCATGGTCTACATGTGCGCGGACAACAACCTCGAGTACCCGGCCCTCATGGATCTGCTGGAAATGGAGCAGGCCATCCCGCCGAACGTCCAGATCGCCGTCCTGCTGGACCGCCACAAGGGCTACTCACCCCATTTCGGCAACTGGACAGGCGCCAAGCTCCTGCTCGTGAAAAAGGCGGCCCCCTTCGACGTGCGGCAGGCTGCCCGGGGCATGCACGCAGCCCCCCTGCCGGCGAGCCTTGCCTCCGAGACCGTCGAGGACTGGGGCGAAGTGGACATGAGCGATCCGGCCACCCTGGAGCGCTTTGTCAAAAGCTGCGCCCAGCGCTTTCCGGCCAGGCGCTACGCGCTCATCCCCTGGAACCACGGCGGCGGCTGGGCCGCCCTCGTGCGGGACGAGGACGGCGGAGGAGGGCCCGGCAGGGGGACCATGAGCGTGCAGGACTTCGCCAAGGCCGCCAGGGAGGGGGCCAAGGCCCTTCCGCGCGGACGCTTCGACCTGCTCAAGTACGACATGTGCCTCATGGGCGAGCTCGACGTGCTGGCCGAGAGCGCGCCGCTGGCCGACTATGCCGTTGCCTGCGCGCCGCTGGAGCCGGCCACGAGCTCGGACTACCTCGCCGTCACGCCGCTCTTCGCCAGGGACGTTTCGACCAGGGATCTGGCCCGCCTCATGGTCGAGCGCAACGTGGCCTTCTATAAGACCATGCCGACGCAGGCCTCCTTCTCGGCCTACGACCTCTCGAAAGTCCCCGAAGCCACGGCCAGGCTCAAGGAGCTGGCTGCCAGCCTCGAGGCCCTCGCGCCGTCCCGCTACCGGGAGCTCACGCGCGCGGCCAGCTTTGCCAGGCGCCAGGGGATGCTGCTCACGGAAGACCTCAAGCTGGGCAGAAAGGCCTACTCGGCCGTCGAGCTCTTCAACTGGCTCGGCATGCTGGAGCGGGAGCTGCCCGATGCGCCGAAGGAGCGCATCCAGGCGCTGCGCCGGGCGCTTGCCAAGCTCATGTACGCGTGGGGCGCGGCGCCCGACGAGAAGGTAAGCCAGGGCCTCACCATCTACCTGCCTCTGCGCCGGGAGCTGGAGCACGAAGGCTACCGGCAGACGGCCTTTGCCGCCGATTCCGGCATGGGCGGCTTTCTGTCCGCCCTCTACAAGGCCCAGGAGCTGCAGGGAAACGACGCCGCCCGCATCGAGAACATCGCCGTCGGCTTCATCGCCATGAAGCCCGGCGCCCGCGGCCACGGCGGCGACAGCGATGCCGAGGTGCTGCCGTCCGACCATCTCACGCCCTTCGCCCGCTCGGGCCTCGGCTTCGACATCACAGGCTCCGGCATTCTCATGAGCTACATTTGGCAGTTCGAGCGGCGCGGCGAGGACAGGGTCGTGAACTGCGTCCATCTGCTGTGCGACTTGAATCGGGACGACAAAGGCCAGGAGGGCAGCGCGCTCGACGAAGTCACGCCCCGCTACGTGGACGGCAGGAACACCTTCCGCCGCGAAATCACGGTCAAGTACATGGTCAGCAACGGCATGGCCGCGGCGCCCGTCTCGGTCGTGAACACCACGGTGTCCCGCAATTTCGCCGAAAACTTCTCCGTTGTGTGGGGCCTCTACAAGGACGACTTCACCACGGGCGGCCAGGAAGTGCCCGTGCAGGTGAAGTTCAGCAACGTCAACCGCATGCCCATGCAAATCGTGACCTACCAGGAGGACGCCCAGGGAGGCATGGTGAACCCCCGCCTGATTCTGCCCCAGCCCGGCTCCACCTTCAGGCCGGCCCTGCTGGTCAGGGACAGGAACTTTGCCGAGCGCAAAGAGTACGGCCCGCCCCTGCAGCTGCCCTCAGGCGCCATGTTCCTCACCATGGACATGCCCGATGAAGGCGCCGAGGTGGGCTGGATTGTGGAGACGGAAAGCGTGGGCGGCAGGCGCGTCTTCGGCGTGAGCCCCACCCTGCCGGTGCGGCGCGATCCCGCCCTGGATGCCATGGCCGCCGAGGCGCGAAGCTGGAATCTCATGGCTCTGCCCGGACGCTACGCCATGGTCGGGTTCGAGCGCCAGGCCAACGGCCTCAACCAGGAGCTGCCCATCCCCACGCCGCAGACCCTCGAAATCCAGAACGCCATGCCCTTCCCGCGCTTCACGTTCCGCAACAAAGACAGGGAGACGGGCCGGGGCCTTGCCCTGTGGCTGGCCTTTGGCACGCCGCAGCTGGCCCTCTACAAGGAAGCCGCGGGCTCGCCCCTGCCGCTGGGCGAGCACGTGGAGACCTTCTTCGCCTTCCTCGACGGCCAGGGAGAAGACCGCATCTGGCGCACCGTCGAAATGGGCGAAGGCACGCGCTGGGCGCTGGTGCCGATAGAGCAGTACCGGAACATCCCCCTCGAAGGCGTCTGGTCCGACGACAACGAACGCTGGGAGTTCCGGGGCCAGACCGTGCGCCTGACCTACAACGGCCAGCACGGCGAAGGCACCTTCTCTCTGAAGGACAACATCCTCGCCTGCACCGGCATGCCCGCATCCGAGTACGCCGTCTGGTACGACCGCGCCATGGATCGGCTCTGCCTCATGGCGCGCTTTGGCACGACGACGCGCTCCTGCGTGCTCTACCGCGAGGGCAAGCAGGTGCCGGCATCCTCCCTGGCAGGCCGCTGGACGGCCCAGAGCCCGCAGGGGCCCGTCCAGATCGACGCCGCGCCCGTTGCCGGCACGCCCTACTTCAACCTCTCCCTCTCCATGCGGGACCGCATCGGCGAGGTCTGCACCGTCGGCGTTGGCCGCGACCAGCTCTTCGCCACCTACGGCGACGGCTGGCAGGAGTGCATCGACTACGCCCTGAAGGACGGCAGGCTCCTGCTCCGCTCCCAGCGCCTGCCGGCACTTGCCTTCACCAGGCAGGCGCCCCTCCCCTAAGGATTTGTTACGAAATAACTTGACTGTTTTTCAATGACTTCAGTCAGAAATTCCGACAGTTGTGAAGACAAGATGTCTAGGTTATTTCATGAAGAATCCTAAGCTTCCGAGAAACGCCAAGGAGCACGCCATGCACCTTTGTCCTGCACGCCAGCTTCCCGCGGCCCTCCTTGTCGCCTGCCTGCTCGCCCTGCTGCCGGCAGGGCGGGCCCTGTCCCAGCCTGCCGCGCAGGCGGAGTGGACGCTCATGGTCTACATGTGCGCAGACAACAACCTTGAACTCCAGGCGCTGGTCGATCTCTGCGAAATGGAGCAGTCCCTGCCCGAGGGCGTGGAAGTCGCCGTCCTGCTGGACCGCTCCCGGGGCTTTGCCGCGCAGTACGGCAACTGGTCGGGCGCCAGGCTCTACCGCCTGCGCCGGCCCCAGCCCTTCGACATGCGCCAGGCCTCTGCGCTCAGAATGGGAGCGGCCCTGCCCCCCGCCCTGGCATCGGAGCTCCTCGAGGACTGGGGGCCCGTGGACATGGCCAGTCCCGCCACCCTGGAGCGCTTTGTCAAGGAGGCCGCAGCCCGCTTTCCGGCAAGGCGCTACGTCCTCGTGCCCTGGAACCACGGCGGCGCCTGGCGGGCGCCGCTGCAGGACGAAGACGCAGGCCAGGGCAGGCCCGGCAAGGGGACCATGTCCATCCAGGAGTTCGCCGAGGCTGCCAGGCGGGGCGCCCGAAGCCTGCCCCGGGGACGCTTTGACATCGTGATCTCCAACATGTGCCTCATGGCGCAGCTCGACATCATGGCCGAAAGCGCGTCGCTTGCCGACTACGCCTTTGCCTGCGCGCCCGTGGAGCCGGGCCAGAGCTTCGACTACCTCGCGACCCTGCCCCTCTTCGGGCAGGGGCTTGGCACTGAAGACATCCTGCGACGCCTGGTCGACGTCCACCAGGCCTTCTACCGCGCCCTCCCCGAAGAGGCTTCCCACTCCGCCTTCCGGCTGGCAGCCCTGCCCGCGGCGACGGCGAGGCGTCGCGCCCTCTCGGGCCGGCTCGCCCAGCTCGCCGGCACGCGCTTCAGGGAGCTCACCAGGGCGGCGGCCTACGCCTCCCGCCAGGGCGGCGACCTCATGGAGGAATTCTTCAACAGCGGGCGCAGCGGCTATTTCTCGCTGGAGATCTTCGACTGGTTCGACCTGCTGGAGGCCGACGTGCCGGACGCGCCCAGGGCAGAGACGGCAGCCCTGCGCCAGGCGCTGGCGGACGTCGTGCTGCATACGGCATCCTTCCCCGAGCAGGGCCTGAGCCGGGGACTCACGCTCTACCACCCCCTGCTGCGCGCCCATGATCACCCCGGCTATCTCCAGACGGCCTTCGCCCGCGAGTCGGGCCTGGCCGGCTACTTTGAGGCCCTCTGGCAGGCCCAGGACACGCTTGGAGCCACCTCCCCGCGCATCGAGCGCATCGCCGTAGGCATTCCCCGGCTGAAGCCGAGGCGCGGCGGCGCCAGCGACGCCGACTTCGACATCGTGCCCGCAGACCGCCTTGACCCCTTCACCCAAACCTCGGTCAAGTTCGACGTCACCGGCGCCGGCATTCTCATGACGCGCCTGCTCCAGTACGAGAAGCGCGGCACGGACTTCTTCCTCCAATCGCTCCAGCTCGTGGCCGACCGCTCCGACCGCAGGCAGGCCGGGGCCGGCGGCGTGCTGAAGCGCATCAGCCCCGTCTACCCGGACGGCACGACCACCTTCGTCCGGGAGATGGGCACCGTCTACAAGCTGACCAACGGCATGGAGAGCGCCTCCGTCACGATTTCCAACCTCGCCGTTTCCCGGGGGCGTGACAACCTCTCCTTTGCCTGGGGCCTCTACCAGTCGCCGGAAACCGGCGGCAGGGAGCTGCTGGTCAGGCTTGCCTTCTCGAACCAGACGCGCATGGCGAAGCCCCAGGCCCAGGCCATCCACACCGACGCCCAGGGGCGCCCCGTCGGCATGAGCCAGATCATCCTTCAGCCCAGCGGCACCATCCGCCCCTGCGTCGAAGTGCTCGACTCCACGAAGAACTTTGACCTGCGCCGGGTCTTCGGCAAGCCCCTGCCGCTCTCGACTGGCAGGCTCTTCTTCTATCTGGACATGCTGGACGAAGGATCCGAGGTCGGCAACTTCATCATGGCCACCACCATGAACGGCAGGAGCGGCATAGGCCTCAGCCCTGCCCTGCGCGTGCGGCAGAATCCCGAGCTGGCCGCCATGGCGGCCGAGGCCCGCGACCGGGGCGCCATGGCCCTTGCCGGACGCTACGCCATGGTCCGCCTTGGCGCCTCCGCCGAGGGACTGCAGGTACTGCCGTCCTTCCAGACCCTCGAGATCCAGCCAGGCTTGCCCCTGCCCCGCTTCGTCTTCCGCGACGCGGGCAGGGAAACGGGCTCCGGCCTCTGCGACTGGCGTCCCGAAGGCATGCCCCAGCTCGTCCTCTTCACCCGGCCGACCATGGCGCACCAGCCCCTCGGCGACCATGTCGAGACCTGGTATCTCTTTCTCAAGAACCATGGCGCCGGCCGGATCTGGTACGGCATCGGCATGGGCGACGGCGCCCGCTGGGCCTTCGTGCCCCCCGAGCAGTACCAGCCAGGCCTCCTCGAGGGCGTCTGGACCGGCCCCCGCGAGCGCTGGGAGTTCCGGAGCGGGACCGTGCGCCTCGACTACCGCGGCCAGCACGGCACAGGCAGCTTCACGCTGCGGGACAACGTCATGGCCTGCACCGGCATGCCCTCGTCCGAATACGCCGTCTGGCTCGACAGGGAACAGGACAGGCTCTATCTCATGTCCAGGGAGAAGCGCATCTCCGAGCTGAAGCGCGAAGGCGCGGCCAGGCCCGCTCCCCAGCCTGAAGCCCAGCCGGGCATTGCGGCCCCCGCACTGGCCGGCGTCTGGCTTTCCGCCGGCCAGCCCCAGGCCAGGCTCGTCATCGCTCCCGTGCCCGGCACGCCCTTCCTCAACGTCTACGCCTCCCTCCAGGGCCAGCATCTGTGCGCCTGCACGACCGCGCTGGGCCAGAACGCGCTTCTGGCCACATGCAGCGACGGCTGGCAGGAGCGCATCCCCTTCGCCTTCTCGGGAGCCCAGCTCAGGCTCCAGTCCCAGCGCCTTCCCGCCGGCCCCTTCCTCCGCCAGCAGTCCCGCTTCTAGGAGTCCGCCATGCACCTTGCGCGCCCGCTTCGGCACCTTCTGACCCCCGTCGCCGCCCTCTTCCTTCTCCTCCTGCTCCCTGCCCTGCCGGCCTGTGAGGAAGCCCTCGCAGCCCCTGCCCCGCAGGCGGAGTGGACGCTTCTGTACTACATCAGCGCAGACAACGACATCGAAAACGACGCGCTCATCGACCTTGCCGAAATGGAGCAGGCCCTCCCTGCGGGGGTGGAAGTCGTCTTTCTCATCGACCGCGCCAAGGGCTACTCCAAACTCTTCGGCGACTGGACGGGCACCCGGCTCTACCGCATGCGCAGGGCAGCCCCCTTCGACATGCGCGGGGCGGCCAGCCACCGGCGGGGATCGCCCCTGCCCGCGGGGCTGGCATCGGAGCTCATCGCCGACTGGGGCGAGGCGGACATGGCCGATCCCGCCACGCTCGTGCGCTTCATCCGGGAGACCGCCTCCCGCTTCCCGGCCAAGCGCTATGCGCTCGTGCCCTGGAACCACGGCGGCACCTGGACAACCCTGCTGCTCGACGAGGACGGCGGCAAGGGCAAGCCCGGCAGGGGAAGCATGAGCATCCAGGACTTCGCGGCTGGCGCCAGGCAGGGCGCTGCGGTTCTGCCCCGGCAGCGCTTCGACCTTGTCGTCTACGACATGTGCCTCATGGGCCAGCTCGACGTCATGGCCGAAACGGCCGCCGTGGCCGACTACGCCGCGGCCTGCGCGCCCGTGGAGCCGACCCAGAGCCTCGACTACCTCTCCACCCTGCCGCTCTTCGGCCAGGGGCTTGGCACCAGGGAGCTTGTGAAGCGCCTCGTCGAGATCAACGCAGCCTACTACCGCGCCCTTCCCGAAGAGGCCTCCTTCACGGCCTGCGATCTCTCCCGCATGCCCGAAGTGCTGGACCGCCTGCGCAGCCTGTCGGCAGGGCTCGCCGCCCTGGCCGGCAAGCGCTTCAAGGAGTTTACGCGCGCGGCCTGCTACGCCTCCCGCCAGGGCGGCGACCTCATGGACGAGATTTTCAAGCGCGAGCGCCACGGCCTGTTTGCCCTGGAGATCCACGACTGGCTGGACCTTTTGGAAAACGAAGTGCCCGATGCCCCCGGGGAGGCCATCCGGGCCCTGCGCCAGTCCCTGGCCGGCCTGGTCGTCAAGACGGACGCCTCGCCCGACGCCAGCCTCAGCCGGGGGATGACGCTCTACCATCCCCTCAGAAGGGCTTTCCTGCGTCCCGAGTACGCCAAGACAGACTTTGCCCGCGCCTCGGGGCTTGCCGCCTACTTCGACGCCCTCTTCCGGGCCCAGGACACGCTTGGCAATGCCAAGCCCCGGGTCTCGAACATCGCCGTCGGCATGCCGCGCCTGAAGCCCGGCCGCGACGGCAGCGGAGGCGACGCCGACTTCGACATCGAGCCGACGGCCCAGCTCACGCCCTTCACCCAGACGGCGGTCAAGTTCGACGTCACGGGTTCCGGCATCCTCATGACCCGCCTGCTCCAGTACGAAAAGCACGGCAAGGACTACCTCATCAACTCGAGCCAGATTGTGACCGACCAGCTCCGGCGCAGCCATCCCCGGGCCGGCGGCCTGCTCAGCCGCATCAGCCCCGTCTATCCCGACGGCACGACAACGATCGTGCGGGAGATGGGCGGCGTCTACAAGCTCTCCAACGGCAGAGAGACGGTTACAGCCACCGTCGAGAACATCTCCGTCTCCAGCTCCCTGCAGGAGAACGTCTCCACGGTCTGGGGGCTCTACAGCTCGCCGGACACCGGCGGCAGGGAGCTGCTCGTCAAGCTCCTCTTCTCCAATCATCTGCGCACGCTCGTCAAGGCCATCGCCTACCAGACCGACGTCTGGGGACGCACCGTTGCCAGCCAGATCCATCTCAGGAGCAACGGCACCCTGCGCCCCGCCATCGACGTGCTCGACAGCTCCCAGCAGTTCAAGGGGCGCCGGGTCTACGGCAAGCCGATTTCCCTCGCCACGGGCGCGCTTTTCATCACCGTGGACATGCTGGACGAGGGCGCCGAGGCCGGCAACTTCATCATCGCCACCACCATGAACGGCCAGAACGGCGTCGGCCTGAGCAAGGCCCTGCCCGTGCGGCGCAGCCCCGAACAGGTAGCCATGGCAGAGCGTGCGCGCCGGGAGGGAGGCCAGGCCCTGGCGGGGCGCTTCGCCATGGTCCGCTACGCCACCACGACCGGAGGCCTGAAGGTGCTGCCGACCTTCCAGACCCTCGACATCATCCCCCAGCGTCCCGCGGCGCGCTTCGTCTTCCGCGAAAAGGGCCGGGAGACCGGCTCCGGCCTGGTGGACTGGCGCCCCTACGGCATTCCCCAGCTTTCCCTCTTCAAGCGGCCCACCAAGATGAACGCGCCTTTCGGCGAGCACGTCCAGACCTGGTACGCCTTCCTGGACGGCCAGGGGCCCGGACGCATCTGGTGGTTCATCGGCATGGGCGACGGCAGGCGCTGGGCCCTCGTGCCCATCGAGCAGTACCAGGACGGCTTCCTTGAAGGCGTCTGGAGCAGCGACAAGGAGCGCTGGGAGTTCCGGGGCCAGACCGTGCGCCTCGCCTACATGGGCCAGCGCGGCGACGGCACCTTCTCCCTCAGGGAGAACGTCCTCTCCTGCACCGGCATGCCCTCGCCCGAGTACGCTCTCTACTTCGACCGCAGGCAGAACACGCTCTACATGCTGTCGAGCGACAATCGCCTTTCCGTGCTCAGGCGCGAAGGCGCGGCAGGTCCCCAGCTTCCGCAGCGGCCGCAGCCGAACCCCCAGCCCCAGCGCGTTCCCGCGGCAGCCGAGCTGGCCGGCAGCTGGCACGCAGCCGACCCCATGGTGCCGGCACGCCTCGACATCGTTCCCGTGGCCGGCACGCCCTACCTCAACATCTACTACGCCTACCGGGGCCAGCAGGTCTGGGCCTGCACGGCTGCCATCAGCGGAAGCGAACTGCTCGCCACCTTCAGCGACGGCTCCCGGGAGCGCATGCGCTACGTCTTCGCCGGCGGGGCGCTGGTGCTCGACTCGAGGCGCATCCACGTTCAGGGCTTCATCCGGGACTAGCCATGGATGAGCGCACCGCTCGCGTGCGGCAGGAAAGGCCGCTGCCTGACGGCCTGGCCGAGATGCCGGGGCGCCTCGGGACCCGGATGCGCCTCGTGCACGAGACCTTCCAGGAAACGGCCCTGCTGGGGCTCCCCGTCTACAGGACGCCCCGGGGAAGGTTCAACATCCTCAACTGGTGGGCCTTCTTCCTAGGGCCCCTGTGCTATCTGCAGCCGGGGATGGTGCGCAAGTGCGCAGCCATGTGCGCGGCCGTCTTCGCCTGGAACTTCCTGGTGGTGCTGGCAGAGCACGCCACAGGCCTTTCCTCCTGCCCGGCCGTGGACAATCTCATGGGCTGGATGATCAACGTTCACGCCTTCTTTGCCTATTATTACGATCTGTACCGCGCCAAGGTGCTGCGCCGGCCGTTCTGGTGGTAGCGCCCCTGCGCGGCAAAGGAGAGCAGACATGGCACGACGCAGCAGCAGCGCAAGCACCCAGACAGGCAGGACCGGCGACAAGGCCGGCCGGGACGCACCCGCCGATCCCCGGAGCCGGTACCGCATCTTCCCGGAAAAGTGCCGAGGCGGCTTTAAGGCCCTCACCCGCGTCGAGGAGACGGACCCGGAGACAGGCAAGACTGTTGAACGCATCGAGGACTGGGGCTTTGCCACCAAGGACGGCTTCTTCATGCCGGGCGAACTCTACTGGGAAACGCCGGAAAGGGAGCGCAGGCGGCTGATCTTTCCCTTGGACTGGGATCTTCGGGAACTGGAGAGCGTGCGCGCCAGCCAGCGCGTCGGCAAAAGGCCGCAGATGCCGGCAGACGATCCCGAGAAGCCCGAAGCAAGCCGGCTCTTCGGGGACGTGTGGCTGCTCGAACAGGCCACAAAGGCGACCGGCCTGGACGAAGATCTTGCCGAAGCCTTCGAGGAGGACGAAACGCTTGCCGACGACCTGCTCGCGACGGCCATGTTCCTTGCCGCCGGCCATGGCCCCCTGCGCAGATGCAGCACTGGCACCGCGTCCGCGCCATGCGCCTCCACTTTCCTCTGAAGCTGGAGCACATCGAGCAGACAGGCTCGTTCTGCAGCGCCCGGGCCATCGAGGAATTCTACCGCCTGCGCGCAGCCAGGCTCGCCGGCCGGCACTGCATCGCCGTCGAGACCTCGGTCCGTGCGGAGCTTGACGCCCCTTCAGGGCTGCGTCTCGCCGTGGGCATGGAAGGCTCGTTCGAGCGCATACCCAAGGTGGACGTCTATGCCATGGAAGACGGCATGCCGGTCTTCTCGCACGCCTTCCTCCACTCGAGACGCTTCGGCGCGGATCTGGCCGAAGCCATGCTCGGCGAGATCGCCAAGGCAGGCCTGGAGGGCACGCCGCTGGTGACGACGCTCGGCGCCGAGGACGTGCGTCGCCTGGCTAGGCTGGTGCGCCAGGGCGCCCCTCTCGTCATGCCCACGGACCTGCATCAGCCGCACGTGGCCAGGGCTTTGCGGCGCTTCCCTCCGGACGGCTTGCTTCGAGAGAGCATGGAGCTCGAGTGCAGCAGCCTCTTCAACACCGTTCTCTGGCACAGACAGTTTGCCATCGACAGAAACTATGCCGTCATCGACGACACAAGCGGCAAAGAGCGCATGCTCAACCTGCATATCTTCTATGACGATTTGATTAACTTTTCATTAAAAAATGATTCTATTAAATCATTTTTTTATCGTAAATCGAGCTTAGAATCAATTCTTAATAATGCAACAAAAATTGAAAGCGACGATCTTTCAGAATATGATGACGAAATTTTTGACATTGAATACGATGAAAAGCGTAAACTTATTAAAATTTTTCAACATATAATAATGTTGCAACCAATGAACACAGATTTTCTGGCCTATACACTGTTACAACAACGCCTGTGGTCAAATATAACTCGCCAAAGATTCTGGAAATAGTCAATCTTGCCTACGAAAAAACAACCTCGTGCGAAGCGATGTTCGCCCGCTGCTACGATGACGTGGACAACCGGAAGCTCCTCGACCTGCACAAGGAGGTCTTCCATCTGCTGGTCTTTCTCGCCCAGTCGCTGCTGGCCTTTCTAGAGGCCGTGCGCAGGGAGAAGCTGGCCGCGCGCTACAGGAGCGTTGCCGACATGCTCGGCGAGATGCAGGACATACGCCTAGTAGAGCACGAGAAGGGCAAGCCGGCCATCACCGTCCTCACCGACAGGCAGCGCGCCGTCTGCTGGGCTTTCGACTTCGAGTGCCCGGATCTCTGCCCGCCGCCCCAGCGAACCCGCTGGTAGGCCTGACCGACATCCCCGTCTCCGGCGTCTGCGGAACTGCCGGCCCAACAGCGCCGGCCCCCGCCTTCGCAGGCAGGCAAAGGCGGCCGCGCTCCTCTTTCCGGCGGCATCGCTGTCCTTGCGCTTGGCACCTCTGCCCGCCCCCCCTGCGGGGGCAAGGTTGCGGCCGCCTTGCGCACGCAGCGTCCGGCTGCCGGGTCAAAAAATGAAAAGGCGGACTCCGGAGAGTCCGCCGATATTTCTGGCAGGCAGGCCCTGCGGCCTACAGGGATATTAACGCTTGCTGTACTGGTAGCGGGCGCGGGCAGCGCGCAGGCCGTACTTCTTGCGTTCCTTCTTGCGGGAGTCGCGGGTCAGGAAGCCAGCCTTCTTGAGCACGCCGCGCAGGGAGGGATCAAGCACGAGCAGGGCGCGGCTGATGCCGTGGCGAACAGCCTCGGCCTGGCCGGCGGTGCCACCGCCGCAGACGTTGACGCGCACTTCAAGCTTGTCTTCCATGTTGGTCAGCTTGAGGGGCTGGCAGACAACCATCTGCAGGGTCTTGCGGTTGAAGTACTCCTGGTAGGGACGGCCGTTCACGACGATATTGCCGGAGCCGGCGTACAGGCGGGTGCGGGCCGTGGCAGTCTTGCGGCGACCGGTGCCGTACTGAAATTTCTCGCTCATCGTTCACTCCTTAGTAGGGCAGGGTCAGAGGCTGGGGGTTCTGGGCGGCATGCGGATGCTCGGGACCAGCGTAGACCTTGAGCTTCTTCAGCATGGCGCGGCCAAGCTTGTTCTTGGGCAGCATGCCGCGCACGGCGAACATGAGGGCGCGCTCAGGATGGGCGGCCAGCAGATCGCTCAGGTTGGTGGTCTTCAGGCCGCCGACCCAGCCGGAGTGGCGGCGGTACAGCTTGTTCTCCATCTTGGTGCCGGTGACTTTGACTTTCTCGCAGTTCACCACGACGATGCAGTCGCCGTTGTCCATGTGGGGAGCGAATTCGGGCTTGTGCTTGCCACGCAGGCGGTGGGCGAGCTGGCTGGCCAGGCGGCCCAGAACCAGACCCTGGGCATCAACGACAAACCAGTCGTGTTTGATGTCCTTCGGAGTGGGGCTGAAGGTCTTCATGAGCTTGACTCCATAGTCCGCACGGCGAAGCGTGCGGTAGGCAGAAATATTATTGCAGCCGCGCGCAGGGCGCACGGCAAAGAATTCCAGTGAGGACGCATCCGTCTAACGGGGTGACAGACTCGTCTTGAACGGCGAGTCTTATCCGCTTTTCCTCGGCTTGTCAAGCCGAATGCCGAGAAAAATCGAGCCCGCGACGAGGCCGCGCAGGGCTTGCTCTGCCGTGGCAAGCACCCGAAAAGATTGCCAAAGCAGTCATCGCGGCATAGCATCCTGTAAGGCGCTTCCGGCACTGCCTCAGCCGCAGGGCCGGCTGCCAGGGACTGCGCCCGAAGGAGAACCCACCATGCCGAAGCAGCACGACGCCACGCCCATTTCCGCCAGCCCTTCCCCCCGGCGCCGGCATCCCGCCCCGGACCACCCGGAGCAGCCCGCCCCGCAGGTGCGCAAGAGCCTGCTCCAGCTCATTTTTTCCGGCGCCTACCTGCTGCGCTGGAACGACAAGAACCGGGCGCGGGATCTGCTCGAGATAGACAAGCAGGCCCACAAGATGCTGGCAGCCTGCATGCTCTGGGACCGCGCCTCGCGGAACCGGCCCCAGGCCGAGCGCATCGAGCTTGCCTGGCTCGTGATCGAGGGCGGCATCTTCGACTACTTCTTCCGCCTGGTGGTCACGGACATCAAGCCGCCCATCTTCTACAAGATCAAGGGCAGGCCGGACCAGTACAGCCACCTCGTCCAGCACGTCTTCAGCGAGCTCAAGCCCGTGCTCGCGCCCATGCAGGACTTCTGGCTGCGCTTCCAGGACTGGCACCTGCACGAGGACCGCCACGCCGAGGCAAGGAATCTGCTCAAGGCAGCCCACCTCTTCGCCTCGCGCTGGGAGTTCAAGCTCATCGAGCCGCTCAACCTCTTCGACCCCGAGATGCCCGACATCAACAGAAAGTTTCAGGAGGACCTCGACGCCCTGCGTCCCCTGGTGGCGGGCCTCGACAGCCTGCTCGACGGCGAGAGCCCCCTCGGGCGCTTCGCCAGCTTCTGCGGCCAGCTTCGCTTCCAGGTGCGCTGGACCCAGGCGCCGCGCATTCCCCAGACCGACGTGCTCGGCCACATGTTCATCGTCGCGGCCTACGCCTACCTCTTCAGCCTCAGCATTGGCGCCTGCAGAGCGCGCTGCGTCAACAACTTCTTCACTGGCCTCCTCCACGACCTGCCGGAGCTTTTGACCCGCGACATCATCTCGCCGGTCAAGAAGTCCTCGGACGCCCTGGCGAGCCTCATCAAGGAGTGCGAGGACCGCGAGCTCGAGCAGCGCGTCTTCCAGCCGCTGGAAAAGGGCGGCGAGGGGCCTCTGGTGGCGACGCTCAAGTACTTCCTCGGCATTGCCGTGGGCTCCGAGTTCCAGGAGTGCATCCGCACCCCCGACGGCCGTATCCAGAAGATCGAGGGCTTCGGCGAGCTCCACGGGCGGCACAACTGCGACGGGGACGACCCCAAGGACGGCGCCCTCGTCAAGGCCTGCGACACCCTGGCGGCCTTCCTCGAGGCCTTCAGCTCCATACGCAACGGCGTCTCGAGCCCCCGGCTCGTCGTCGCCCAGTCCCGTCTCAAGGACAGCCTGCTCAGCAGCCGGGTGCCGGAGCAGCTCAGCATGGGCTCCATCCTGGCCGACTTCGACTAGCCGGCGTCCCTCCTGCCGGCGGCGCAGCCCCCGCGCTAATGCGCCTCGCCCCAGTCCCTGGCCACGCCCCAGTCCACGGCCAGCGGCACCGAGAAGTCCTGATCCCCCGGCCGCACGCTCTCCATGAGTTCCCTGACGCGCAGGGCCGCGGCTTCGGCATGGGCTTCGGGCACCTCGAGCACGAGCTCGTCGTGGATCTGGAGGCAGAGGCGGGCCTGCCAGGCCTGCAGCTGGGTATCGCGCGCCACGGCGATCATGGCCAGCTTGACGATGTCGGCCGCCGAGCCCTGGATGACGGTGTTGAAGGCCTGGCGCTTGGCCAGGGCGTAGACCTGCCCGCTTCCCGCGTCAAGGCCCTTTAGGTAGCGCCTCCGGCCGCCGAGCGTCGTGACGAAGCCGTCGCGCGCGGCCCGCTCCTCCACCTCGGCGTAGAAGCGCTCCAGGCCGGTCAGGTTCTGGAAGTAGCGCTCGATGAAGTCCGCGGCCTCGGCGGTCTTGATGCCGAGCTCGCGGGCCAGCTTCTGCGCGCCCATGCCGTAGATGAGGCCGAAGTTGACGGTCTTGGCGGAGCGGCGCTGGTCGGGCGTGACCTGGTCAGGCTCGATGCCGTAGACGAGGGCCGCCGTGCGCGCATGGATGTCTTCGCCCTTGCGGAAGGCCTCGAGCAGGGTCTTGTCCTGGCTCATGTGGGCCAGCACCCTGAGCTCGACCTGAGAGTAGTCGCAGCTGGCGAGCAGATGCCCCTCGCCTGCCACGAAGCAGGCGCGCATGCGCTTGCCAAGGGGCCCGCGGACCGGGATGTTCTGCAGATTCGGGGCGCTCGAGGAGAGGCGTCCCGTGGCCGTGGCCTCCTGGTTGAAGGTGGTGTGCAGGCGGCCGGCCGCATCGGTGAGCTTCGGCAGGGGCTCGAGATAGGTGCTCCGCAGCTTCTCGAACTTGCGGTAGCGGAGCATGGCGTCCACCACGGGATGCCTGCCCGCCAGCTTCTCCAGGTTCTCCTGGCTTGTGGAAAGCCTGCCGCCCTTGGTCTTGCCGGACTGGGGAAGGCCGAGCTTCGTGAAGAGGATCTCGCTCAGCTGCTGGGAGGAACGGAGGTTGAAGGGCCCGCCGGCCTCGCGGAAGACGGTCTCGGTGATGCCGGCAATCTCCTTCTGCACTTCCTCGAGAAAAGCCTGGAAGGCGGTCATGTCGATGGCAATGCCCTGCTCCTGCATGGCGACGAGCACGGGGAGCAGGGGCAGTTCAAGCTCCCGGTAGAGCCTGTCCTGCCTGTCCCGCTCGAGGCGCCGGAGGCTTCGCCTGGCAAGGCCCAGGGCGAGCGCGCCGGGCCCCAGGGGCCCCTTGGCGGGATCCGTGCTCTGCGCCCAGGCCGAAAGCCGGCTCCAGCCGTAGTCGTCCTCCTCGGGACTGAAGAGGTAGGCCGCCAGCCCCAGGTCGAAGAGGCCATGGGCGTCCGCCCTGCGGGCAAGCTCGTCCCGCCAGGGGGCGCCTGCCTCCATGAGGCGCTTGGCGTCGGCGACGACGACGGTTTCCGCCTGGGCCGCCCAGGCCGCGAGTTCGCCGGCGCCGCCCTTCCAGCGGAACTCCTCGGCGCCTTCGCCGCTGGCGGAATCCTGAGCCAGGCCCGGGCCGACGGCTGCGCAGCAGGCCCCCTCGAGGCCGTCCGGCCAGACCAGGGCGACCGCCGCGCCCCCGGCTTCGGGCAGTTCGGCGGCATCGGCAAGTTCCTTCAGCGCCGGTTCCGGCTTCGGCGCCGCCACGTCGAAGAGCGAGAGCGTCTTCACGGCGCCGCCGGCGGGGACGGCGTCCGCAGACGGGAGCAGCAGGCCAGGGCGCTTTGCTCTAGCCCCGGAGGCAGGCCTGGCCCGGACTGGCGTCGTGCCGGCTGCCGGCTCCACGGGCATGCCAAGGTACGCCCGGCGCTCCCTGCCGGCAATGTCCTCGATGTCCCTGCGCAGGGAGAAGAGCTCGAACTCCTCGGCCAGCGCCAGGGCGGCCTCGACGTCGATCACGCGCACAGCCAGATCCTCCAGCTGCACGCCGGGAAGCTCGGTGCGCCGCAAGGCCGTAAGCCCGCGCCAGCGGAACATCTCTTCAAGGTGGCCATCCAGCTTCTTCTGCAGCGCGGAGGGCAGAATCTCGAAGCTGTCGCGCACCTTCTCAAGGCCAAGGCAGTGCTCGAAGATCTGCCTGGCCTTGACGGGTCCCACGCCGGGCACGCCCGGAATGTTGTCCGTCGTGTCGCCGGTGAGGGCCTGAAAGTCGGCCCAGAAGGCGGGCGGAAAGCCCCATTCCGCAACGAAGTCCTCGGCCGTGGTCAGCTTCTCCTGCTTCGTGCCGGGATCCCAGAGGACCACGCGCGGCGAGAGCAGCTGCTTCATGTCCTTGTCGCCCGACACGACGACCACGGGACGCTGGGGGGCAAAGCGCTCCGCCAGCGAGGCGATGCAGTCGTCGGCCTCGCAGCCTTCGGACACGATCCAGGGCAGGCCCAGCGCCTTCACCATGCGCTCGATGGGCTCGAGCTGCACGATGAACTCCTCCGGCAGGGGCGGCCGGTTGGCCTTGTACTCCGCATAGATCTCGTGGCGGAAGTTCTTCCCCGGACCGTCCTTGACGAAGGCGAACCAGCGCGGGTGCTCCTGGCGCAGGATGCGCAGGAGCATTCTGGAGACCAGGAAGATGGTGCCCGTCGGAAAGCCGTCGGCGCGCTGCAGGTTCCGGCTGGCGTGGAAGCCTCTGTGGATGAAGGCGGAACCGTCCATGAGAAAGATCGGTTCGTCCTTGGGGGAAAAGGGGCTGGGGAGGGACATGGGGCTCCTTCAGGGCGGCCGGCGGGGGTGCAGTTCTGGCAGGGATGCCGCATAAAGCTTTCGGCAAAGCCACCGAAAAGACTTCTGCACAACTTTGGCCGCGCGCTGGGGCAAATGTACGTCAAAACGCCCTGCCGCGCAAAAACGAGGATTCAGGCAAACTCCATGGAAGTCCCGAACAGCACGAAGCCGCGCATCGTCTGGAAGCGCACGGACGGCGTCCTTGCGGTCTCCCTCGCGGGAGACTGGGAGCTCGAGCGTCCCTGGCCGGACGAGGCCGAGGAGGCGATCAGGCAGGCCCAGGCTCCCGGTCTTGCCCGCCTCGAGCTCGAGGCCGGCGACCTTGGCGCCTGGGACTCCAGCCTGCTGGCCTTTCTCATGGAACTCGTCGGCCAGGCCAATGCCGCCGGCGCCAAGGTGGAGCGCAGGCTTCCCGAAAGCCTCGACAGGCTCGTGAACCTCGCCTTCGCCGTGGCCCGCAAGGAAGGATCCGCCAAGGACCGCGGCGAGGAATCCCTGCTTTCGCGCATCGGCGGCGCCATTCTGGGCGTCCCCTCCGCCTGCCAGCGCGTCGCCGCCTTCTTCGGCGACATTGTCCTGGCGCTGGGGCGCTTTGCGACCGGACGCTCAGCCATGAAGTTCCACGATCTCGTGGAGGCCATGCACGAGTGCGGCGTGCGCTCGCTGCCCATCGTCTGCCTGACGAGCCTGCTCTTCGGCCTCATCCTCGCCTTCGTCGGCGCAGTGCAGCTGCGCATGTTCGGCGCCCAGATCTACGTGGCCGGCCTCGTCGGCATAGGCATGCTGCGCGTCATGGGCGCCGTCATGGTCGGCATCGTCATGTCCGGCCGGGTGGGCGCGGCCTTTGCGGCCCTCATCGGCACCATGCAGGTGAACGAGGAGATCGACGCCCTGGAGACCATGGGCATCCCGCCCATCGACTACCTCGTGCTCCCGCGCATGCTGGCCCTCTCCTTCATGGTTCCCCTGCTCACGGTCTTCGCCGACGCCATGGGCATAGTCGGGGGCTTCCTCGTGGCCGTCACCATGCTCGATCTCACGCCCTTGCAGTACATCAATGCCACCGTGAACATGGTGGGCTACAAGCAGGGCATCGTGGGCCTGGTCTACGCCACGGTCTTCGGCATCATCATCGCCATCTCCGGCTGCTACCACGGCATGCGCTGCGGCCGCAGCGCCCAGGCCGTCGGCGAGGCCACGACCACCGCAGTGGTGCACTCCATCGTGGGCATCATCGTCGCCTCAGCCGTCATCACCGTCATCTGCAACGTCCTCAAGGTCTAGGAAGCGAAGAGTCCGCCATGCCAGAAGCCAGTGCCAGCACGCCCCGCCAGCCGGGGCCCGAAGCCCGCAGCCAGGCCCCAGTCATCAGCATCGAGGGGCTCCAGGTGGGCTACGGCTCCTACGTGCTCATGCGCGACGTCGCCTTCAACGTGCGCAGGGGCGACATTTTCTTCATCACCGGCGGCTCCGGCTGCGGCAAGTCCACCCTGCTGCGCGTGCTCATGGGCTTCAAGGAGCCGCAGAAGGGATCAGTGCGCTTCTTCGGACAGCCCTTCTGGCCAGGCACGGACCAGGACCGCCTCGCCGTGCGCCGGCGCACCGGCGTGCTTTTCCAGCAGGGCGCCCTGTGGTCCTCCATGACCCTCGCCGAAAACATCGCCGTGCCCCTGCGCCAGTACACCGGACTCTCCGAACGGGACATACGCCGGCAGGCCACGCTCAAGCTCTCCCTGGCCGGCCTCTCCGGCTTCGAGGACTACTATCCCTCGGAAATTTCCGGCGGCATGCGCAAGCGCGCTGGCCTCGCCCGCGCCCTGGCCCTCGATCCCGACATCCTCTTCCTCGACGAGCCTTCCGCAGGCCTGGATCCCGTGAGCGCCAAGCTCCTCGACGATCTCATCGTGGAGCTGCGCAACGGCCTTGGCACCACCTTCGTCATCGTCTCCCACGAGCTGGCAAGCATCTATGCCATCGCCACGCGCATCGTCTTCCTCGACGCCCAGGCGCGCACCATGGCCGGCCTCGGCAGTCCCAAGGAGATGGTGCGCGATCCCGCCACGAAGGAATCCGCCATGATGTTTCTCACCCGTGGCCAGGCCGGCCAGGCCGGCATGGTCGACGACCCCCAGAGCCCCGAAATCACCGGCATGGTCCGCATCAGGCAGGATCAGGCCGCAAGCCTCGGGGACAAGGACAGCCTATGAGCCTTTCATCGCACAAGACTGCCGTCGGCTTCTTCTCCATTGCCGGCGTGGCCATGCTCGTCTTCGGCCTTGTCGCCCTCGGCGGAGGCCGCTTCTGGAACAGCGACAACGAATACGTGCTCTATTTCGGCAGCAGCGTCAGCGGCCTTTCCATCGGCGCTCCCGTGGTCTTCCGCGGCGTGCCCCTGGGATCCGTGACGCACATCAGCCTCGTTGCCAACTCCACCAAGTCCAACGTGACCATACCGGTGCACATCTCCATCAACGCCAGAAACCTCATCCTCGCCACGGGCACCACCGTGAAGAACGAAGTCGAGGAGGCGACCGTCATCCGCGACATGGTGGCCAAGGGCATGCGGGGGCGCCTCCAGCTCTCGAGCCTCATCACCGGCCAGTACCGCGTGGATCTGGACTTCTACCCCGACACGCCCGCCGAATTCAAGTCCAGCACGCCTGACCTCGAAATCCCGACCATCATGTCGCCCATGGACACCTTCCAGAAGACCGTCCAGCAGTTCCCCGCGCAGAAGTACGCCGCCCAGCTGGACAAGGTGCTCACCAGGCTTGCCGGCATTGCCGATCGGGGCGACTTCGATCGCGCCGTCAAGGCCAGCGGCGACATGTTCGAGAGCGCCAACGCCCTGTTCAAGGCGCTGAACGAGCTGCAGGCTCCGCTCAAGATCCTGCTCGCCAATGCCGAGAAGGCCAGCCGCTCCATGCCTGGCGCCGCTGACAGCGTCAACGTGGCGCTGGCCGACCTGCCCAAGACCCTGGCTTCCTGCAGGGAAGCCATGGCGTCCCTCAGCCAGGCCTCCACCCAGTTCGGCAAGGCTTCGGCCAGCATCAACGCGACCATTAATCCCAATTCTCCCGTCTTGCTGGATCTGCTGCGCACCCTCAAGGAGACCCGGGAGTCTCTGCGCTCCGTCCGCAGCCTCTCCACTTCCGTCGAGCGCAATCCCGAGTCCCTCGTCAGGGGCCGCAAAGGAGCCTACTAATGCGCATCCGTGCCCTTCTCCCCCTCGCCTTCTCCCTGGCGCTCGCCGGCTGCGGGCAGAGCATGCCCACCAGCTACTACATCCTCGACAGCCAGGCCCAGCCCCTGGCCGCCGAAAGCCTGCCGCGCACCACGCTGGCCGTCTGCAGCGTCACCCTGCCGGCCTACCTCGACACCAAGGCCGTCGTGCTGCGCGGCACCGACGGCGCCGTGCTCGACGTGCCCCAGTTCAACATGTGGGGCGAACCCCTCGACGAAGGCGTTGCCCGAGTGCTGCGACAGCGCCTTGCCAGGCCCCTGCTCGGCCGCGGGATCACGGTCCTGCCCTCGCAGGACGCCCACATCGCGGCTGCCTACAACCTCGTCATCGACATCGTCCGCCTGGAGGGCGACCTTGCCGGCCACGTCTGCCTCGAAGCCCGCTGGACCCTCGTCGATGCCAATGCCAGCCGCGTCATGGCCCGGGGCGGCTGGACGGGCGAAGAAAGCGTCCAGCTGCCTGCAGCCATAGGCCAGGAGACGTTCAAGACCGTGGTTGCGGCCGAAAGCCGGCTGCTGCAGGCCTACGGCGACTACCTTGCCGAACGCCTCGGCGGCGCTGCGCCTGCCAGGCCCTAGCAAGCCCTGCCCGAAAGCGCGTGTCCTGCCAAGGCCGGCGCGTCAGGCCTCGCTCGCGACGGCAGGAATGCAGACAGCCTGCCTGAGCTTGCCGTCGACGACAACCACGGGCTCGAGCACGCGGCGTCCCTTGGCCCTGCAGCCTTCGGCATAGCCCCTGCCAGCCATCTGGCCCTGCCCTTCCAGAATCGAAGCCGGCAGGGCCTCCGCGTTGTGGACAAGCTTTAACTCTATGACGTAGACCGTGTCGCCAAGCTGGATGACAGCATCGCTGCGCCCTCGGAAGGTACGCGCTTCGGCATGCACGATGACCCGGCCCCCAGCAGCATGTCGAAGAGCATGCGGTACCAGTCCTCGTTGCGGCTGGGGAAATTTTCGTATTGCACCTTGACGAGAGCGCTCTTGTAACTCTTGATCATCTCTGCAAAATCACCGTTGCCAAGAACCTGCCAGCGATCGTTGCCAAGCGAGACAAACTGTTCAACATGGCACATGTGCTCCAAATAGAGCTTGGAAAAGACGTTTCGCACCTCTCTGTTGGGATACTCTAAACTGGTCAACGTACCGCATGTTCTGCATGCGCAAATGCGAAAAATCCTGTACGCCAATCGGCAACATCTTCATATCAATCATCTATCACATGCTCTTAATAATTAGCTATATATTGTCAGATTCTGAGATGAATGCTTCTTTATTTTTGTCATCAATAACAATAACAGATTCAGATACATAACGACCATTGTCTTTGTATCCCTTGGCATATTCATTTTTTCGTATCTGTTTCCATCCTTCTCGTATCTTACTTGGTATATTTTTTATTCTTTGCAAGTTTAAATTCAATAACAAAAATATCATTTTTATATTGAATAACAATATCACTTCGTCCTTTGTATGTATGAACCTCTGCATATGTAATAAAGCCGGCACCTCTCAATACAGACTCAAAAACCATGCGATACCAGTATTCATTACGAATTGGAAACTCATCATACGGTAATTTTGCAATAGCAATATTGTATACATTTATAAGTTTTTTCAAATCATGATTTTCTAGCGCATGCCAAATATCATTCCCCACTGTCACAAAACCATCTATTTTGTATATATATTGTGCATATAATTTTGAAATAGCATTTACAACTTCATAATTTGGATAATCTAAAGTAATTTGTTGTTCCTCAAGTTTTTCTATTGTCAAATATCCAGCTTGATATAAAAAACTTTCTGGTCTTGCTCTTTCAATTTCATCTAAATCCGCAAAATCAATAGGAACAATTAAATGTCTATATTCCTCTGGATCTTTTATCCCATGTCTTTTTATCCATTTTATAAAAAATGAAGATTGTCCTGCATTATACCAATAATTGTCAAACCGTTCTTTATCAAAAAAAGAATTCAAAGAAAATGGATTATATACTTTTATCTCACCATTAAATGAAAAGCCATCGTAGTATTTTTTTACCTTTTCTAATAACAGCTCACAACTTATATTCATTGATTTTGCTGTTTTTTTAATCCAATAATCATAATTTTTCTCTAATTCTTCCTGACTACACCCAAGAATATCACCATATCTCTTATCGTTTGAGATATCGTTTAGATTATTCATTGGAGAAAATAAACCAAATTTTGCAAATTTAGATATTCCAGTTATAAACACAAAAGAAATATACTCGCTACAAGCTTTTAAAGCGCTAAAAAATAATCCAAATAAACGTCTAATTTCGTTAGCTTTTTCTATATCGTCGATATTGTCAAGGATAGGTTTGTCATACTCATCGATTAGTACAACAATATGTCCTGACTTGTTATAGATGCTCTGCATGACACTGTTCAGCATCATGCTGGCATGCTTTTCTCTCGGCACTGGCACGCCATGCGCTTTTGCTCTTTCCTGCAGGAGCGACACCAGCGCATCGTTCAAATCCTGCACCGTCCCCAAGGAAGGCAGAAAGGCCATGTTCAGACGAAGCACGGGCTTTGGCTTTTCGCTTTGCTTCGCCACCCAGCCCTCTGCGGCCAGCCCCTGAAAAAGCTCTGTCCGGCCGGAAAACATGGCTTCCAGCGTGGACACTGCCAGCGTTTTGCCAAAGCGCCGGGGCCTGGCAAGAAAGACCCAGTCGTACCTGTCGGCCACTTCCGCCAGACGCTGCGTCTTGTCCACGTAGAGCCGGTCCTTCTGGCGGAGCACCGCAAAGTTGTCCACTCCGATGGGCAGTTCCTGCATGACGGCCCCCCTGCAAGCAAAAGAGTTCCCGCCCCGCCAGGCTCTTCTGGCACGCAAGCGGCGCGGGACGGACGGCGACCCATTGTAGAATGCAAAAGGGGAATCCGCAACGAGACGGATTCCCCCTCGAGTTCGGCATGCCGCTTGCGCGGCATGCCGGTGCAGTCGTATGGAGACTAGAGGGCCGCGGTGTAGATGTCG
>DFDR01000044.1:0-6530 GCA_002369295.1 Desulfovibrionaceae bacterium UBA3823
TCGACGTGGCCCATGATGGTGACGACCGGAGGACGGGGCCTGAGATCCTCGGGCTTGTCCGGAACCTGCTCCTCCAGGTAGTCCTTCTCCTCGAAGCCCGTCTTCTCCACCTCGTAGCTGAACTCGGCCGCAACGATGGCCGCCGTGTCGAAGTCGATGGACTGGTTGATGGTCGCCATGATCCCAAGGTTGAAGAGCACCTTGATGATCTCGTTGGCCTTGAGGCCCATCTGGTGCGCCATGTCGGAAACGCGGATGGCGTTCTCGATGCGCAGCTTGCGCTTGGCCTGCTTCAGGGGCTGGGTCACGGGCGCGGGAGCCTGGGGCTTGCCGCCCTTGCGGTGGCCCTTGCCGCGCACGCGCGGAGCGTCGTGCTCCTCCTGATGGTGCCCGAAGCCGCCGGCCTGGAAATCGACGGTGCGGCGCCCCTTGTTGCGCTTCTTCTTGCTCTGGCCGCTGCGGCTGTCGAGGGGCTGATCCTCGCCTCCGCCAAAGCCGCCCATGGACGGGCGGGAGCCGCGGGAGCCGTCGGAGCGGAAGCCCTGGCCGGGTGCGCCGCCGGGCCTTGCCGGACGCGCATGCTGGGAGGGGCCGCCTCTGCGGGCGCCGTCCTGACGGTTCTGGCCGTCGGAGCGGGACGGACGTCCCTGGCCGTCGGAACGGGGGGGGCGTCCCTGACCGTCGGAACGGGGCGAGCGGGGCGCGCGGTCAGACCTTTCGGAGCGGGGACCCGAGGGCCTGTCGCCGCGATCGGTCCTCTCGGAGCGGGTGCCTGAGGGCCTGTCGGAACGCTCGGTGCGCCGTGCCGGCTGGGCCGTGGCTGCGGGTGCCTCAGGACGGGAGATAATGCGCACGCGGGGCGCTTCGGCCTCGCCGCCGGCCTGCTCGCGCGGACGATCGTCGCTGGCCCTGCGATCCTCGCCGGCTTCGGCCGCCTGGCCCTCGCGGGCCTCGAGGGCCGAAGCCTCCTTGGGCGCCTCGGACGCGGGCGCTTGGGCCTGAGGCTCAGCCTGGGGCTTGGCCTCGGCCTGCGGAGCCTGCTCCTGGACAGGCGCCTTGACGGGCGCCGCAGGGGCCTCCTGGCCTGCAGGCTGGCTCTGGGCCTGATCGGCGGCAAGCTCTGCCGGCTTGGCTTCGGGAGCCTCTCCCGACTTTGCCTGGGCGCGTCCCCTTTCGCCTCGGGGCGGACGGGGGCCGGTGCGGCGGCGGACGATGACTTCCTTGCTCTTGTCGTCGCCGCGGAGCTTGTCGAAATGCTTGCGGAGGCGGTCTGCCTCCTCGGGCGTCACGGACGCAGCGGAGTTGCGCGCGGAAATGCCTTCGTCCATTGCGGCCTTGAGCATGTCGGGATTGCTCACCTTCAGCTCGCACGCAAGCTCTTTGATCTTGATTTTCTTATCACTCATTGTTTTCCCCCCATGTGCCGCGGCGACAATCTGAATTTGAGAAATTTCTTCTGACAAGCCTCTTGCCGGCACACGTACCAGCCCCTGCCTTGGCTGGTCTGTTCTGCATCGTAATCGAGGGCGCCGTCTTCGGTCCGCACGTAGCGCATGAGCTCCCGCTTGGGAAGGCGCTGGCGGCAGACGACGCACATGCGGACGGGCCCTTCGAACTGGCTAGTCCCTTCCTTCTTCGCCATGGAGCCCTTCCTGCGCTTCGCCGTCTTCGGCTTCGCGCGCTGAACGGAGCACCTCGACGTCGGCCGGGTCGGGAGCCTTCTCGACCACAGGGGCCAGGAAGTTGATGGCCTGGCGCAGCTCGGCGATGCGCCCGTCGCTGATGCCGAGCGTCGAGCCGAGTTCGGCGTCGCTGGCAGCGCGGAGCTTGTCCAGCGTGGTGTAGCCGGCGTTGACGAGCGCCTCTATGGAAACTTCGGCAACGCTGGCCACCTGCTGGAGGCCATGGCCGAGGGCGCCGCCGCCCGAGTACTTGCTCTCGGTGAAGATGTCGACCTTCCAGCCGAGCAGGCGGGCCGCCAGCTTGACGTTCTGGCCCTTGCGCCCGATGGCGTTGGTCAGCTGGTCGTCGGGAACGATGACCTCGAGGAGGTTGTTCGGCTCGTCGACGACGATGCGGGTGACCAGCGCCGGCGCCAGCGCGTTGCGCGCGTAGGTGGCGATGTCGGAGCTCCACACGACGATGTCGATGCGCTCGCCGTGCAGCTCCTGGACGATGTTCTGGATGCGCGAGCCGCGCACGCCCACGCAGGCACCCACCGGATCGACGTCGCGCTCGCGCGAGAGCACGGACACCTTCGCGCGGGAGCCGGGGTCGCGGGCGATGCCCATGATCTGGATGATGCCGTCGTCCACCTCGGGCACTTCGCGGCGGAAGAGGGCAGCCATGAAGTCGCGGTGGGAGCGGGAGATGATGACCTGGGGCCCGCGGCCCTCCTTGTGCACGTCGATGATGATGGCCTGGAGCTGGTCGCCGCGCTTGTAGTGCTCCTTGGGGATCTGCTCCCCGCGCTCGAGCAGGGCCTCGGTGCGGCCGAGGTTGACCACCCAGCCGCCCTTGTCGCGGCGCTGCACGGTGCCGGAGACAATCTCGCCGATGCGCTCCTTGAAGTCGTCGTAGATGAGCTTCTGCTCGGCATCGCGCATGCGCTGGATGATGACCTGCTTGGCGGACTGTGCGGCAATGCGGCCGAGATCCTCGACCTTGACGCGGAAGCCCATCTCGTCGTCGATCTGCACCGAGGGATCGTGCGAGCAGGCTTCGCTGTACTCGATCTGGGTGTCGTCGTTCTCCAGTTCGCCGTCTGGAACGACGATCTTGAACTGGTAGACCTCGATGTCCCCGGAGTCCTCGTTGTAGGTGACCTCGACGTCGATGTCCTCGCCGTAGCGGCGCAGCACCGAGGTCCGGACGGCCTCCTCCAGCGTTTCAATGAGCATGCTGCGGTCCAGGCCCTTGTCCTTGCAGATGGTGTCTATGGCCTTTTTCAGATCAAGATTCATGGCGCTATCTTACCTCTTTGGCCGGCGACTTCCTGGCTTTGCCGGGCTTGGCGCCCTTGCCTGGCTTCTGCGGCCGAGTGAAAATATGGATGCGGCTGGCCCTGCGGACCCTGTCGAAGGGAATGGCGGCCGCAGGCGCGTCTTCGCGGACTGCCTGGCCCTCGTCGCCAATCCGGGCCGGCGCGAGCGTGAAGCTCTCCCCGTCCACCGCCTCGAGAAGGCCCTTCCAGACGCGGCGGGGCGTCTGGCCCTCGGGCGCCCAGGCCTCGTGCATGCGGGCCTCGACCATGTCGCCTACGTAGGGGCGCATCTGATCCAGGGAGAAGAAGATCCGGTTGAAGCCGGGCGACGAGACTTCCAGCGTGTAGGCCCTGTCGATGAGGTCTTCCATGTCGAGAGCCAGGGCGAGCTGGCGCGAGATGCGCTCGCACTGGTCGACGCTTGCCGAAATCTGCGCAAGGGCGTCGCTGCCGGCATCGTCCTGGGCCTGGTTTAGCGCCTGGTCTGGGGCCGCTTCCTGGACGCTTTCCCCGCCTGCCGGTTCCGGCATGTCGACGAAGAGCCGGATCGCCATGCGTCCCGACTCCAGGATCTCAAGTCCCCAGACACTGAGCCCCTCCGCTTCGACGGCGGGCTCGGCGAGCGCGAGAACGGCGTCTTTCAATGCGTTTGCTGACAACTTCGTACCTTCCCTCTCCAGCTGCACGGGCCAAAAAAAAGGGGGCCTCTTCAGGCCACCCTTTCGTGAACTTCGATGTTCTCAAATGGATGTTGCGACTCTTGCGAGCCGCGCTGACGGCAGACTCTTAAAGGGAAGCGGCCGGAATGTCAAGCAATTTCATGCCTTTTTGTCGCTGGATCGCAAATTTTGACGGCGAGAGGCCTCAGGCCTTGGGAAAAAGCAGGCCGAGCATGCCCCACTGGCCTCCGGAAAGCGCGTCGGCAGCCTTCCTGTAGAGCGAGGGCATGGCGAAGCCGGCAAGCTCCTTCACGGGAACCCAGCGGGATTCGGAGGCCGCGGTCAGGACCGGCGCTTCGGGCGCTGGTCCCGGCTTGTCCCCGGCAAAGGCCAGGGCGTAGAAGTGCAGGGTGATGCGGTGGTTGGTGTAGGTGGACTTGAGCACCCCGTACTTGCCGAGCACCTTGACGGCAAAGCCCGTCTCCTCCAGATATTCGCGCACCACGGCCTTCTCCGGCCGCTCGCCCTTTTCGGCGCAGCCGCCGGGAAATTCCCAGAGCCCGCCCCAGACGTCGTCCTCTTCGCGCTTCTGGATGAAGCAGCGACCCCCGTGCAGGAGCACGCCCGAGGCAAGCACGAGCTCGACGGGTCCGGCGCCCGGCTTCTTGACGGGCCGGTGCTCGGCCGTGTCCCGCTTGCGGGCAAGGCACCAGGGCGAGAGCGGACAGCGGGGGCAGTCCGGCCGCCTGGCGCAGACAAGGGCGCCGAGCTCCATCATGGCCTGGTTGTGCTCCCTGGCCCTGCCTCTGGGGAGCAGCAGGCGCGCAGCCTCGGCTATGGCCTCCTGGGCCGCCTTCTCCTTGACTGGGGTGTCAATGTCGAGCAGCCGGGCAATGATGCGCTCGACGTTGGCATCGATGCAGGGCACGTCCTCCTGGAAGGCGATGCTGGCCACGGCGGCCGCCGTGTAGGGGCCGATGCCGGGAAGGGCGCGCAGCTCCTCGAAGCTGGCGGGAAAGGCGCCCCCGCGCTCCTGGACGACGGCGCGGGCGGCCTTGATCAGATTGCGGGCCCGCGCGTAGTAGCCAAGGCCCTCCCAGAGCTTGAGCACCTCTTCCTCCGGCGCTCCTGCCAGCGCCTCCAGGGTGGGGAAGGCGTCCATCCAGCGCTCGAAGTACTGCACCCCGCGCTCCATCTGGGTCTGCTGGAGCATGATCTCCGATATCCAGACGCGGTAGGGGTCGTAGTCCCTGCGCCAGGGCAGGGGACGCATGTGGGCGCCAAACCAGGCAAGCAGGGCTTCCTGGGCCTGTGCGAGGGCTTCTCTGCGCGAGAGGGGGGAGGCATTGTCCATATGCGGATCCGGGGCTTGAGGGTTGAATCGCCGCGCTACGGTATGCCGAGTGCCCGAGTTGTCAATGGTTTTCAGTTAACGTACAACGGCTCCACCAAAAATACACGCCCGGTGCGTCCCCTGGGAGCGCCGGAGGCTTCCAAGGAGACATCCCATGGCTGAGAATCCGAACGTCCTGCTCGACACCACCGAAGGCGAAATCCTCATCGAGCTCTATCCCGACAAGGCTCCCGAGACGGTGGCCAACTTCCTCAAGTACGTCGACGAGGGCTTCTACAAGAACACCATCTTCCACCGCGTCATCAAGGGCTTCATGATCCAGGGCGGTGGCCTCACCCTGAAAATGGAGGAGAAGCCCACCAATGCCCCTGTCAAGAACGAAGCCGACAACGGCCTCAAGAACGACCGCGGCACCATCGCCATGGCCCGCACCATGGATCCCCACAGCGCCACCGCCCAGTTCTTCATCAACCTCGTGGACAACGAATTCCTGAACTACACCGCTCCCACCGTGCAGGGCTGGGGCTACTGCGTGTTCGGCAAGGTCGTGGACGGCATGGACGTCGTCGACAAGATCGGCAAGACCAAGACCGGCACGCGTCCGCCCTACGACGACGTGCCGCTCGACTCCGTCCTCATCAACGAGGCCAGCCGCTTCGAGGCCTAGCATCTCTCCGGGGCGCCTGCTTCCGGCGCCCCTGCAAGGAGGACAACCGTGAGGAAATTGCTTCTCGCCTGCCTGCTGGCGCTGGCCTGCCCTGGCTTGGCCTGCGCCGACAACGACAAGATCGATCCCGCGACCTACGTCTGCGCGGAGCTGGTTTCCGAGCCCGGCATCATGAAGGGCGAGCCCCCGCTCTTTCAGGCGCTGCAGATCGACGGCTACGTGGCCGCCGAGCTGAAGATGGACGTGGCTTCCCCAGACACCGTGCAGGTCATGATGCAGCAGACCTTCATGTGGTGCCAGAAGCGCCCCGACGTGCCCGTGATCAACCCGTGGCGCGAGGCGCGCAAGACCGGCCCCGTGCCCGAAGGGCACTGGAACGCCCACACCTCCACCTGCCGCGACTACGCGCTCAATCCCGACGATGCCAGCGGCTTCATCATCTGGCTCGACGGCTACAACCGCAAGTTCAGGAACACGGCGAAGAGCGTGCTGAACTCGGATGCCGATCTGCAGGAGTTTATCGACGCCTGCACCATCAGCCCTAGCCGCACGATGCTCGACGTCTTGAACGAGCACGCCAAGTAGGCTGTCTGCCAGGCAGACTTCATGCGCGCCGCGCAGGTCCGGAGGGGCTTTCGCGGCGCGCTTTCGCTTTGGCCTTCCACAGCGCGGCGGCGCAGGGCGCAGCGGGACTGGCAGGAGGACGCGAGCCACGGGCGCATGGCGATGCCGGGGCGGTCTCCCCTCTCCCTGCACGGAGGGCGCGCTCTCTGCACTCTGGCCGAGCACGAGGCCATGGGCCAGGCCTGCTGCGAAGCCGGCATGCTCCTCCGGCCAGGCCTGCCGGCTGCACGGCTAGACTGCTAG
>DFDR01000044.1:6587-15182 GCA_002369295.1 Desulfovibrionaceae bacterium UBA3823
CTAGACAAGGGTCATGACGAGCGGGACGGTCAGGATGGAGAGGACTGTGGTCAGGCTGACGATGAGGGTGCCGAATTCGGGGTCGGTCTTGTAGTTGGCGCTGAGTATGGCTGCCTGCATGACGGCCGGCAGCGCCGACTGCAGGATGAAGATGGCGCCCATGATGCCCTTGACCCCGCAGACGGCGACGACGGCCGCCATGATGAGGGGCGAGACGAGGAGCCTGCCTGCGGCTGCCAGCAGCAGGTCCCTGGAGAAGCTTTCTCTCGAAAAGCGCATGTCGGCGAGCGAGATGCCGATGAAGATGAGGGAGAGTGGCGTTGTGAGCTGCCCCACGGTGTGCAGGGCTGTCATGCAGAAGCTGGGCAGGCGCCAGCCGAAGAGGGCAAAAAGGAGGCCTGCGAAGAAGCCGAGGAAGGGCGGGGAGAGGAGGTTTCTGAAGAACTTCCGGACGGTGATGCGCTCTGCCTTGGTGCTTCCGTCGCGGATGATGAGGTAGCTGCCTATGGTCCAGAAGAAGGTGGCGTTGGCGAAGTAGTAGAGCAGGGCATAGGGGATGCCCCGGCTGCCGAAGAGGGCGTCGCAGATGGGGATGCCGATGAAGATGGCGCTGGAGGTGGAGAAGCTGCTGAGATACAGCCCCGAGTGGAAATGCTTCACGTGAAACATTTTGCCCAGCACCCACGCCGTGCCGAAGGAGAGGAAGATGGAGGCGAAGGGGACGAAGGTGCCGGCGAGGAATCCTGCCAGTTCGGAGCTGTCCATCGTGGTGACGATGGAGTGGAAGAGGTAGGGCGGCAGCGCCACGTAGGTGACGAGCTTGGGCAGGGCAGTCTTGAAGGACTCGGGGAGCAGGCGCGTCTTGACGATGGCAAGACCTGCAAGGCAGACAAGGGCGAGACTGCAGACGGCGGAAAGGCACTGGAGGAAACCCATGGCGATGCTCTGCTGGGGGAAAAAAGCAGGCGGGGGAGGAGAGCCTGCGGCCTCCTCCCCCTGAGTGGAGCTGGATGGAGCTAGATCTTTCTGTAGCGGGCGCCCGTGTCGGCGCTCGTCACCTGCGAGGCGTAGCGGCGCAGGATCTCGTAGGGGCTCTTCCTGTCGGGAGCCTTGTATTCCGCCTTCCTCTTGGCAAGCTCTTCGTCGCTGACTTTGAGTTCGAGGATGCGGTTCGGGATGTCGATGTGGATGACGTCGCCGTCTCTGACGAGGCCGATGGGTCCGCCGTCGGCGGCCTCAGGCGAGATGTGCCCTATGGCCGCGCCGTTGGTGCCGCCGGAGAAGCGGCCGTCGGTGAGCAGGGCCACGTCCTTGCCGAGGCCGATGCCGGTGATGGCCGCAGTGGGGGAGAGCATTTCGCGCATGCCGGGGCCGCCGCGGGGGCCTTCGTAGAGGATGACCACGCCGTCGCCGGGCTTGATCTTGCCGTCGAGGATGGCCTTCATGGCGTCCTCCTCGCCGTAGAAGACCTTGGCCTTCACGTCGCGGCACAGCATTTCCGGCGCCACGGCGGCCTTCTTGACCACGCAGCCGTCGGGGGCGATGTTGCCGCGAAGCACCGAGATGCCGCCGTCCTTGAGATAGGGATTGTCGATGGGCCGCACGACCTCGTAGTCGAGGACATGGGCGCCGGTTTCGCTGATGTTCTCGCCCACGGTCTTGCCGGTGACGGTGAGGCAGTCCTTGTGGATGAGCCCCGCCTTGTCCAGCTCGCTCATGACGGCGAGTATGCCGCCGGCCTGGTCGAGGTCGGTCATGTAGTGCTTGCCCGCAGGGGAGAGGTGGCAGAGGTTGGGGGCCTTGCGGCTGACCTGGTCGAAGATGTCCAGGTTGATGTCGAGGCCGGCCTCGCCGAAGATGGCCGGCAGGTGCAGCACGGTGTTGGTCGAGCAGCCGAGGGCCATGTCCACGGTGATGGCGTTCTCGACGCTCTTGCGGGTCACGATGTCGAGCGGGCGGATGTTGTTCCGCAGGAGATCCATGACGCGCATGCCGGCATGCTTGGCCAGGCGGATGCGGGCCGCATAGACGGCGGGGATGGTGCCGTTGCCGGGCAGGGCGACGCCTATGGTCTCGGCGAGGCAGTTCATGGAGTTGGCGGTGAACATGCCGGCACAGGAGCCGCAGCCGGGACAGGCCTTCTCCTCCATGACGTCGAGCTCTTCCTGGGTGAGCTTGCCGGCCTTGAAGCCGCCGACGGCCTCGAACACGGAAATGAGGTCTGCGTGCTTGCCGCTGGCCGCGTAGCCGGGAAGCATGGGGCCGCCGGAGACGAGGATCGAGGGCAGGTTGAGGCGCATCATGGCCATGAGCATGCCGGGCACGCTCTTGTCGCAGTTGGGGATGAAGACCAGGCCGTCGAAGGCGTGGGCCCGGGCCATGATTTCGCAGCTGTCGGCAATATGGTTCCTGGAGGGCAGGGAGAAGCGCATGCCCTCGTGGTTCATGGCTATGCCGTCGCAGACGGCGATGGCGGGAAATTCGATGGGCGTGCCGCCGGCCATGCGGATGCCGGCCTTGACGGCCTCGGCTATCCTGTCGAGATGCATGTGGCCGGGCACGATTTCGTTGGCGGAGTTCACGACGCCGATGAGGGGGCGGGAGATCTCCTCCTTGGTCAGGCCGAGGGCGTAGAGCAGGGATCTGTGCGGGGCCTTTTCCAGGCCCTGCTTCATCAGGCAGCTTTGCTTGTCGTTCATGAAAAAACCTCGAGATAAGAAAGCGGTAAAGGCAGGGGATTTTATGGCAAAAGCCTCGCCCCGTCAAAATGCGTGCGGCCGGCTTTCAGCGAGCTCCCAGTGCTGGTGGACGCGGGATTCGCCCCTTGTGGGCAGGGGGGAAAGAGGCTAGTGTTGCGCTCCCCAAAGCGGCTGCCGCGGCCACGGCCAGCATGCCGAAGCGGCTGAACTGAAGCGAACTTTCAAACGCAGAGCACGACTCCCCCGCATGCCGGCCTCCACCCCCACCCTCGCGAAGCGCTACCTCTTCAAGCTCCTGGCCAACGTCGCCTCGGTGCCCGTCTACCTTGCCATGGAAGCCGTCCTCCCGCGCGCCCTCGGCCCGAAGATGTACGGCTGCTACAGCTTTGCCACCAACCTCTTCACCCAGCTCTCGGGCTTCCTCGACATGGGCACGAGCACCTGCTTCTACAACGCCCTGTCCCGCCGGCAGACGGAGCGGGGGCTGGTCGCCTTCTACATGCGCGCCAGCCTGCTCGTGCTTGCCGTGACGCTGGGGGCCGGCGCCCTCGTGTGGCTCTGGGAGCCTGCCGGCCGGCTGCTCATGCCGGAAGTGCCCCTGTGGCTGGCGCCGCTGGCCGCCGTCTGGGCCTTCCTGACCTGGTGGGGCAGGGTGCTGCGCTCCATGAACGACGCCATCGGCGCCACCGTGCAGTCTGAGCTGGTGCGCACCGTCATCTCGCTCCTGTCCGTGGGCCTGCTCGTCGGCCTCTTCTTTGCGGACCGGCTGGACGTCTGGACGCTCTTCGGCCAGCAGTACCTCATGCTGGGCGCGACGGCCATCGGCTTCTGGTGGGTGACCGTCAAGGCAGGCCGGGGCCAGTGGGAGCCGGGTGGTCGCCTTTCCATGGAACTTGCTCCGGCCCAGCGCCGCGCCTACGCCAGGGAGTTCTTCGACTACTCCAACCCCCTGTTCGTGCAGGCGCTTCTGGCCTTCTTCATGGTGGCGGCAGAGCGCTGGCTCCTGCAGTGGTTCGACGGCGCAGCAGAGCAGGGCTTCTTCGCCCTCTCCCAGAAGGTAAGCATGGCCTGCTTCCTCTTCGTCTCCGCCATGACGCCCCTGCTCATGCGCGAGCTCTCCATCTCCTGGGGCAGGCAGGATCTCCAGGCCATGGGATCCCTCGTGAACCGCTTCGCTCCCATGCTCTACGTGGTGGCAGCCTATTTCTCCTGCTTCACGCTGGCCGAGGCGCCCGTGCTCGTCAAGATCTTCGGCGGCAGCGAATTCGCCAGCGCCATCCTGCCCGTGCAGATCATGGCCCTCTACCCCCTCCACCAGGCCTACGGCCAGCTTGCCGGCTCCATCTTCCACGCCACAGGCCGCACGACGGTGCTGCGCAACATGCAGGCCCTCGAGTGCGTCTACGGCCTGGCCGCGGCCTGGGTCCTGCTTGCGCCGGCATCCCTTCACGGCTTCGGTCTCGGCGCGGCGGGCCTTGCCTGCAAGACCGTCGGCGTGCAGATCCTCACGGTCAACCTCTACCTCTGGCTGGCCTCCCGCTTCGTGCCGCTGGCCTTCTGGCGCAACGTCCTGCACCAGATCTGGAGCCTCGCCGTGCTGCTCGGCTGCGCCTTCGGCTGCCGCCTGCTGACCCTGGAGCTCGGCCTGGGCGGCTCGGACTCCATTCTGCGCTTCTTCTGCGCAGGCGTGCTCTACACGGTGGCCATCGCCGGCATCGCCCTGTGCTTCCCCCTGCTGCTCGGCCTCTCGAGGCAGGAAGTGCGCGAACTTGTCCGGCGCTTCCGCCGCCGCCGGGGATAGCGGCCAGCGAATTGCGCTTGTCACGCCCTTGCCGCTGGTGGTATCAGCTTGGCTCGATGAAAGCTGGGGGAGCCTGGAGGGGCTGAGAAAGAACCTTGAGTTCTGACCCCGGGGACGGCGCTGTCCGTCCCGGCACCTGATGCAGGCAATGCTGCCGAAGGGAAAGCTGTCCGGCCAGGCCGCGTGCGGCTGAACGTCCACTTTCCTTGGAGAGCAAGGCAAGGTGGACTTTTTGTTTTCAAGCGAGGGATTTCAATGCTGAACATTACCGTGAACGGCAAGGCCTTGGAGGCGCCCGAGGGCGCCTCCGTCACCGATGTCGTCCTGAGCCTCAAGGCCGATCCGGCCAAGGTCGTGGTGGAGCGCAACAGGGAGATCGTCCCGAAGGACGCCTTCGGCACGACGCCGGTTGCCGATGGCGACGAGATTGAGGTCATCCAGTTCGTGGGCGGAGGGTAGGCCCTGCCTGCCCGTTTTGCACTGCGTGCTTGAGACTGCACTGGAGGAAGATCCATGGAAGACAAATTCATTCTCGGCGGCGTGGAACTGACGAGCCGCCTTTTCATTGGCACGGGCAAGTACCGTTCCGACGACCTCATTCCCAAGGTGGCGGAGGCCAGCGGCTCCGAAGTCGTCACCGTGGCCATGCGCCGCGTCGATGCCGAACAGCGCGGCATCATGGGCCACATCCCGGCCCACATGCGCCTGCTCCCCAACACCTCCGGCGCCAGAACCGCCGAGGAGGCCGTGCGCCTCGCCCGCATCGCCAGGGCGGCCGGGTGCGGCGACTGGATCAAGATCGAGGTCATCAACGACACCATCCGCCTTCTGCCCGACGGCTACGCCACCGCCAAGGCCACCGAGATTCTGGCCAAGGAGGGCTTCACGGTCCTGCCCTACATCAATCCCGATCTGTACGTTGCCAGGGCCTGCGTGGACGCCGGCGCGGCCTGCGTCATGCCCCTGGCCTCGCCCATCGGCACCAACCGCGGCCTGCGCACCAGGGAAATGATCGCCGTCCTCATCGACGAGATGAAGGTGCCGGTGGTCGTGGACGCCGGCATAGGCCGTCCCTCCGAGGCCTGCGAGGCCATGGAGATGGGCGCCGACGCCTGCCTCGTCAACACCGGCATCGCCTCCGCCAGGGACGCCGTCGAGATGGCCAGGGCCTTCGGCCTGGCCGTGCGCGCCGGGCGCCTCGCCTACCTTGCCGGCTTCGGCGGCTCCCGCACCCTCGAGCAGGGTGCGAGCGCCTCGTCTCCCCTGACCGGCTTCCTCCGCTAGCGGGGCGTGCAGACATGGAAACCTTCACTGAATACTGGGCAGCCTGCAACGACAGGCAGGCCCGCGAGAAGGCCGTCAAGCAGACGACCGCGGCCGACGTTGCCTGGGCCCTCAACAAGGAGCAGCTGGAGCCTGCCGACTTCCTGGCCCTGCTCTCTCCGGCCGCGGCCCCCTACCTCGAGAATATGGCCCAGCGCGCCAAGGAGATAACGAACCGCTACTTCGGCCGCGCCGTCAACATCTTCACGCCGCTCTACATCTCCGACGTGTGCACCAACCACTGCCGCTACTGCGGCTTCAAGGTGGAGAACAAGCAGAAGCGCACCCACCTCACCGTGGACGAGGCCTACCAGGAGGCGCTCGCCATCTGGAGGCAGGGCTTCCAGGACATCCTGCTGCTGACCGGCGAGGCGCCCGGCATCTCCACGCCCGAGTACATCGCCTCCGCCGTGCGGCGCATCAAGCCGCTTTTCGCCTCCATCGGCATCGAGGTCTACTCCCTCACCGACGACCAGTACGCGCTCATGGTCAATGCCGGCGTCAACAACATGACCATGTTCCAGGAGACCTACAATCCCGAGCTCTACAAGTACCTGCATCCCGCAGGCCCCAAGAGCGTCTACGAGTTCCGCCTCGACGCCCCCGAGCGGGCCGGCCGGGCCGGCATGCGCTCTCTCGGGGTCGGCGCCCTGCTGGGCCTCGAGGAACTCTGGCACGACGGCTTCGCCACTGGCCTGCATGCCTGGTGGCTGCAGCGCCGCTTCCCCGGCACGGACATCGGCGTCAGCATCCCGCGCATCTGCTCGCACGAGGGCTTCTTCGAGATCCCCCGCGAGCTGGACGACAGGCGCTTCGTGCAGTACGTGACCGCCCTGCGCATCTTCCTGCCCCGCGACACCATTACCTGCTCCTCAAGGGAAAGCGCCAGCATGCGCAACCATCTCATGCAGATCTGCGTCAACCGCGTCTCTGCCGGCGTCTCCACCGCCGTTGGCGGCCGCGTGAAGAACAGCGAAACGCCTCCGCAGTTCGACATCACCGACAGCCGCAGCGTGGAGCAGATGATGGCCGACATCGTCTCCTTCGGCTACCAGCCCGTCATCAAGGACTGGGAAGATCCCACCTGCACATCCACCGCCAAGGCCGGGTAGATGGACGTCCTGACGAAGGGGCTGTCGCGCTACCTCGGCAGAGAGGCGCTGGCAAAGCTGGGAGCGCTGACGGTCGGCGTGGCCGGCTGCGGAGGGCTTGGCTCCAATGCGGCCATGATGCTCGCCCGGACGGGATTCAGGCGCTTCCTGCTCGTGGACTTCGATGCCGTCGAGGCGAGCAATCTCAACCGCCAGCAGTACTTCCCCGACGACATCGGCATGCCCAAGGCGGAGGCGCTTGCGGCGCATCTGCGCCGCCTCTGTCCGGCCATCGATGTCGCCGCGCTCCTGGAGCGCATGACGGATCAGGCCGCCGACGGCATGGTGGCCCGCGCCGACTTCTGGCTTGAGTGCTTCGATGCGCCTGAGAGCAAGCGCCTTGTGGCCGAGCGCGCCCTGCTGGCCGGCAAGCGGGTCTTTTCCGCCTCCGGCATGGGCGGCTTCGGCGGCCCTGCCATGTGCAGGCGCGACGTGGGCCTTTTGACCGTCGTCGGCGACTTTGCCAGCGATATTGCCGACCATCCCCCGCTGGCGCCCCGCGTTACGCAGGCCGCGGCCATGATGGCCGACGCCGTCGTCGAGTGGGTGCTCGCGTAGCGGCGCATCGCCAGGCACGCCATATCCTTCAAGCGCACCGCAGAACGTTTCCGGCCTCCGTCCCTCCTGCAGGAGGGACGGAGGCCGGTTTCTGCTTCGTTGCGGACGCATCGCAGAGACAAGCAATGCTGAGCGCCAGCAAACTCTATTTGCCGCCTGCAGCAATGTTCGAGTAGTGGCGGCAATGTGAGGCCAAATCAAAAAAGGCTAGAATTCAATGCTGCCCGGCGTGCGGGGGAAGGGCAGAACATCTCTGATGTTGGCGATGCCGGTGAGCATCATGATCAGGCGTTCGAAGCCGAGCCCGAAGCCCGCATGGGGCGCCGAGCCGAATTCCCGCAGATCGAGGTACCAGCTGTAGTCGCTCATCTGCTGGCCGAGGGCGAGCATGCGGTCCTTGAGCACGTCGAGGCGCTCCTCGCGCTGGGAGCCGCCGATGAGCTCGCCGATGCGGGGCACCAGCATGTCCATGGCTGCCACGGTTTCGCCGTCGTCGTTGACCCGCATGTAGAAGGCCTTGATGCTCATGGGGTAGTCGGTGACGATGGTGGGCCTGCCGAAGTGCTCTTCGGCGAGGTAGCGCTCGTGCTCAGTCTGCAGATCGATGCCGTAGGTCACGGGGAAGGCGAAGTCCCGGCCGCTGCGCTCGAGTATCTCCACGGCTTCGCCGTAGCTGACGCGGGCAAAGGGTCTGGCGGTGAGATCCTTGAGCCTGCCGAGCAGTCCCGGCTCCACGAAGCGGTCGAAGAGGCGCAGATCTTCAGCCGAGGAAGACAGCAGCTCGTCCACGACGCTCTGCACGAGCTCTTCGCCCAGATCCATGATGTCGCCGAGGTCGGCGAAGGCCATCTCGGGTTCGACCATCCAGAATTCGGCCACGTGCCTGGGGGTGTTGGAGTTTTCGGCCCGGAAGGTGGGGCCGAAGGTATAGACCCGGCCGAGACCCATGGCGAGGGCTTCGGCTTCAAGCTGGCCCGAGACCGTGAGGTTGGCCTGCCTGCCGAAGAAGTCCTTGAACAGATCCTTTTCGCCGGGCGAGAGCGTGGTCACGCGGAACATCTCG